>JAPPFO010000109.1 GCA_028875175.1 Chloroflexota bacterium | reverse complement strand
CGCCCGGCCCCCCATCGACCCCCTCCCCGTATGACAGCTACCCAGCGCCCCAACGTCCTCGTCACCGAACCCATCCACCACGGCGGCATCGACGCTCTCGAAGATTTCGCCCACGTCATCCGCCCCGAGCGCCCCGATGAACCCGCCATCCTCGCCGTCGCCCCCGCCGCCAACGCCATCCTCGTCCGCGTCGCCCCCGTCACCGCCGCCGTCATCGACGCCGCCCCCAACCTCCGCTGCATCCAGAAACACGGCGTCGGCGTCGACAGCATCGATGTCGATCACGCCACCCGCCGCGGCATCCCCGTCTGCTTCACCCCCGAGGCCAACGCCGCCTCCGTCGCCGAATTCACCGTCGCCGCCGCCCTCGCCCTCCTCAAGCGCATCCCCGACCGCGACCGCCTCGTCCGCGCCGGCGGCTGGCGCCACAGCGGCGACCTGCCCGCCCACGAAATCGCCGGCCGCACTATCGGCATCATCGGCAGCGGCCGCGTCGGCCTCCGCGTCCTCCGCGCCTTCACGATCGGGATGGACATGCAGGGCCTCGTCTACGACCCCTTCGTCCCCGCCAGCGTCGTCCGCGACCACGGCGGCCAACCCGTCGATTCGCTCGACGAACTCCTCCAGCGCGCCGACATTGTCACCCTCCACACCCCCCTCACCCCCCAGACCCGCCACCTCATCAACGCCCAACGCCTGAGTCAGATGCGCCCTGGCGCCATCCTCGTCAACACCTGCCGCGGCCCCGTCGTCGACGAATCGGCCTTGGCCGTTGCCCTCAACCAGGGAACCATCGCCGGCGCCGCCATCGACGTCTTCGAACACGAACCCCCCACCGGCAGCCCCCTCCTCCAGGCCCCCAACTGCCTCTTCTCCCCCCACGTCGCCGGCATCACCATCCAAACCAACATCCGCACCGCCGCCCACTGCGCCGCCGAAATCCACCGCGTCCTCCACAACCACCCACCCCACTGGCGCATCAACTGACACCAAGAGAGCCCCTCCGTTCCCCGTTCTGCTCTCTGCGCCCACCGCTGCCCGTACCCCTTAGCCCTCACTCGCTATCCTTACCGGGGAAACCTACCCGGAGCCCCACTCATGACCGGCGACGTCTTCTACCAGGAAATCAAGTCTGTCGACTCGCCGCGCGGCTCCATCGTCCCTGAGGGCGCCACCACCGAGGAAATCGACGGCCAGAACATCCTCCGCATCCCCGCAGCCACGACCCGGGTCGACACCCCCATCATCTTCCCCGGCTTCCGCATCATCGTTGAAGGCGATCAGCTCCACGTCTCCGGCGACACCATCGTCGACGCCGCCATCTACGGCGAGACCCTTGAGGCTCAGGGCGCCGTCGTTTCGTCCGACAAGGAAATCGAAGTCGTCGGCCTCATGCAGGCCATCAGCGTCAGCGGCAAGACCGTCCGTGCCGACCGCATTGAGGCGCACCGCGTCCAGGCCGTCCTCAACGTCCGCGCCACCGGCGCCGTCGTCGCCAAGTCCCTCGTCATCACCGACGGCGGCGTCCGCGCCCCCCTCCTCGTCACCGAAACCCTCCAGGGCGACAACCTCGCCGACACCTCCAAATCCTGGGCCGACGCCACCGCCACCGGCGACATCCCCACCTGGCTCCAGGACTAACCCCCCGCCTCGGGACCGCTGCCGTTGGTAGCGTCAGCTGGCGCCGCGGAACGCCGATCTTCACCCTCTCCGAGGGGAGAGGCAGATTCGGCCGTCTTCGGCCGAAATCGGTGAGGGGTCTTCCGGGCAGTCAAGCCCCAGGCCACCAGAAGCGCCCCGTCGCAAAGACCCCAAGCGACCCACCCTCCTACTCCGCGTTCGCCGAAATCTACGACGCCTGGCAGCGTCTCTACGGCCTCGAATACGCCATCCTCGTCGCCCCCCGAGTCAACCTGCGCCTCGCCGCCCACGTCGGTCGCCCCCAAACCCTTATCGACCTCGCCTGCGGCACCGGGACCCACGCCGTCCTCCAGGCCCACGGCGGCGCCCGCGTCATCGGCATCGACCTCTCTGCCGCCATGCTCCACCAGGCCCGGATGCGCGCCGCCGGCCGCCCCATCACCTTTATCGAAGCCGATATGCGCACCTTCGACACCCACAAACCCGTCGACGCCGTCACCTGCCTCTACGCCAGCCTCAACCACCTGCTCGACCCCGAAGACCTCACCCACACGTTCAAACGCGTCGCCGCCCACCTCCGTCCTGGCGGCGTCTTCGTCTTCGATCTCAACTCACAGGAAGCCTTCGCGACCCTCTGGCGCACCCCCGTCACCGAACACGGCCCCGCCTTCACCCTCCACCGCCGCTTCGAGTCGGCGGGCCCCCAAACCACCATGCACCTGCAAATCGAGCGCCCCGGCCACCCCACCGTCCGCGACACCCTCACCGCCCGCTCGTTCCCCGAATCCGACATCCGCGCCGCCCTCGCCAACGCCAACCTCACCTGCACCAACCTGACCCACTTCAACCCCTTCCCCACCGTCCCCGGAACCAGCCTGAAACAGCTCTGGACCGTCACCGCTGGTTCGTAACATGCCCCGTATTCGTTGCATCCCATGTATCCGGGATCGCTGAAGTCCGGTACTACTGACGCGCTCAAAGACGAAGGCGCGACGATCCGCTTACAATCGACCTATCGGCGATCTCGCCTTGGAGAAGGTGATCTGTGTCGCATGAAGCTCGTTTAGGCGAACTTGGCATCACGCTGCCTCAAGCGCCAACGCCAATGGCGGCATACGTCCCGGCGTTGCGTACTGGCGATTTGCTGTGGATAGCGGGCCAGCCGCCGGGCGGCGATTGGTGCGGCCGGGTTGGCGAGGACTATGACATCGAAACGGGCGCGAGGGCTGCCCGCGATTCGGGGCTGAACATCCTGGCGCAGGTCCGCAAGGCCGTGGGCAGCCTCGACGAGGTGGAGCGGGTAATCAAGGTCGTGGGATTCGTCAACGCGGCGCCGTCAGAGTCCGGTGTGCACCTGGTGGTCAACGGCTGCTCCGAACTGATGCAGGACGTCTTTGGCGAGGCCGGCCGCCATACACGTTCGGCCGTAGGTTGCAGCACACTTCCGATGGACATTCCCTGTGAGATTGAAGCGGTATTTAAGCTACGTGAGTCCTAGGTGCTTGGGGGTGCCCCCCGTACGCCGCTAGATGTTCAGCGGCGCCGGCGGCCTCGGCAGCGGCGCCTGCTCGGCGTCACGCGACTCGCTAAACAGTCCGATCTCGTGCGCCGACACGTAGTCCGCCGGCCCAAACGTGGAGTAGATCCGCAGCATCGCATACCGAATCGGCACTGGCGTCTCGACATCGAACACCAGCTTCAGGTCCGGAGCGGCCGCCGTGAACCGCCCAATGCTCACCAGCGCATCGGGATGCGTTCGCGGGTCCTCCAGCGAAGCCAGCACTTCAAACTCCCGGATATAGCTGGCCGACGGTTCATCGGGGTGATTCCAAACAACCACCTTCTGAACCGGTGTGCGAAATCGCACCGTGTAAATCGCCGTCAGCGGAAAGTCCGGGCCAGCGGACCGCCAGGCTGTGAACTGCGGATCGAACAGGCCGTCCTGCATCCGGTTGGGACCGTGGTCGCCCTCCGGGTCGGCGGTCGAACTGATAGCCAGCAGCTCGCCGCCGTTCACGATTTCCAGTAGGTCGAATCCTTCGCCGTCCAGGTCCGAACTCTGCTGTAGACCGACCTGGATCCGACGGACGACTTCCGGCTCGATCCCCTCTTCCTGCGTCGTCCGCAGCGCCAGCACGGCCGGGATGACCCCGGCAGCCAGCAGCAAGCTAAAAATCAGAAATGACGTCAGCGTTCTACTGGATGTCACCACGCGCCAGATATTGCGCGGCGTTGGGCGGCGCCCCGCGGCAATTTCGGCCGCCCGAGACTCCCGGTCGGCTCGCACCTCGGCCTCGTGCTCGTCGTGCCAGCGCACCTGCTGGGCGTCCACGGCCGCCTGCCGCCTCGCCCAGGCGCCCCGGCTGGCGCCTCGCTCTACGGAGCGCTGCGGCGTCGACATTGACGACTGCCAGTCCTCACGCGGCGTAGGCCTTGTCCAGGAACTCGGCCACATGCATCACTGTCAGGTCCAGCCCGCGCCGACGGGCGCCTGACTGGATGTGCAGCAGGCAGCCCGGATTGGCGGACACGATCACCTTGGCACCCGTGGCCTCGATCGCATCCAGCCGCTGCTCCAGGATCGCCAGCGAGATGTCCGTGTCCGTCACGCTGTAAAGGCCCGCGGCCCCACAACAAACCGTCGGGTTCTCCATTTCCACCAATTCCACTCCGGGCACCGCGGCCAGTAGGTCCCGCGGCTGCTGGGACACGCCCTGGGCATGAACCAGGTGGCAGGCGTCCTGGTAGATCACGCGCTCGCGTACCGATCCTGCTGGCGCCTCCGCGCCGATTTCGGCAAGAAACTCCGAAAGGTCGCGCACGCGTTCCGTAAACGCATGTGCGCGCTCCGCGTAGCCAGGGACGTCGGCCAGCAGTTCGCCATACTCCTTTAGCGTGGATCCGCAACCCGCCGAGTTAATGATGATCGCCTCGTACTCGGCCGAGTCGAAGGCATCGATGTTGCGGCGTGCCAGTTCGCGGGCGGTCTCACGGTCGCCGCCATGCACGTGCAACGCCCCGCAACAACTCTGGTGCTCGGGAATGTGGACATCGCAGCCGTTGCGCGCCAGCACCCGCAGCGACGCGCGATGCGCCTCCGCGAACGACACGCTCATGATGCAGCCCGTGATGAACGCCACTGAGCGCCGCCGCTCGCCTGCGGCCGGCACAAACCGCAGGTCCGAGGCTTGCAGGAACCGGTCCGAAACCGGGGGTGACAACGCCTCCACCGCCGCCAGCGGCGGCGCGATCAGGCGCAGCAAGCCGAGCTTTCGCATTAGCACCTGCAATCCGCTGCGCTGGTACAGCCACAACCCTCGCGCCGCCAGCCGTAGCAGCTTTGGCCGCGGAAACACCAGACGCAGCACCGTCTGCGCAATCCGTCGTCGGGTTGGCAGCAGCTTGGCCTGCACCGTCTGCGCCCGGACGGACTCGATGAGCTCCCCATACTTCACGCCCGACGGACACGCCGTCTCGCAGCCTCGGCAATCCAGGCACTGGAACGTATGTCGCAGGAACGCCGGGCTATCCAGGGCCATCCGCCCGTCATGCACGGCGTCAATCAGCTGGATGCGCCCACGCGGCGAATCCATCTCCACCCGCAGCACCCGGTACGTCGGACACTCGTTGAGGCACAGCCCGCAATGCACGCAGGTCGACAGGATGGACCTGTCCGGTGCGTCCTCAGCCGAGAATCCCAACCGCGCGGGTTCCACCGTCATGCCTTAGGTCACCACAAAGCGTCCGCGATTGATTATCCGACCTGGATCGAAGGCCGCGCGCAGCGCATCCATCGCCTGCACGTCCGGCGCGTCGGCCGCGACGCCCCACACCCCCGCGGCTTGCTTCACCTCCGCGCTCGCATACTCGATCACCAGCGTGCTGCCCAGCCGCCCTGCCGCCGCTCGCAATCGCTGTACGAACTCCGTTAGCACACCAGCGTCATCTGTCCCGGCGGCCCTGACACGCACCACGCCGTGCAACGCCCGCGCGCTGGCCGTGGTCCGCAAACCCAGGTCCTCACCGATTTCGGCCGCGCTGCCCACTAACGAGGGCGTCTGGCTGGACAAGGCGTTCAGCCGGCACGTCGTCTGGCTGCGAATGTCGGTGGGCGAACGCGCCAGCGCATCGGCATCCCACCAGAACCCCTCCTGGGCCTCCCCATCCAGCGTCACGCCATCCGCGTCCACGTGCGGTGCCACGGCGTCCGTCGCCATCGCCAGCTGCGCGGCCACGCCGCCCGCCGTTCCGGCCATGCGCATCGCCAACAGCCAGGCGTCGCCGTCCCCGACGTCGATGTCCGGCGTCAGCTCGCGTTGAATCAGATCGAATCCGCTGGACACCAGCGGACTGTCGATTACGGCGCCGATTGCCGCGCCGGCCGCCGCCGGGTCTGCCAACGGCAGCAACAGCGTCCGCTCCACCGACGGACACGGCGTGATCTTCAGGTTCACCCGCGTGATGACCCCCAGCGTGCCCAACGCCCCAATGTGCGCCTTGGACAGGTCGTAACCGGTTACGTTCTTGACCACCATGCCGCCTGACCTCGTCACCAGGCCGTTCACGCCCGCGACGTAGAGGCCGATCACCAGGTCCCGCGCCGTGCCCGATCCCGCCCGACGCGGGCCGGATAGGTTGGCGGCCACCATGCCGCCGACGGTCGAACTCGGTTCACTCGCCGGGTCCAGGGCCAGCATCTGCCCTTCGCCCGCCAGCAAAGCCTGCACGTCCGCCAGCCGTGCGCCGGCGGCCACCGCCAGCGTCAGATCCGCCGGCCGGTACTCGATGACCGCGTTCAGCTCGCTGAGGTCCAGCAACAGGTCCACCCGCTCCGGCGGCTGACCAAGACCCAGGTGGGATCCGCCGCCGCGCGGTACCACCACGGCGTCCAACCGCTGACAGATCGCCAGCGCCGCCGCCACAGCATCCGGCGAGTCGACCTGCGCGCAAAGACCCGGCCGAACGCCGTCAACTGCGTCGCGTTCCGCATTGCCCGGAGCAACGGAGCCAGTCGGCAGCTCGGCCGCGAGCGCCTGCTGGAGCTCAGCGGAATCCGGCGCGGGGTTCGGTGCCATGATGTGCAGTATCAGGGGCGCGGCAGGACGCGCTCAACGCAAGTCGTCTCGCAATGATCGTAGCCAGAACCCGAACCAGCCTTCACGAAGCCCGGGCGCGCCTGCGCGGCCCTGTCGGCGTGGTGCCCACCATGGGCGCGCTCCACGCCGGCCACCTCGCACTACTGCGCGCCGCCCGGCGCCGCGAGCACTCGGTCATTGCCACCCTGTTCGTCAACCAGACCCAGTTCAACGATCCGTCGGACTACGCCGCCTACCCGCGTGACGAGGCCGCGGACCTTGCGGGTTTCGAGACTTCCGGCGTTGACTTGGTCTTCGCGCCCTCAGTTGAGGAGATGTACCCGGATGGCTTCGGCACCTCGATCGACCCGGGGCCAATCGGCGCCGATCTCGAAGGCGCCCGCCGTCCCGGACACTTCGCCGGCGTCGCCACCGTCGTTGCCAAGCTCTTCAACCTCACCCGGCCCACCCGCGGCTACCTCGGTCAGAAGGACTGGCAGCAGACGCGCGTGATCGACCGCATGGTGAAGGACCTGAACCTGCCGGTCGACCTGGCAATCGTGCCCACGGTCAGGGACCCCGACGGTCTGGCCCTCAGCAGCCGCAACGTTCGCCTTTCGGCCGAACAACGCCAGGCCGCCCTGTCCCTCTCACGCGGTCTGTCGCTCGCGCACGATGCCTGGGACGACGACGAGCGTTCACCCCGGGCGCTGGCCGACCTGGTGAAAGCCACCGTTCAGGCCGAGCCGCTGGCCACCCTGGGATACGCCGAAGTCCGCCATGCCCTGACCCTGGAACCCATAGCCGCGGCCGAACCGCCCCTCGTGATCGCCGTCGCGGCCGAAATCGGCGGTGTTGGCCTGATCGACAACGTTGTGCTGGGCGACGGACTGCTGGACGCAGATGGCTCGTGAGCCAGCCAGGAGTGCCCGCGGCACTGCCAGCTAGAGGTCGTCCCAGCCCAGAGCCTCGGCCACCGCCTCGGTATTGGCCTCGACTTCAGCCGGCTTGGGTGCGTGCCGCACCGCCGCGCCCGGGTCCTTCAGTCCGGTGCCGGTAAGCACGCAGACCACACGGTCACCAATAACCTCGCCGCCACGAGACCTGTGCAGCAGCCCGGCCACCGACGCGGCCGAAGCCAGTTCGACAAAGATGCCTTCTTCGGCCGCCAGCAGTTGATAGGCCTCGACGATGAGCTCGTCGCTGACCGCCTCGATGGTCCCGTCCGACTCGTCGCGCGCCTGCACCGCGCGTTCCCAATTGGCCGGATTGCCGATCCGGATGGCCGAGGCCACCGTGTCCGGATTGCCCACGGGCTCGCCCTCCACGATCGGCGCGGCGCCTGAGGCCTGGAAGCCACGCATGACCGGGAGCTGCCTGGACCGGCCGGCGCTCTCGTAGGCGCGGAAGCCCTTCCAGTACGCCGTGATGTTGCCGGCGTTTCCGACCGGGATAAACAGCTCGTCCGGCGCCTCGCCCAGCGTGTCCACCACCTCGAATGCGGCCGTTTGCTGGCCATCCAGGCGGTAGGGATTGACCGAATTCACGAGCGCCACGCCCGGTCGCGACGCAAGTGCCCGGACCACGGTCAGGCCGTCGTCGAACGACCCCTGGATCGGAATCACGCGCGCGCCGTAGATCAGCGCTTGCGCCACCTTGCCCAGCGCCACCCCGCGCGCCGGAATAATCACCCCGGTGGGCGTTCCGGACCGCGCGCCGAAGGCTGCTGCGGATGCCGCCGTGTTCCCGGTCGAAGCGCAGATGAACGAGTGTGCGCCCTCCTCAATGGCTTTGGCCGCGGCCACCGCCAGCCCCCGGTCCTTGAACGAGCCGGTGGGGTTACAGCCTTCGAGTTTCAGCCAGACCTCCGCCACGCCCAGCCGCCGCTCCAGCGATTCGGCCCGAATCAGCGGCGTGTCGCCCTCGCCAATGGTCAGATTCGGCGTGGCCTCGCCTACGGGAAGAAACTCTCGATAGCGCTCGATCACCCCCGGACGCGGGGAGCCGTTCATTCCGCCAGGTCCTCGACTCGAATCATGCTGGCGACCGAGGCCACCACGTCCAGATCCGCGATGTCGGACAGCGCGCCCTGCACCGCCGCTTCCTGGGCCTCGTGCGTCAGGAACACCAGCTCCGCGCGGCCCGCGTTGTCATCCACTTCCTTCTGGATGACCGAGGCGATGCTGATGGCGTGCTCGCCACAGACCGTGCCGATGCGCGCCAGCACTCCCGGCTGGTCCTTCACCCAGAGCCGGAAGTAGTAGCGCGAGCGAACCTCGGCCATCGGCAGCACGCACAGGTCACCGTCCAGAGACATGGGAATCCGGTCGTGCACCTCGCTTCGGATGTTGTGACCCAGATCAATCAGGTCGGCCACGATGGCGCTGGAGGTCGGTTCGGGTCCTGCCCCGCGCCCAATGAACAGGGCGCGGCCCAGCAAATCGCCGTCCAGCAGCACGGCGTTGAACACCCCGTCCACCTGCGCCAGCAGTACGTCCTGCTGGATCAAGGCCGGATGTACCCGGGCCTCGAAGCCGTTCGACGCCCGCTTGGCGATGGCCAGCAGCTTGATGCCGTAGCCCAGCTCGGCCGCGTATTGGAAGTCCGCCGCGCTGATGCGCGTGATGCCCTCGCGGTAAACCTCCGCCGGTCGGACCGCGCAGTTGAAGGCCAGCGAGGCCAGGATCACTAGCTTGTAGGCAGCGTCGATGCCCTCGATGTCGTTGGTCGGGTTCGGCTCGGCGTAGCCCAGCCGCTGCGCGTCCGCGAGAGCGGCGTCGAAGTCCACCCCGCCTTCGGCCATCTCCGTCAGGATGTAGTTGGTCGTGCCGTTGATGATGGCGTGCACCTCGCGGATCTGGTTCGCCGCCAGGTCCTGCCGGAACGGGCCGATTACCGGGATGCCGCCCCCCACGCTGGCCTCGAAGTACAGGTCCCGGCCGTGCGCCGTGGCCAGCTCCAGCAACTCGATCCCGTAGGTGGCCATCACTTCCTTGTTGGCCGTGACCACGTGCTTGCCGGACGCAAGCGCCCGCCTGATGTACGTGTTGGCCGGCTCAACGCCGCCCATCAGTTCCACGACGACGTCGATGGACGCGTCGTCGAGCACGTCGTCGGCGTTTACCGTCATTTGGGAGGCGTCAAGCGGAACGTCACGCTTACGGCTGGGATCGCGGATCAGCGCTCGTCGAACCTGGAACGAACGACCAATCTGGCGCTCCAGGTAGCCGGACCGCTCGGTGACTGTGCGAACCACGGCCGAGCCGACCGTTCCCAGTCCCAGGAACCCAAGTCCAATTTCGGCGGACATCCGCCCCTCAGTGCTCTCTCGGCAATTGCCGCGTGAAGAATAGCGCCGTTTGAATTCGATTAG
The DNA here is from genome assembly GCA_028875175.1 of Chloroflexota bacterium. GTDB lineage: Bacteria > Chloroflexota > UBA11872 > UBA11872 > UBA11872 > UBA11872. The sequence continues at coordinate 925 of JAPPFO010000109.1, read as the reverse complement.
CCCTGCTATCCGGGATTTCTGCCTGGGCCGTTCGCGACCAGCAGCCGCGTGCCCTGTGGCAGGCCACTACGGCCGCCGCGGCGACGTAACCGTGCGCCGGTAAGCGTAGCCCAGCAAAACCCGCGCCACCCCGGCCACCGGCAGGGCAATGACCATGCCGGTAATGCCCCAGATTTGCAGCCCCGCAAAGATGGCGAACAGGGCAATCAGGGGATGCACGCGCACCACCCGGCCCACCACGTTGGGAATCACGAAATAATCCTCGAGCTGCCGCAGCACCGTGTACATCACAGCCACCACCACGCCCGCGACCCACCCCGGCCAGCCAAAGTTATTGGCCGTGACCAACGCCAATCCGATCGGTGGAATCGCCGCCATGATCGGGCCGAACACCGGGATCAACTCCAGGAATCCCGTGGCAATAGCCAGGATCACCGCAAACCGGATGCCGATGATCGACAGCCCGATGAACGTGGTCACGCTCATGATCACCACCAGGATGATCTCGCCTCGGATGAATGCGCCGAGAACGCTGTTGATGCGGCCGACCAGGTCCTCGGTCTCGGCCCGCGGACCGGGGGGAATCCGTTCCAACAGACCCCGGAAGAGTTCGGGTCCAGCCAGCAGCAGGTAACCGGCCGCGACCACGGCCAGCACACCGTGAATCAGCAGGTTGAATGCGCTGCGGAAAGCGCTTACCGCCTGTGAGGCATCGGTCAGCATGCTGGTCGCGCCCGCCGTCAGCCCATCGATCACGTCCTGCACAACCAGTGGCTGCCCCAGGAACTCTGACGGCAAGGCTGATTCGAGGTCCGCAATAATCGACGGAAGCTCGGTCGTCAGGCGGTCGAGTTCGTCGACCACGCGCGGGATGATCAGGAAGCCCAGCAGGGTCAGAAGTCCAATCCCTAGGGCATAGAAAATC
>JAPPFO010000022.1 GCA_028875175.1 Chloroflexota bacterium | reverse complement strand
TACTTCAACCCCCACGCCAGGCGCGGCGCCGCCATCGAGCAGCTCTCGGGGTACTGCACCGATGTCTGGTTCGACGAAACGATCAGCTGGATCGACCAGGACCGCGACGCACCATTCTTCGCCTACCTGGCAACCAATACCCCGCACGGCCCGCACTGGGTGCCCGACCGCTACCGCCAGCCGTACCTCGATCAGGTTGATTACGACGTCGCCAGCTTCTTCGGCATGATTGCCAACATCGATGAGAACTTCGGCCGCCTGGACGCGTACCTCACCGAAGCCGGACTCCGCGACAACACCATCCTCATCTTCATGGGCGACAACGGAACGGCTACGGGCGAAAACGTCTACAACGCCGGAATGCGCGGCAAGAAGCGCTCGCTGTACGAGGGCGGCCACCGGGTCCCTTGCTTCATCCGCTGGCCGTCCGGAGGACTGGTGGGACCACGCCGAATCGATCAACCAACCCAGTGCCAGGACATTCTTCCCACGCTGATCGACCTGTGCGATCTGGAGGCGCCGGCATCCGCTGGGTTCGATGGGATTTCGCTAACGGCGACCCTTCAAAACGAGGAGCCAATCGCCGACCGGATGCTGTTTGTCCAGTACGGCCACGCCAGCGACGGCCAGTCGGGCCAGACGCGCCGCGGCGACGCGGCCGTGATCTGGAACAGGTGGCGTCTGCTGGGTGAGCGGCTCTTCGATCTCACGCATGACCCGGGACAGCAGACCGACGTGGCGAGTGAGTACCCGGGCGTTCAGGCCCTCATGCAAGCCGAGTACGACGCCTGGTGGGATCGCCTCGGTGGAAACCTCGACAGCTATCACCCAATCACGATTGGCTCCGACGTCGAAAGCCCCACGCGGCTGTGCAGCTGCGACTGGGCCTACGTCTACTGCGACAACCCCGGCAACATCCGCGGCTGCGTGATGGACAGCGGCACCTGGCACCTCCAGGTCGAACGTCCTGGGTCCTACACGTTCTCGCTCTATCGCTGGCCGGAGGAATCAGACCTGCCGATTTCAGCGCCCGCCCCCGAAATGCACGGCGTTGACGGGTCGTTGCCCGAGGGCGCGGCGTTGTCGGTCGCCCGGGCCTGGCTAAAGATTGGCGAATTCGAGGCGGAAGCTGAGGTCCGGCCGCAGGATCGGTGCGCAATCTTCACAGCTGAGCTCAGTGCCGGTCCGACACGGCTCAAGACCTGGTGGCTTGACGACGACGGCAACCGGCTGGCCGGCGCGTACTACGTCTCCGTCACGCGGCTCGCCTGAACCCGTACCTGCGGCCGCCATCTGCGTGGCTGGCCCCGGGAGCGCGGGAACGGCTTAGACTGATCGCATGACCCTGCAGACCCGAGCGCTACGACTTCCCACCCGCTCGCCGCTCGCGGCGGCGCTAGTGGTCGGCGGACTAACCGCCGCGGCGTTTGGCCTGAGCGTGGGCGTGATTACCGGAGCCATCGACACGCCGATTCTGGAGCGGGCCACGCCCGCCTATGCCATCGACTACCCCATCTGGACGATCAATGCGCTGCTCGTCGGCGCGCTGGCGGGCGTCAGCGTGTTTGCCATGCGCCAGCGGCACGTGTTCGGCAGCGGACCCATCTACGCCGGCGGCTTCCTTTCGGCCTTCGCCATTTCCTGCCCGCTATGCAATGGACTGCTGGTGGCGGCATTCGGCACGGGCGCGGCGGCGAACTTCTTCGACCCGGCCCGGCCGTTCATCGGAGGCGTTACAGCCCTCTTCATGGCATTTGTGCTGATTCGCCGGGTCCAGTCGCTGAGAGCCGGCTGTGTCGAGTGCCAGGCCCCGACCGAGGCTGCGTCCCAGGCCACCGGCTGAGGCTTAGCGCCTAGTACCGGTCAGGCCAATAGCAATACGCGTCGAGACGCGGGAAGAGGACGTCCAGGAGTTCGACGTCACGCTCGGCCAGGCGTACGCCGTGGATCTCGCGTAGTTCCTCCGCTGATCGGTAGCCGAAGAGAAGCTCGCACAGATCGCCGGCCGCCAGCCGAATCTTCCGCGCTGGCGCTTCGCCCCCAAGCGCCAGGTCGCCCGAGCCCAACTCCGTCTCGATTGCGAGTCGCGTAGGGCGATCTGGACCGAGGATTTCGGCCTGCTCGCGTGCGTAGGGCTGTAGCGCCGCCAGCACAGCGCCCGGCAGGCTCAGCCGAACCATCTGCGCGCGGCTGATCGGACGCTCCGTCGTCATGCTCACGTCGAGATTCTGCAGATACCGACCCACGCGGCCGGTTGGATACACGTGAAAGTCCAGGCTTCCCATCCGGTGTCGGATCGCTTCCTCCGCCACGGCCCGAATCAGCGACCCCGCCACAGCGCTGCTGGTCGCCTGCGCGTCCACAATGTCAAGCCGCTGCGCGTCGTCGTCGACCTGATCACCGATGAAGTAGCCGACGATCCGTCCGTCATCGTTCAGCGCGACTTTCACCCACGCATCCAACCGGCCGAAATAGAGGCCCTGGCGAGGACCTAGCCAGCGCTCGGGCTCTCGCACCCGCACGCCAGTCAGCCCCGCGGTCTCGCGGTTATACAGGCGGGCGATCGCGGGTCGATCCGCCGGCTCGCCCGCGCGAATCCGGTGACGCCCCGGCACCGCCTCGGCGCGTTGCGTCGAAATGCTGAACCTGAACTCCGGCATCACCGTGGCGTACGCCCAGCGGTGGTAGACGTCCGCCACGCCGCCATACAGCGTCGAGAGGGGCACGCCGCGTCGCTCGGCCCGTTCCAGCACGGTTTCCAGCATGAAACGCATGTGCCCCCGCATCTGGTGCGCATCCGCGGTGTGAACGCCAACCACCCCGGCGCTCTCCAGCGTCGCCCCGCGCAGCCGGTGCGGAACCGTAAAGGTCTGCATCCAGCTGACCAGCTCGCCGTCGACCTCCACGCGCACCTGCTCCCATGGCAGGCCAAGCTCATGGGGAAGAAACTGGATGACGCGTTGCGGCATCGACTCAGGCAGCGGCGAGTCTCTTCAGTCCGGACAGCGCCCGCCGCAGCCGCACCCGGCAGCGCTGGCGTCCCAGCACGGCCATCGTCGCGAAGAGCGGCGGCGTGGCCCGCCGTCCGGTCACGGCGATGCGCACCGGCATGAACAGGTCGCCCGCCCTCCAGCCCAGGTCGCCGGCCAGCGCGCGCATCGCGGATTCCAGGGTCGGATCGTCAAACGGTTGCGTCGCTTCAACCAGTGCCGCTACTCGTTCCAGCGCCGAGGCTGTCTCGGCCGCGGAGTGCCGCCTGAACCTGACTTGCCCCATATCGGGATCGAGATCGTCGTCAAAAAAGAAATCCATCAGCTCGGCTGTCCGATTCAGATGCGATAGGCGCTCGTACTCCAGTTCCAGCGCCGCCGTGAAATACGGGCGCTGGTCCGAGCGAAGGTCCAGCCCGCCCGCCGCCGCATACGGCCACGCCCGCTCGGTCAACTCCTGCAGGTCCAGCCGACGAATCCACACACCGTTGAAGTGATCAAGCCGCTGCGGGTCGAACACGGCGTCGGCCCGGTTCACCCGCTCCAGCCGGAACTCCCGCACCAACTCCTCCAGGCTGAAAATCTCGCGCTCGTCTCCCGGTGCCCAGCCGAGGAAAACCAGGAAGTTGACCAGCGCTTCCGGCAGGTAGCCTTGCGTTCGGTACTCCCCGACCCACTGCGCGCCGTCCCGGCTTGAGAACTTCTGGCGACGCCGGTTGACCACTAGCGGCAGATGCGCGAAGGCGGGTGGCGTCCAACCCAGCGCTTCGTACAAGAGCACCTGCCGGAAAGTATTGGACACGTGATCTTTCCCCCGGACCACGTGGCTGATCCGCATGTGCTCGTCATCGACCACGACCGCCATGTTGTACAGCGCCGATCCGTCGCCGCGCGCAATCACGAAGTCGTCGACTTCGTCGGGACCTGCGCGGATCGTTCCCAGGACAATGTCGTCGAACCGAACTGGCTTCGGGTCGGCCCGAAACCGCACGGCCGGAACGACGCCGGCGGCCTTGCGCTCGGCGATCTCGGCGGCCGTGAAGTGGCGGCCCATGCCGGAATAGCGCTGCGGCTGGCCCTCCGCCCGCTGCTGCTCCCGTTCGGCGGCCCGCTCCTCGGCCGTCGTGTAGTCGTAATAGGCTCGCTCGGTAGCCAGCAGTTGCTGCACGGCTTCCCCGTGGATGTCCTGCCGCTCACTCTGCCGATAGGGCCCGAACGGTCCGCCGACGTTCGGGCCTTCGTCCCAATCCAGGCCCAGCCAGCGCAACCCCTCGTAGATCCCCTCTTCGTGGGACGCGTCGCTGCGCTGGGCGTCGGTGTCCTCAACGCGCAGGATAAACGCGCCGCCCAAGCGGCGGGCCATCAGGTAGTTGCATAGCGCCGTGCGGGCGTTGCCCACGTGCAGGTCGCCCGTGGGACTCGGCGCCATGCGAACTCGGATTGGCTGATTCATGGCGCGCAGTATCTCACCGTGACCTGCCGAATTCCCCGCGATCGACCGCTCAGCCCTGGTAGTAGCCGATGATCGTGTCCATGGCCGCCGAAAGCTCGGAAACCCACGCCTCCGGCGCGGCGCTGCTGGGACTCACCTCGGGCGTCACCCAGCCGCTGTAGCCAACGTCTCGCAGCGTCCGCATCACCACCGGCCAGTCCACGTCCCCGTGCAGCAGCTGCGTGAATCCCAGCCAGCCACCCGGTTGCAGCGTGAAGTCCTTGACGTGAACTCGGGCAATCCGGTCCGAGCCCAGCGCCTCAATCCAGTGCTGCGGACGCCCGAACTGCATCACGTTGCCCACGTCGAAGTAGACCCGCAGGTGGGGACTGGCAAAGCCGTCCACAAACTCCAGCATGTCGCGCGGGCTGAGGATCAGCGCGTTCCAGACGTTCTCGACGGCCAGCGTGACCCCGGCTTGTTCGGCGTGAGGCAGCAGTCGCTCCGCGGCCGCGCGCGCGGCGTCCCAGACTTCGGTAAACGGCGCGTCGTCCGTGACGACCCCTGGGATGTAGAGCAGCGTGTCCACCCCCAGATCCGACGCCAGGTCGATGCTGCTGCGAACCAGCGCCTGCCCCTCCCCGCGAGTCGCTGGATCCAGCGACGAAGCCGAGAATTGGCATGGCAGACCGGCATTCAGACTGAAGATCGGCGGCCCATCGGCCGCCAGCCCGCGGAGTTCGCTTCGTTCGGCGTCAGATGCCCGCAGCGAGAATGGCCCATCGGCCGGCAGCGTGAGTTCCACGCCTTCGAAGCCGCCGCGGCGGGCCAGGCGGAAAACCTCGGGAAGAGGCAGCGCGCCGCCCAGGCAGCTATCGCGCAGGCCTTTGTGCAAGCGAGGTGCTGAGTTCATATGCGGTGTGAGGGATGCTCAGAATGCGGATGGCGAGTGTAGTGGTCAGCCACCGACGAGGCTCATTCAGAACCCCCGCTAGGGCTTACAGGCGATGGCCTCGCCGAAGGCGATCGCGCCCACCGCGCCGGCACTGTCACGCCATTCATCAATGCGAACCTGCCAGGAATCGAGTTTCTCCTGGCTGGCCAGCCCGAACTCCACGATGGCCGCGGTGACCTTGGGGGAGTAGAACCAGTCGTTGATGAAGCCGTGGAAGAAGGCCACATCCTCAGTCGATCCGAAGAAGTCGAACGAGCCGGAGGCCCGAATATCGGTGAATCCGGCCGTCATGAGATTGGCCTTGAGCTCGAGCCCCATTTCCGGGTGCCCGCCGTTGCCCGCCAGGAGCCGGGCGAACGTTTCCCAGGCTTCGACCGTGTCCTCCTCGCCGGGATGCAGAAATGAGGAGGAGATGATCGACTCGCGACTGGCAATGAGGCCACCAGGCTTGAGGACGCGCTTGACCTCGGCCAGGGCCGCCTTCGTGTCCGGGACGTGCATGAGCACGGCGTGGCAATGCGCCACGTCAAACGAGTTGTCGTCGAACGGCAGCTTGGTCACGTCGCCGACGTGGAACGTCGCGTTGGCGTGGCCGCCAGCCTCGGCGGCGGCACTGGCCATTTCGATCTGCGAGGCCTCCATGTCGATTCCATGCACTTCGCCAGGGTCGACGACCTGCGCCAGGCCAACCGAGATGGTGCCGGGACCACAGCCAAAGTCGAGCACGCGCTGGCCCGGCTGGAGGTGCGGGAGGAGGTGCGCGGCGTGCGTGTGGATGCTGCGCCGGGCGAGCATCTGCTGGAAGTCGTCGCTGTAGCCCATGGTGTAGGTGGGTTCTTGTGATGCCTGGTCCGACATTGCCGCCCGCTCTGTTCGTATTGGCCATGCGTGAGTCATCGTAGGCGACTCGAACCGCGACCGACGAAGCGCCGGTCGGCGCGCAACGGCTCATCGAGTCGAACGTTCTTCCGGCCGTCTGCGAGCCGCCTAGCGAAAACGCGGCACGTCGACGAACTCGTGCCGTCGGGCCGAGGCGTAGGCGGCTTCGGTGCAGGCGACGCCGGCCCAGCCGTCATGGCCGTCGGCGCAGGGCGGGCGGCCCGTTGTAATCGACTCGGCAAAGTCGCACAGCAGCGCCGCGTTCATGTTGGAAGCGAACGAGACTTCGCGGTACGGAACCCCTGGATCCGCGGACGTGACGCGGATGACGTAGTCGGTGATATCGAACTCAACGATGCCCGAGTCACAAACGATCCGTCCGGTGACGTCCCCCCACCTGCGCCAGGTTGGCGGACGGTTCCAGCTTGGATCGCAGGTGCCGATGACGCCCGAGTCGAAGACCTCGATCAGGGCGCCGGTGTCCTCCACGGGAATGTCGCGAGCCAGCGTCTCGGCCTCGCAGTAGACCTGAGCGACTTCGGCCTCGCTGAACCAGCGCATCAGGTCGGTGGCATGCACGATGTGGTCGCGTATGGCTCCACCGCCCGAGCGCGTGGGATCGATGAACCAGCCGCTTGGCCTGGCTCCGAGCACGTTGGTGAGCGACATGCCTCGGATCGCGCCGAGTTCCCCGCTCGCCAGGCGCCGCTTGGCCTCCCAGACGGGCGGCGCGTGCCGAACGGGATACGCGGTGGCCAGTGTCACACCGTGCTCGGCGCAGCCCCGCACCATCGATGTCGCATCAGCCAGGGTCACCGCCAGGGGCTTCTCACACAGCACGTGCTTTCCAGCCTCGGCGGCGGCCAGCGTGAGGTCGTGATGGGCGGCGTTGGCGGCACAGATGCTGACGGCGTCGACATCGTCCGCACGGAAGACGTCCTGGTGGTCCGTATGAATCCGCACGGACTTAAGCGCGCCGCCTTCGGACAAGATCTGCTCGGCCTGGGCGCGCAGATCAGGATCGGGCTCGGAGACGGCGACCAGTTCGATGCTGGGCAGGCCAAGCATGGCTCGCAGGTATGAGTACTGGTGTCCGTGCTCGAAGCTCACGGCGGCTATGCGAACGGGCCCGTTCAAATCGTCACCGCCGATCCGGAGTCACACGCGCGCACCAGGGCGTCGTAGGCGGCCTGGGCATCGGCCAGGACAGGCGCCCACTCGGCGGGTGGCGCGGGCTCGTCGGCGCGGCAGATGTCGGCGACAAACCGGGCGTATGGATGGACGTGGGTTGCGGGGAGCTCTGTGGCCCGCCCGCGACTGGTGACGCGGTTGATGTCCAGGCGCGAGTCGTACTCGCGAATCCCGCCACGCCCCAGGGCCTCGTAGAAGCGCAGTTCGGCGCCGGCGGGCGCGCCGGCGGCGGCTTCGACGTAAGCGATTGAACCATCGTGGAAGCGCCCGATGCCATAGATCGCCTGGAATCCCGCGCCGCACGGTTGGCGGCGTGCCGCAATCCGCCGCAGGCGGCCGCCCAGGGCCGTCAACGCCAGGCTGGCTTGCCAGGCTGGCGGCCCCAGGCCAGGCGCTTCCGCGACCACGATGGCCTTGGTCATGGTTCGCCGACCGAGGGATCCCAGATCTTCCGACATCGCGGCAACCGGGCCGCTTAGCAGGTCCGGCCAGGCAGCCAACGCCGCCGCGCCTGGCCCTGGTGGAAGTGGTGCGCCCGACACGATGAGGGCCTCGGAGTCACCCAGGCGGTCGAGTAGATCCGACGGTGTTGCCTCGGGGTCTTCCAGGTCAATCGCGACATCACAGCCAAGGCGGGCGTCGGCGGTCAGCCAGTCCACTTGCCCATCTCCCAGCACGTGGGCATAAGCGGCGCGGCGAACCGTGCCGGTTGGGCCATGCTCAATCAGCGCGCGACTGATCACTCCGGCAGCAGGCCTCGCTGTGAGGCGATCAGCATCGTGCTGATCATGCCGGCGTGATCGTGCTCGTCGGCCAGGATTTGCTCGCGCAACTCGCGCAGGGGAACGCGGACGACTTCAAGGATCTCCGATTCGTCCAGGGCGGACCTGCCCTGGGACAGGTTGCGTCCGATGAACATGTGCATACGAAATCCGCTGAGGGCGGGCACGGGCACGAAGGAACCGAGGGATTGCAGGTGGCCGATGCGCAGGCCCGTTTCCTCCTCGAATTCGCGGTGGGCGCATTCGGCAGGCGTCTCGTTGCGGTCCACGTGGCCGGCGGGGAGTTCCAGCATCACCTGGCCGGTGGGATGGCGGTACTGCCGCACGCAGATGGCCCGGTGCTCCTCGTCCAGTCCCAGGACCGTGACCGCGCCGCCGCTCAGCCTGAGATAGGTGTAGTCCATCTCGCGCCCGTCTTCGCGGGCACGCAGGCGGTCGATCACCACGGGAAAGCGACCCCGCCAGGCCAGCTTGGACGCGATCACGTCCCACTCGAGGTTCACTGGTTTTTCCGGGTCGGCGGGCAGACGGCCAGCAGAGGTTACGCCAGCGGCCAGGGCGGGGGCGCAACGTGGGGCCGGATAAGGTCGGGCAAATTGGCGATGGATGCGATTACCGGTACGGGGGAGTCGGCGGGAACGGACGGGTTGACCCAGACGGCGTCGATTTCGGCGTTCAGCGCACCGTTGACGTCGGCGTCCGGGTTGTCGCCGACATGGAGGACACGGCGTCGGCTGGCTTGCGCGATGGCCAGGCCACGTTCGAAGAAGAGGCGGTCCGGTTTCTCGGCGCCGATGTCGGCGCTGACGACCTGCGCGGCGAAGAAGCGTTCCAGGTCAAGCAGGGCCAGCAGGCGGCCGAGCCAGCCTTCCCAGTTGGAGGCGACGACCAGGCGCAAGCCCAGGCGGTTGAGCGCTCGCAGGGCATCGACGGCGCCGGGCATGGGCTGGTAGGCCTCGAAAGAACTGAAGCGCTCGTAGAGAACGTGGCCGAAACCCGCTGTGTCGTGAATCCCCAGGACTTCGCCCAACCGCACGTATTGGCTCTGCCAATAGTTGGACGAAGCCGAGGTCGTGAGCGTGCAGCCACGCGAACGATTCTCTTCGCCGTCCTGGCGCCACACGCGGTCGGCCCGCTGCTCGAAGTCGTCCGGCGGATTCGGCACGCCAAACTCAGCCGCGATGCGCAGGACGGTCTCAAAAAATGGGGGTTCGATATGTACGACCGTCCCGCCGATGTCGACGAAGACGGTCTGGTAAGGACCGCAGAGGGAGCGATACGACTGAGTGGCGGGGTTCATGGAACGATTATCGGGGTTTCGGCTGCGTAGGTGGAGCGAGGAAACTCGCGCGCCTCAAGAGTTCTTGGTAACACCTCGTGAGGCGCGGGTCGTCGAAATCGGCCTGGATTTGGGCAGTACGGTGTGCGCCGTTGAGCAGGGGGGCGGGGCGCCAACCAGCGGGTGGATGGCGGCGGGCAGTCGAAGCCACCGGATGGACCGTTGGGCAGGCGCATTCGACAAGCTCGGGGCAGGCTCTGCAATTGATTGCCGGGCGCCTCACCACGAACGGGGGTGGGCTGGGCGATGGTTGCCCGGAAGAGGCCGGTCGGAGACACGGCCCCCGTTCGGCGGGCTCAGGGCAGGCGCTACGAAGTCTTTTGCTCGTAGTCCTTGGTGGCTTTGTCGAGGGATTTGGTGCGGAGGGCCATGAGGTTGTGGCGTTCGCGGGCGGCCCACTGCTGGGAGGCGGTGAGGCTGGTGAGGGAGTTCTGGAATTGGGGCATGACGTAGCGGGCGATGAGCTCGTAGCTGTGGCGGACTTGCTCGCGGGTACCCCACTCGGTGGCCATCACGAGGAGGCCGCCGAATCCGCCGCTCGATTCATCCAGCCGATGGATGGCGGCGATCAGATCGTCCGGCGTGCCGACGCACCAGGCGCCGCTGTCGACCATGTGGTCGATGAGTTGCTCGGCGGGCCCGTCGAAGGTTTTTTCGAAGCCCATGGTGTCTTCGAAGTAGTCGCGCTGGAAGCGGGCGGCGCCCTGACGGGCCTGTTCGATGGCTTCCTGGCGGGACTCGGCGATGTGGACGGGCATGACGAGGCGCCAGTCGTGGCGGTTCATGGTCTTACCGTGCTCTTTGGCGACGTCCAGGGCGATTTGCCAGAAGGAGTCGAGCTTGACGGTCTCGGAACTGCCGGGGCGGATGCCGAGGGATAGGACGGCGGCGCCGTGTTTGCCGGCGAGTTGCATGCCGGAGGGGGACTGGGCGGCGGCGACGGCGATGGGGAAGTGCGGCTGGGTGTAGGGGCGCAGGTGGGTGGTGGCGCGTTGCAGGGTGAACCACTCGGCCTGGTAGGTGACGGGCTCGGTTTCGGTGAGGAGCCGCATGATGATGCCGAGGGACTCGTCCATGCGGGGGCGCTGAGTGAGGGGCTCGATGCCGAGCATGTAGGCATCCGATACCAGGGCGCCGGGGCCCACGCCCAGCATGACGCGGCCGCGGGTGATGTGGTCGAGCTGGATCATGCGGTTGGCGACCATGAGGGGGTGGTGGTAGGGGAGGCTGATGACGCCGGTGCCGAGCTTGATGTGGCGGGTGCGCTCGGCGGCGGTGGCGATGAAGAGTTCGGGCGACGAAATGGTTTCCCAGCCGGCGCTGTGGTGTTCGCCGATCCAGGCTTCGTCGTAGCCGAGATAGTCGAGCCACTGGACGGTTTCGAGGTCGCGCTCGAGGCCGAGGGTGGGCCTTTCGCCAAGCCCGTCGTCGCCTAAGCCATCTAAGGTCGCTTGCCCTAG
>JAPPFO010000159.1:4500-11154 GCA_028875175.1 Chloroflexota bacterium | reverse complement strand
CGGTGGGCCTGCTGCACCTGATGGCGGCCTGTGGCCTGAATGTTCCTGCCAAGGCCGCGTCTCGGGTGGCCGTGTTCGAGCGCGTTGTCGCTGATATCGGGGATGCGCAGAGCATCGAGCACAGCCTCAGCACATTCGCCTCGCACGTGCGCAACCTGCGGGCCATGGTGGAGGCGGCCGGGCCTGGCGCGCTGGCGCTGGCGGACGAAATAGGCGCGGGCACCGACCCGGACGAGGGCGCCGCCCTGGGCCAGGCGGTGATCGCCGCGCTGCTGGAGCGAGGCGCAACCGTGGTGGCCACCACCCATCACCCTGCCCTCAAGGCCTTCGCCGCCTCGCACCCGGCCACCCGAAACGCCAGCGTGGAGTTCGACCACGCCACCCTGCGCCCGACCTATCGCCTGCGCCTGGGGATTCCAGGATCCAGCAATGCCCTGGACATCGCGGACCGGCTGGGGATTGACGCCGCGATTGTCGACGACGCCCGCAGGCGCATGTCCAAGGGGGCGCTGGACCTGGAGCAAGCCATCGCGGACGCACAACACGAGCTGGCGGCGGCGGAACGGGAACGCGCGGCCAGCGCACAGGCACGCAGCGCCGCCGAACGCTCGCGGCGAGATCTTGACAAGCAGATCGACGAACTGGAGCGCGACCGCGACACCCTGCTGCGCGATGCACGGCGTGAGGCCCGGGAGCTGCTGCGCGACGCACGCCAGGCCTTGCAGGAAGCCAGGCGCGCGGCCCGCACGGGTCGCTCCGGCGATCGACGCGCGGCGCGCGCAAGCTTGGCCGAAACGGAGGAGCGGCTGACCCCTGGCTCACCTCCGCCAGACGAACCCACCGCGTGCGATCCGCTTGAGGTTCGCGTGGGGGATGAGGTGGAGGCCGACGGATTCACCGGCCGTGCCCTGGTGCTCGGCATCACGGATACGTCCGTGGAGGTCGCGATTGGCAGCGCTCGCGCCACGTTCGACCGCGCGCGACTTCAGCGCGTATTTGCGGCGTCGCCCCGTCCACCGCGTCGTCGCCCCAGGGCGCCGAGTGGCGGCGGGACGCAAGAGATTGACATTCGCGGGATGCGGGCCGACGAAGCGGCCGAGATGGCGGAACGCAGCGTTGATGAGGCGCTGCGCCAGGGCGCCGCGACCCTGCGCATCATCCACGGCAAGGGCACCGGAGCGCTGCGGGCGGTGGTGGCCGAGGTGCTGACCGTTCACCCGTCGGTTCGGCAGTACGCCGCCGCGCCGCTGAACGAGGGGGGCGACGGCGTCACCGTGGCGGGCCTGCGCACCTAGGGGGGTATCGGCCGCCGGTGCAGGCGCGGAACCGCGTCGCTTACTGGTGGAGCGTCTCGAAGTCGACGCCGGGTTCGACGCCAAACACCTTGCGGGCGACCTCGCGCCGGAAGTTGGCGGTTTGCTCGGAGGTAAGGACGTACGCAGTGGCAAGGCCAGCAGCAAATCCGGCGGGAAAGGCAAGCCCCACGCCCAGCAGGAGCATCTTGAATTCACGCATCGTCGACCCTACTGCACCCGAAGTACGACGGGCGCTTCCGTCCAGAACTCTTCCAATTGATAGTACGCCCGACCGTCCTCGGAAAACACGTGAACCACAACGTCGCCGAAGTCGGCCAGCACCCAGGCATCCGCCGCCTCGCCTTCAATCATCGGCCGCCGCCCGGCCTCGCCTTTCAACTCGCGGTCCAGCAAGTCGCGCACGGCACGCATTTGGGGCGTACTCGACACCGTGGTAACGACGAAGTAGTCCGCCAGCACGCTCAGGCCGCGGATGTCCAGCAGCACGGTATCCGCCGCACCGCGCGCGGCCACCGCATCCACGATGTGGCGCGCGAGTTCGATTGGGCTCAGAAGCAAACCGGAGTGATTGCGGGCGGCTGAATCATATCGCCCCGCGCGACTCGGTCCCATGGTTCGCGTACAAGCCGTGGGCGGCGATGTAATCGGCCACAGCCCGCGGCACCCAGGCGTCGACAGGTTTCCCCCGGGCGCACTGAGCGCGAATCCGGGAGGCCGAAATGTCCACCGGGGGCATACGGTGGAGGTGAATTCGTTCATCGGCTTGCGGGTGCAAGGCCAGCACCTTCCGCGCAATCTCCGTGGAATGTCCGGGCCGCGGTACCACGATGATCTGCGCGGCCGCCAGAATCCGCCCAGCCTGGCGCCAGGCTGGAAGTTCATCCAGGGCATCGGCGCCAAGGATCAGGAACAGCTCGGCCGCTGGACGTTGGGAACCTAGTTCCAACAGCGTATCGACCATGTACGACGGCCCGGGCCTCTTGACGTCGATGGCCGAGCCTTCGAGGCTTGGCTCGCCCTCGATGGCGCGGCGGACCATCGCCAGTCGGTCGCCAGCCGAGGCCAGCGGCGGGCCCCGCAGCGGCGACTGGCGCGCTGGAACAAAGAGCACGCGGTCCAGGTCGAACGCCTCTAGCACGCTGCGCGCGACGGCAAGGTGCCCGCGATGCACCGGGTCGAATGTGCCGCCGTAGACGCCCAGCCGGTGCATGTCAGGCAGCGCTCAGGGTCTGGGTGCGACCCGACGCGGCGGCGGCCAGCACGGCACGGGTAATTGCGACGGCCCGCGCACCGTCGGCCGCGCCAGCCAACCGATTGTCAACCGGCTCAGAGGCGATGAAGGCTTGCACGAGAGTACGAAGCGCCTGGCCGTCCGGCTCAGCTCGCGCCATGAGAGCCCGACCTTCGCGCTCCAGCCGCACGCCGGGCAGCGACGGTGGGTCCGGGGACCGGCCGTCCAGCGGCAGGATTTCCGCGACACTCCAGTTCGACCAGATCCGGACGCGGGTTGCACCGTCGGTCAGGTCCAGCACGACGGGGCCGAGTTCAGGGTCCGCATCGCCGCCGCCAACCGTGATCGCGGCATGACGTTCGCGGTCGAAGTAGAGGTCGGCAACCAGCGCGTCGGCACGAGGGGGAACGCTGGACGTTGCGCTTTCATTCCGCTCGGCGGGCATGGGGCCGCCGTCAGCCACGACTTCCGCCGGCGGACCGTCGAACAGATGCACCAGCAGGTCCAGTGCGTGGTGAGGCGTCGTCCACATGGTTTCCCGAACAGACTCCGGAGCCTGCGGCGGGCCGGGATCGACGGCCAAGGAGACGTGGGCAAACAGGGGCCGTGGCGTCAGGACGCGCAGCAGGCGCACCAGCGGCTCGAAGCGCCAGTCGAATCCCATGCCAACCCCGCCCGGCACGCTCTTAACAGCGCGGACCGCACGTCGCGCGTCCACGATGCCTCGGGCCAGCGGTGGGTCGATCAACACCCGTAGGCCGTCCCGCACGGCGGCCGCGAGAACTGCGGAGTCCAGGCGTGGGCTGGCCTTGATGAGCGTATCGAGGGCCTCGTCGGTCCAACTCGGGGCCACGGCCCCGCCGTATGCGGCGGCGCAAGCGCGGGCCGCTGCTGGATCGTCGTCTACCCAAAGCGCCAGGGCGACAGCATCCAGGGACGCGATGGCAGCGGCAAAGGCGCGGCCGCGGCGGCCGCAGCCCACGATCCCGATGCGGTGTGGAGGCATGGAATGAATCTGCGCAGGCGCTCGCGCCGCGTCAACCCGGCTCGCGGGTTAGGATGCCAACAGTCCGATTCGCGGAGAGACCTGATGGCAGAACCGCATCCCCAACTGGATGGCTGGGCGCTGGTGCTTGGGGCGTCCAGCGGATTTGGGGCCGCGACGGCCCGCTACCTGGCGGCGTGCGGAATGCACATCGTGGGCGTGCACTTCGACCGGCGCAACACCCAGCACCTCGCGGATGCGGTTGAACAGGACATCGAGGCGCAGGGACGCCAGGCGCGGTTCTTCAACGTCAACGCCGGCAGCCCGTCCGCGCGCGCCAACGTGCTGGATGCGATCACGGAGGACGTCCAGGGCGGCCAGCCGCCGGTCCGCGTGCTGCTTCACTCCATCGCGTTCGGCACCACGGTGCCCTATGTGGGCATTGACGACACGCCCGGCGTAACCCCGAAGCAGATGGACATGACGCTGGACCTGATGGCCCACACGCTCGTCTACTGGTCGCAGGACCTGGTCGAGCGCGGCCTGATGACCCAGGGTTCGCGCATCTACGCCATGACCAGCGCCGGCACCTCGACCATTTGGCCCAGCTACGGCCCGGTGGGCGCGGCCAAGGCTGGCCTGGAGCAACACATCCGGCAACTGGCGGTGGAACTGGCGCCACAGGGCATTTCCGCCAACGCCATCCGCGCGGGCGTCACCGACACGCCCGCCTTGCGCAAGATTCCCGGCAACCAGGCCATGGTCGACCAGGCCCGCCGCATGAATCCGGCCGGACGGATCACCACCACCGATGACGTAGCCCGCGCCATCGCGGCCCTCACCGTGGCCGACGCCGCCTGGATCACCGGCAACGTGATCGGCGTGGACGGCGGCGAAAATCTGGTGATGTAGGCGAACGAGTCGCGGCTGGCTGCGGGTGCGCTCAGGCGCGGTCCGCGTCGCGATCGCGCAAAATATCGACCGGGCTGACGCGAGTCTGTGTTCGTGCCTTGCGGTCCCGCACAGCCGCCAGCCAGGTGGAGATCGCAGGTCGCGACGCGATTCGTTCCAGTTCGTCGCGCAGGAATCCCACCAGCGACCGGCCACTTGAGGCGGCGCGTGCGGCGAGCTTATCGCGCAGGGCCTCAGGAACGCCTCGAATCGTGATATCGACTGGAATAGCGTCAGGCTGCTGCAATTGCAGGCAAGTCGGCGGCCAGTGTAGTTCTCGAGCGCCTCGTGCTGCTGTGGCCTTGCTGGATTCAGAATCCCCAAACGGTGGCGCCATGGGTCAGTCCACGGGTGCCCGCGTTTCACAGTTCTGACTCTCGCGCGCTACCCTTGCCCAACTTCCTTGTGATCGCAAAAGAGCGAGCCAGCCTATGTAACGTCCGGAGCGCGGGGATCGAGGATGAATCCTCGCGGGGCGCGCGCCCCCAACGTGCCGCCACGGCAGGTGCGGCGCAGGCGCCCGAAGTTGACTCGTGGCGATGGTTGATTCCCGGCGACGACGCGCGGGCACGGAATCCAACCCTTTCTCTCTACATGGAGATACGCAACGATGTCGCTTCTCTGGACGCGCGACGCGCCCCGCTGGGCGCTGACGATTCGCGCGGCGACGGCCGTGCTGCTGGCGCTCACGGCCATCATGCTCATTCGCAGCCTGGTCTTCGCCCAGGCCGATCCGTCGGGCGAGGCCACGCTCGAGGCCGACCCGACCGTCGGCCTCACCTTTGTATGGACGCTGCTGTCCGGCGCCCTGGTGTTCTTCATGCAGGCCGGATTCGCCTTCCTGGGCGCCGGCCTGATCCGCGCGAAGAACACCGTCAACTACCTGACCAAGAACATGCTGGACTTCGCGGCGGGAGGCCTCTCGTTCTGGGCCTTCGGCTACGCGTTCATGTTCGGCGGGTCGGGCGCATTTCCGGGTCTTGACCAGGGCAACGCCTTCATCGGCTACTCCGGGTTCTTCCTGGTCAATCAGGCCTACGACGTATCGACGGCGATGTTCTGGTTCTTCCAGATGGTGTTCGCCGCCACCACGGCCACGATCGTGGCCGGCGCCGTGGCCGAGCGCACCAAGGTCACCGCCTACCTGGCCTACAGCTTCCTGGTTACCGCGCTGGTCTACCCGATCTACGGGCACTGGATGTGGGGCGGCGGCTGGCTGGGCGGCGAGCAGCTGGAAAGCTGGATCGGCGCGGCGGCGGTGGACTTCGCCGGTTCCGGCGTGGTCCACACCATCGGCGGCATGCTGGCCCTGGCCGGCGCTTACACCGTGGGCGCCCGCATGGGCAAGTACGGACCGAACGGCGAGGTCCGCGTGCTCAAGGGCCACAACATGGTCTATGTGGTCATTGGGACCTTCATCCTGTTCTTCGGCTGGTTCGGCTTTAACGCCGGCAGCACCGTCAACGGCAACGACCCGCGCATCGCGGTCATCATTGCCAACACTTTCCTGGCCGGCGCCACCGGCGCGGTCACGGCCGCCTATATCCGGCTGGTGCAGCGCGGCAAGATCAGCGCGGCCGACACGGCCAACGGCTCGCTGGCCGGCCTCGTCGCCGTCACCGCCCCCTGCGCCTTCATCGCGCCCTGGGCCGCGGTGGTGGTTGGCGCAGTCGGCGCGATCGTCATGCTGGCCGGTGTGTGGTTCATCGACACCAAGCTGAAGATCGACGACCCGATTGGCGCCTCTTCGGTTCACGGCGTAGCCGGGGTCTGGGGCCTGCTGGCGGTCGGCATCTTTGCCGATGGCACGTACGGCGTCAGCGGCTTCGTTGCCGGCAACGGCATCCAGTTCGTCGCGCAGTTGATCGCCGCCGTGGTGGCGGTCCTCTGGGCTCTGGGCACCGGACTCCTGCTCTTCCACGCGCTCAAGGCCACCATGGGCCTGCGAGCGCCGCCCGAGGAGGAGATGAGCGGTCTCGACATGCCGGAACACGGCGAAGAGACCTACCCGGTCGAGGCTTCGTAGAGCCAACCCGCCCGTCCGCAACGGGCAAAACGAGGGGCCCCCGGGGCGGGCCCGGCCCCAAGGGGGGGTTTGGGGGGGACGAACGGGGGGGGTGCAAAGGCCCCCGGGGCCACCATGCGGCGGGGGTTATTTTGTTTTTGGGGTG
>JAPPFO010000159.1:0-4490 GCA_028875175.1 Chloroflexota bacterium | reverse complement strand
CCCCCCACCACCCCCCCCCCGGGGCGCCCCCCCCCCCCCCCCCCCCCCCCCCCCCCCCCCCACACCCGGGGGGCGGGCGCCCCCCCCCCCCCCCCCCTCGTCGGGTTTCGGCGTGACCTACGGGTGGGCTTCCATCGGCCCGGTCGGCCACATGGCGCCGGGGTTCATGATGTTGTCGGGATCGAACGCGCGCTTGATACGGCGCATGGCGTCCAGCGTCGGCGGGTCGTAGGCACGATCGATGAATGGCTGTTTCACCCGACCCAGGCCATGCTCGCCCGAGAGGATTCCGCCTGCGGCCAGCCCGGCGTCGGCCACGATGGGCAACAGGCTGAACGCTCTGTCTCGCTCTTCCTCATCCGTCGGGTCGTAGAGCATGTTGGGGTGCAGCGTGCCGTCGGCTGCGTGGCCGAATATGGCCACCACCACGTCGGCGTCGTCCGCGGCCTGCTTGATGGCCTTGAACGTCGGGGCCAGTTGCGAGTAGGGGACGCAGATGTCCTCGCCGATCTTGGCGGGCCGAATGCGGGCCAAAGAGGCGGTGATGCCGCGCCGGGCCTCCCACCAGCGCTCGGCTCGGACGGGATCCACGCTGTCCATCCCCCCGCCCGCGGATCTGAGCAACGCATCCAGCGCATCTGTCTCTTCGTGCACTTCCGCTTTTTCGCCATCAAGCTCAACGAGCAGCAGACCACCGGCATCGCGCGGGAATCCCCAGGGGCGGGAGCGCTCCAGCGACTCGACGGTAATGTCGTCGAGGAACTCGAGCTTGGCCGGAGTGATTCCGCTTTCCATGATCTGCGCCACCACTCGAAGCGCGGATTCGCCATCGGGAAAGCTGGCCGCGCGCACGCTCCGGTGCGACGGCAGCGGACGTAACTGCAACGAGACTTCGGTCACGATGCCCAGCGTGCCTTCGGAGCCAATGATCAAATCGATCACGCCATCGTCCGTTCCGCGCGTCAAGCTCAGCAGACCGTGGCGCGGCGTGGCGACGCGCAGACCAGTGGCAGCGTCACGCGTGACGCCGTACTTGTAAGCGTACGGCCCGCCAGCGTTGGTGGCCACATTGCCGCCGATCGTGGCGGCCGCTTCCGACGACGGGTCGGGCGCATAGAACAGGCCGCGAGCGGCGGCGTAGTCACGGAAGTCGCGCGTGACGACGCCGGGCTCGACTGTGGCGCGCTGCCGTTCTTCGTCGAAGCCCGTGATCCGGCGCATTCGATTCGTGTCGATCACCAGTGCCCCGTCGGGCGGAACTGCCGACGCCGACAGGCTGGTGGCCCCGCCGCGCGCCAGACAGGGAGTGCCCTGTTTCCTGGCGGTGGCCAGCGCGTCGACGACGTGGGCTTCGGTCTCGGCCATCACTACCGCAGCCGGTGTTCCCCGGTAGCCCATGGTCGCGTCGTAGCCATAGGCCACCAACTCGTCGGGATCCACCAGCACCTGCGGGGCGCCGTCAAGTCGACGGACTTGGGCAATCAGGGCCGGATTCATTGACCGCGCTGCGGAATCGGGATCGGGACTGGGTCCTGGCGCATGCGGGCATGGTAGGCGGAGGGGCGGCAAGGGACTGTGGCCGGCGGGCAATCAAAGATCGCAGGCCCTGGCTGGACCCACCCGTTCGTTATTTGTATGGTATTTCAACGATGCGCCGCCGGACGCTGCCAGAGATCCAGATGGCGGTCTCACTCCTACGGCGCCGGGGCGGCCTGCCGGCCTCCGCGCCGATCCTGGACGCGGCCGACCTGGCGCGAACCGCAACGTCGCTTCGCGTCTACCGGCGTCCGCTTCCCCTCGGAATTCGCGGGCTGCTGGCGAGCGTTGGCAGAGGTCGTCCGGCGCTCGTCATCAACGTGCGGCTGCCCGCCGTGGACCGCAACGTCAGCGCGGCCCACGAACTTGGGCATTGGGTGCTACATGCGGGCACGACGCCGGACGCCGCCGAGCGCGGCGAGCGCCGGCGCCGGGAATGGGAAGCGGATCGCTTTGCGCTGGAACTCCTGCTGCCAGGAGCCCTAGTCCGGCGGGTGCTTGCCGAGCGGCGTTGCTCAATGGGAGCCGCGGCCGCGCGGCTGGGTGTGCCTGGAACCTATCTGCTTCGTCGGACTCGCGAACTGAGGCTGGCTAATCAGCCCTTCTTTAGAAGTGGAAGCCCGGTGCGCGGGTTTTCCGACACCACGTAGCCCTCGGGCATCTCGTCAACCGCCCCTTCGCCTACCGTTTTGGCAAAGTAGTAGATGCGCTGCTGACGTCCGCCGCGCAGCGTCACCACCCGCGAATGCAGGTGATACGTGTGTCCGGACTTCTGGCTGATTACGCTATACGCCACAGTCTGTCCTCCGTAATGCGCCGCGCCTGGCGCGATTCCTGAGCGGGAAGCATACCGTCAAACAGGCGCGGCACAAAGAACTGCGTCGCCGTGAACGATTCGTGGTCCGTTCTGAGATTCTCGTCGGGAGTTCGCGCGGGGCAGGCGAGTCTTGTGCGCCGAGCGCGAGCCGCCTGGCCTTTCGCCAGCGCCAGGGGTCGGTGAGACTGGACACGGCGCTGAGCATTCATGAGGTCAGTTGACGGACGCGGCGATTCCCTGGGCCCCGCTGCGGGCCTCGGTGATCCGGAAGCGGCTGTGCGCGCAGGGACTCTACGCGCCGGTGACGGTGTCAGACGAAACGAGCTCGACCCAGAACGATGCCCTGAACGGACTGCGAGCGGGCGCACGGCACGGCGCGGTCTATGCGGCCGAATACCAGACGCAGGGGCGCGGTCGCCGGGGCCGCCGTTGGCTTACGACGCCCGGCGGGTTGCTGTTCTCGGTGATCGTGCGCGACGGTGTCGCATCCTCGGGTCCAGTTGGCCGTCTCACTGTCGCGGCCGTGATGGGGACCGTTCGCGCTATCCAGGACTGTACGGGGGCCTCGGCGTCCATCAAATGGCCGAACGACCTGATGTTCGCGGAGGCTAAGGCCGGGGGCGTGCTCGTGGAAACGTACAAGGACGCCGCCGTGGTCGGCGTAGGGCTCAACGCCTTGAGCGGGGCGGGCAGAGCCGAGGGACAGGCCACAACGGCCATCGCGGCGTTTGCGACCCGGGTCTTTGACCGTAACGACCTGCTGGCGGCCTGCGTGCTCCAGATTCTGGATTGCCTAACGGCCGAAGGTGCCGCGTGGGACGCGGTCTACTCGGAATGGGTTGGCCGGTCGACGCTGCTGGGTCGCCAGGTCGAGATCAGCGGAGCGCTGTGCGCCCGCGGCCTGGTTGAGGGCTTTGCGCCCGACGGCGCGCTGCGCCTGCGCGACGAGGCCGGCAATCTCCGGCAGATCCGCAGCGGCGATGTTTCCTTGCGGCCGATGGAGGACGCCCAAGCGGGCATCCATGAGTGACCGCGCCGCCGCGCTGCGGTCGAGCGCGTTCAACGTGCGCGCCCTGACTGCGCGTCAACTTGCGACAGCCCGCGCGCTGCACGCGGTCGCGTTGGCCACCGTGCTAGCCACGGGAACGGCCCTGCGTCTCGTCGGCCTGGACTGGGACCACGGGCAGCACCTGCACCCCGACGAGCGCTTCCTCAGCCTGGTGCTGCTGCAGATCCAGCCGGCGCCGCATCTGTGGGCGTACTTCGATCCAAGCCGCTCGCCGCTGAACCCGTTCAACCACGATGTCTCGTTCTTTGTCTACGGGACGTTCCCGCTGTTCCTGGTGGAGTCTGCGGCGAGGGCGCTAGGCCGCACCGAATATGACGAGGCCTACCTGATCGGTCGCGCACTCTCGGCTCTGTTCGACCTGGGGACGGTACTGGTGGTGTACCTCCTGGCCCGACGGCTGCTGGGGCCCTGGCCAGCACTCGTGGCGGCGGCGCTGCTGGCGCTGGCCGTGCACTCGATTCAGATTGCGCATTTCTTCGCGGTCGACACGTTTGCCACGTTTTTCGCGACGCTGACGCTGTGGCTACTGGTTCGCTACTCGAAGTCCCGGGACGCGCGCAACCTGGGGCTGGCGGGTATCGCCGCCGGGCTGGCCATGGCCAGCAAGCTCAGCACGGGTCTGCTGCTGGCGCTGTTCACGGCGTGGTGGGCGTTTCGGGCGGTCCGCGAAGGCGTGCTCGGCGACGCCTGGGAACGCCGAGCAGCCTGGCTCGCCCACCTCGCCGCGTTTGGTGTGCTTGCGGCGCTGGCCTTTCGGCTATTCCAGCCCTATGCGTTCGCATCGCCCTGGCCCTGGGACTGGCGAATGGCCCCCGCCTTTGCCAATGCGTTGGCCCAGCAGCAGTCTATTCAGTCAGGCACGTTGGACTGGCCGCCCGGTATCCAGTGGGCGGGCACCACCCCCTGGCTCTATCCGCTGGAACAAATCGTGCGCTGGGGCGCCGGCCCGGCGTTCGGACTGGCGGCGGCGGCGGCCTCCGGCCTGGCGGTCGTGGTGGGGTGGCGCACTCGAGCGCACGTCTTGGCGCTGCCGCTGGCCTGGGGCGGGTTGAATGTCTTGGTGTTTGG
>JAPPFO010000160.1:7874-11188 GCA_028875175.1 Chloroflexota bacterium | reverse complement strand
CGACCTGGAGAGCCGGTTGGAATCCCATCTCACCAGCATCCGCCGCGGGGTTGCCGCGCTTGACCAGAGCGACGCCGAACCCGTCGAGTTCGACGAAGAGCCTGCCTGAGCCGAGTTGAACCGCTCGCGGGCCTGACCTGAAGGTGGCCTGTGGCCGATTACATCTTCAACGTCGCGCGCTTGCTCGCGCAGACGTCCGGGCCGAGCCGCATGGTCGACGTGGACGCACCGGCACGTGCGGTGGACGTTCCGGAACTCAGCGGGTCCATACGGGGCACGGCGCACTTGACGCGGCTGTCCGACGCCGTCCTCGTCACCGGACAGATGCGAGCCCGGGCGTTGGTGCCTTGCGCCCGCTGCACGGACGACGTGGAGATAGAGCTTGCGTTCGAGTTGGACGACCAATTTGTGCCGCGTATCGATCCGGTACGCGGCGGTTTGGTCGATCCCGGTGACCGCTGGCAGCTTGATCCTGGACACAACCTCGATCTGTCGCAGGTACTTGCCGAAGGCGCGATCAGCGCGCTGCCTCCGCGTGTTCTCTGCGCCGGACCATGCGAGGCGCCGTGGGACGGTCCGGCTGCGAGCCCGCCCGCGGTGGATCCGCGGCTGGCGCCGCTGGAACGCATGCGCCGCCAAATGCTCCACAAAGACGACGAATCTCATGGATAATGGCGGGTTATGACTCCTCTGCCCAAACGTCGGCTCACCCGTTCGCGCTCACGTGCCCGTCGCCATTCGGCCCGCGCGCGCCGACCGAACCTCGGGCGCTGTCCGACCTGCCATCGCCTGGTGGTCAGTCATCAGGTATGCCCCTTGTGCGGGAACTACCGCGGCAACCTGGTCATCGAGCCTTCCGAACAAGCCGTCAAATACCGCTAGCCGGGGAATCCGGAACCACGCACCATGGCGCCTGAACGGGCCCGGGCCGCTTTTGTGTTTCCGGGCCAGGGTTCCCAGGCGCCGGGGATGGGTCGCAGCCTCCGTGCGTCATCGGCTGCCGCGCGCACGGTCTGGCAGGCGGTGGACGCCGGCTATGGCGCATCCCTCAGCAACCTGACCGGGGCTGGCAGCCAGGACGACCTCCAACCCACGGACGTTCAGCAGCCGGCCATTGTCGCTGCGTCCGTCGCCGCCTTCGCGGCCTTCAACGAAGTGCTCGGCGTCTGCGGGGCCGCGGTCACAACCTCGGGCTATCCCGTGAACGTGGCCGCCCTTGCCGGCCACAGCGTTGGCCTGGTGTCCGCCGTCGTGGCCGCCGGCTGCACGCCGGTTGGCGAGGCGGTCGCCCTGGTGCGAGACCGCGGTCGTTTTATGGCGGCCGCGGCCTTCGAGAAACCGGGGCGCATGGCTGCCGTCCTGGGTTTGGATGAGCCTGCTGTCGAGGACTTGACGGCGGCGATT
This sequence comes from Chloroflexota bacterium, assembly GCA_028875175.1. Taxonomy (GTDB): domain Bacteria; phylum Chloroflexota; class UBA11872; order UBA11872; family UBA11872; genus UBA11872. The sequence goes on along the minus strand of JAPPFO010000160.1, from coordinate 9,784 downwards.
CGGTCCCGGACTCCTGGGAGCTATCTCACGGTCGCCAACATCAACGCACCTGGCCAGATCGTGGTCGCGGGTGATCTCGCCGCTATTGATCGCATCGTCAACGAAGGCCGCAAAGCCGGCGCCCGCCGCGTGATTCCGCTCAACGTCAGCGGCGCATTCCACTCCGTGGCCATGCTGCCGGCCCAGGCCGCCATGCGCGAACGCCTGTTCGCTGTCGGAATCGACCCCCCGGCGGCTCCCGTGATCAGTAACATCGACGCCGGACAGCTTGTTGACCCGCCGGTTCTGCGGGCCGAGTTGGCGAATCACATCGCGGCTCCCGTCCGCTGGCTGGATGGCATCCGGGCAATCGAGGCGTTAGACGTGCAGCACATCGTGGAGTTTGGACACGGTTCGGTCCTTACCGGCATGCTGCGGCGCACGGTGAAAGGCATCGAGTTGCATAACGTGAGCGATCTGGCCTCGGCCCGCGCGACCGCCGCCGCACTGATCAATGAGTAGCGTCAGGCGCTTGACCGGGGCGCGCACGCTCGTCACTGGCGCCTCAGGTGCGCTTGGTCGTGCGTTTGCGCGTCGTCTGGCTGCCGACGGCGCCGATCTGGTGCTGCACTACAACTCCAACGCCAAGCAAGCCGACGAGTTGGCCTCCGAGATTCGCGGCAGTGGCGGCAGCGCGGTCGTTATGGCCGCCGACTTGTCCACGGTCGAGGGCGCGGAGCTGATTGTGGACCAGGCCCAGGAGGCGCTCGGCGGCCTGGACGTTCTGGTCAACAACGCCGGCACCACCCGGGACAACCTGCTCATGCGTATGTCCGACGAGCAGTGGGATACGGTCATGAATACGAACCTGCGCTCCGCCTTCGTCTGTTCACGCCGCGCGGTCAGAGCGATGATTCGCCAGCGCAGCGGACGCATCATCAACATCGCCTCCGTCGTCGGGATCAAGGGCAACGCCGGCCAGGCAAACTATGCTGCGGCCAAGGCCGGCTTGATCGGCTTTACCCGGGCGTTGGCCCAGGAAGTCGGCAGCCGCAACATTACGGTGAACGCCGTGGCGCCCGGTTTCGTCATCTCACCGCTGACTGACGTCATCCCCGACCAGCTGCGCGACAGAGCGTTGAATTCGATTCCGCTGGGCCGCTTTGCCGACCCGGACGACATTGCCGGAGCCGTGGCATTTCTCGCGTCTGACGACGGCGCCTACGTCACCGGGCACGTGCTGACGGTTGACGGCGGCCTCGCCATGAGCTGAGCATGTTTGAAAGGGTGCTCGTCGCCAACCGGGGCGAGATGGCCGTCCGAATCATCCGCGCCTGCCGCGACCTTGGCGTCCGCACGGTTGCCATCTACTCGGAAGCCGACAACGACAGCCTCCCCGTTCAGATGGCCGACGAATCGGTTTGTATTGGCCCCGCGCCCGCGGCCGCCAGCTACCTCAACGTGCCGCACATCATTGCCGCCGGGCTCAACACGGGTTGCGACGCCGTGCATCCCGGCGCTGGTTTTTTGGCCGAGAATGCCTACTTTGCCGAAGCCTGCGAGCGCTACCGCATCACATTCATCGGCCCTACCCCCGACAACATGCGCATGATGGGCGAGAAGACTCGGGCCCGCGAAGCGGCCCTGGCGGCTGGCCTGCCAGTCATCCCCGGCTCTAACGGGCCCGTGGCCGACATCAACGAGGCCAAGTCCATTGCGCGCGAGATCGGCTTCCCCGTCATGCTCAAGGCCGCCGGTGGCGGTGGCGGTCGCGGTATTCGTCGTGTGAGTGATGTCGACGACCTGGTCACCCTCTTCCCGCTGGCCCAGGCCGAGGCTCGCAGCTCGTTCGGTAACGCCGACCTCTATGTCGAAAAGCAGATCGAACGCTCGCGTCATGTTGAGGTGCAGGTGCTGGGCGACGGCTCCAC
>JAPPFO010000160.1:0-7864 GCA_028875175.1 Chloroflexota bacterium | reverse complement strand
CCACCGTCCTGCACCTGGGGCACCGCGAGTGCTCCATTCAGCGCCGCTTTCAAAAGCTCATCGAAGAAGCGCCCGCCCCAAGCCTCGGCGGACGCCATGGTGACCGCGTCGCCCGCGCCGCCGTGCGCCTAGCCGAGTCCATCAACTACCGCGGTGCCGGCACCGTCGAATTCCTCCTGGACGATGAGAACCGCTTCTACTTCATTGAGACCAACACGCGTATCCAGGTAGAGCATCCCGCCACCGAGGAAGTCACCGACGTCGACATCGTTCGCGCCCAACTTCAGATCGCGGCCGGCGAGCCCACCGGCCTGCGCCAGCGCGACGTCCGGCTCACCGGCCACGCCATCGAATATCGCCTGCTGGCCGAGGACCCCGAGCGCGACTTCCGGCCTGACGCCGGCACTGTTACCGACCTTCGACTCCCGGGCGGTCCCGGCGTGCGTGTGGACACCCACCTTTATGCCGGCTGCGAGGTGTCGCCCTTCTACGACTCGCTGCTCGCCAAGCTGATTGTCTACGGCGACACGCGGGCCGAGGCGATCCGGCGTTCCCGTCGGGCGCTGGCCGAGACCCGGATCGAAGGTCCGGCAACCAACCTGGACCTGCACCGAGCAATCCTCCAGGACCAACGCTTCGTCTCGGCCGAATACGACCTGGACTACGTCACCGGCACGCCCGTCCCACTCGCGGAAGCCGCCGGCTAAGCGGATGGCTGCGCGACGGCGACGGCGTGGCCGCCGATTGGCGCGAGAGACCGCAATGCGACTCATCTACGAGGCCGACATGGCTCAACGCCCCGCGCTCGAACTCTTGGATTTTCGCGAACGCGAGTTGAGCCTGCACGCCGAAACCGCCGCCTACGCCCGCACGCTGGTTGCGTCGGTAAGCGCCAATCGGGATGACCTCGACGCCGCCATCGGCCTGCTGACACCCGCCTGGCCCGTCGACCAGATGGCCCGTCTCGATGTCGCCATCATGCGCATTGCGCTCACTGAAATCGGCTCAGGCGAAACACCCGTGGCCGTGGCCATCAACGAGGCCGTGGAGTTGGCCAAGCGTTACTGCGCCGCCGGCGCCGCTCCCATGATCAACGGGGCGTTAGGATCGTACGTGCGAAGAGGCGTGGCCTCCGCTGTGCCCGAACATCAAGGCTGACTGAATGGCCGAAGCCGACCAGGCGCTGACCGACCCAACGCAACCGCAGGAAGAGCTCGGCGGCGTGATGTCGCTGCGCGAGCACCTGGACGAATTGCGCAAGCGGCTGACGGTGGCGATTCTGGCGATCATTCTCGCCAGCTTTGTGGTCTGGCCGTTCAAGGACTTTGTCTTTCACTTCGTCCAGCTCCCACTCCCCCGCGGCGCCGTGCTGCAGCAAATAGCCGTCACTGAGACGCTCTTCACATTCGTCAAGATTTCGTTCATCGTCGGCTTCGGCCTGGCCAGCCCCATCGTCGTCTACGAGGTGCTCGCCTTCGTAGCCCCGGGTCTGTATCCCCACGAGCGACGCTGGATCTTCATGAGCATTCCGGCCATCGCGCTCGCCTTCCTGGCCGGGGTTGCCTTCGCCTGGTTCATCGTGCTGCGCTTTACCGTCGGGTTCCTGGCCGGATTCGCGCCCGCCACCATCAGCACGGAGTTCACCGTCGACGGCTGGGTGTCGTTCGTCTTGCGCATCTTGCTGGCTGTTGGCCTGGCGTTCGAAACGCCCTTCATCATCTTTGCCTTGGCCAAAATCGGCATCGTCACGGCCGACAGCTTGGCCCGCCAGCGGCGCTACGCCATCGTCGCCATCGCCGTCATCTCGGCCATCATCACGCCCACACCCGACCCGTTCACCCAGGCCTCGGTCGGAATTCCGCTCTACGCCCTGTACGAAGTCGGCGTCGTCCTGGCCCGTGTGGCCGCGCCCGCCGACCGGCCCGATGACGATACGGAGCCGGAAGCGGGGCCCGAAGACGACGGCTCGGTTCCCACCACCGCCTAGCGGGCCTCCAGCCCTGAGGCCGGCGTGTCCGGCAGTGTGAGACCCAGCTCCGTCGCCGTTCGCTGAAAGTCCTCCGGCGGCGGGGCTGCGGCGAGCCAGCGGTCCCCCGCGTTGTCTCGGAAGCGCAGCGTCCACGCGTGCAACATGACACGTCGGACTGCCGGCACCGATCCACCGTACGTCGCGTCGCCCCGGATCGGATGACCGATCGCCGCCATGTGCACGCGGATTTGGTGCGTGCGTCCCGTCGTTGGGCTGGCTTCAACCAGGGCCGCGTCGCCGGCCCGATCCAGCACGCGGTAGTTGGTTACGGCTGGCCGCCCGCGCCGCGCCACCGCCATTCGCGTCCGCTGCGTCGGGTGTCGCCCGATCGGCCCATCGATGCGTCCCCGCGGCGGATCTGGCGTCCCCCGCGCGATCAAGAGGTACCGCTTCTGTACCTCTCGATGCTCGAACGCCCGCGCCAGGTGCGCGTAGACCGCCGGTGTTCGCGCGATCATCACCACTCCCGACGTGTCCTTGTCCAGCCGATGCACGATCCCAGGCCGCCGCGGATGCCCCACCGCCACAAGCTCCGGAAAGTGCGCTAGCAGCCGGTGTGCCAGCGTCCCGCGAAGCGCCCCGGCGCCCGGGTGCATCACCATCCCGGCCGGCTTGTCCACCGCCACGAAGCCTTCCGTCGTCAGCAGCCGATCCAGCGTTCCCGGCTCGCCCGCAAGCTCCGCTGCTACCCCCGGCAGCTCGCCGCGCACAATGTCCCCGTCTCGCAGCCGCCGCGACGGCGCAGCCGCCTGGCCGTTCAGCGTGACCTGCCCGTCCCGGATCAATCGCGCCGCCCGCGACCGCGAAACGTCGGCCAATGACTCCGCCAGGAACACGTCCAGCCTCGCCCCACGCACCGCGCCCGCATAGGTCAACTCGAAGCGCTGTGCCGGGACGGCCATCTCGGCTCGGGACTAGCTGACGTGCAACCGCGGAGGGCCTCGCCTACCCATCACGCTCCGCCCGCGACCGCACCTCGACTTCCCCAATCGACACATACCCCGCATGTCCGCCATTTGCCAGCAACCGCAGCACCACGTAGCGCGTGACCTCGGTCGGAAACTCAATCCGCACGCTCGGCGCGGCTTCCAGCTCCGCCTGCCGAATGAACTTCAGCCCGGACGGGTCCTCGCGCGGATCAACCTCGCGCGAAGTGAATACCTGCACGCGCCGCGCATAACTGTCCGCCGGCTCGCTCGGGTGGTTCAGTACGTCAATTGTCGCGATCGGCGTGCGCAGGTTCATCTTCAAGACCACGTCCTGCGGGAATACGGCATTGGCCGAGCGCCAGGCCGGAAAGTCCGCTTCCACCAGACCATCCACCAGCGCCTCCGCACCGTGTCCCTCTTGCGCTCCGGCTGGCGAGTACGCTTGCCCTCCAACGGCTGAAGCTGAAACCAGTGCCCCGCGGCTGCGGTCCGCGCCGTCAAACAGCAGCCGCATCTTGACTGCCAGGTCGCCCCGCAGATCGCTGCCATTGGACACGATGAACAGCTGTACCGCCATCACCAACGACAGGCCCAGCACAATCCCCACCGGCAGCCAGTTCCAGGAAAACACGTTGCGTCGCAGCGCCGTACGGTCCAGCTCGACCCGCCGTTCCAGCTGCCCCTGGCAGACCTCGCACACGTATCCCCAGTCCGTGTCGTTCAGCGCCTCGTCGCAGAACAGCCGGGCGCAGTGGTCGCAGCGCTGCGTGGCCACCCGCGTCGGATAGACGGTGCAGCGGTACAGCGCCAGTTCGCGCGCGCTCTCGGCAAAGATGCGACGGCTGGGCGGACGTTTCGCCGGCTCGCCGACCCGCATTGCTGGACCCATCCGCCGCCGTTTCTCTGCGCGTGTCTCGGTGTCCACGACCCGGCATCGCGGCGGCGCGGGTTACGCACGCGCCGCAAAGCGCAGCCTCACCTCAATATACTTGTGCTATTCACTTCGCCGCTGCTACGAACGGTCTGGTGGCCGGTCACACTCGTCGGGCCCATCGGTGGCGGAAGACCATCTCGTTGCCCGTTCCCTTCGGTAGTCGGGTGCGCTGAGGGTCTTTCGTCCTGAGACCCACGCGTACCGCACGACCAGCCGTCCCTGCATGACGGCCTGGAACCCGAAAGTCTGATGTTCAGGCGTAACAGCAACATCCTGCTCGAGATCGCCGAAACGGTGCTCCTGGCCGCCCTGATCTTCTTCGGCACCCGCCTGCTCGTGCAGAACTTCCTCGTCGAGGGCCCCAGCATGTCCCCCAACCTGGCCGACTCCGAGTTCCTGCTCGTCAACAAACTCTCCTACCTCACCGAAGATCCGCAGCGCGGCGACGTTATCGTCTTCCGATCCCCTCGCAGTCCCGACGAGGATCTGGTCAAGCGCGTCATCGGACTACCAAACGACGAGGTCGAAATTCGCGCCGGACAGGTTCTCGTCAACGGCCACCTCATCGACGAGTCCAGCTACTTCAGCGGCCCGATCGGACGCGACACGCCCGCCAGGCGCGTGCCTGAAGATTCCTACTTCGTTATGGGCGACAACCGCCTGCAGAGCCGCGACTCCCGCGACATCGGCACGGTGCCTCGCGCCTCAATCGTCGGGCAGGTTTGGCTCGTGTACTGGCCGCCCGGCAAATTCGGATTCCTGCCTGAAGCCGCGCCGGCTTTGGTCCCAGTCCCCCAGCGCGCGCCCGACCTCCTGCCCGCCGGAAGCGCCGGCCGCTAGGTGGGCCAGGCCTCGACCAGGCGCCGCTTCGTCTGATCGAGCGTTTCCAGCATCACCTTGACGTCGCCCGTCACCGGCATGAAGTTCGTATCGCCCGCCCAGCGCGGCACCACGTGAAAGTGCAGGTGGCTCGGAATCCCGGCGCCCGCCGCTGAACCCAGGTTCATGCCCACGTTGTAGCCGTCGGGCGCGAAGGCCGCCTGCAACGCCACCCGCGCCTGCACCACCAGCGACATCAACTCAGCCGCCTCGTCCTCTCGAAGCTCATCCAGGTCCGCCACGTGCCGGTACGGCAGCACCAGCACGTGCCCGTTGTTATACGGATACAGGTTCAGCGTCACGTACCCCAGCCGCCCCGCCTGCACCAGCAACTCGGGTAACTCCTGGGCCTCCGCCACCGGCACGCAAAACGGACAAGCCCCGTCGTCCCGCTTCTCGCCACTCACGTACGCCATCCGCCAGGGACTCCACAACCGCTGCGAAGGCACCAACCGCTCCGACCCGTCCGGCGGCTACAAATCCGCCCCAAATGCTGGCCGTGATCTTACCGACGGGCGGCCTCGCAACGGCTCGGCTGACTCGCCGCTAGCGAGTCTGCGCGTGTGCGGTTGCTACGATTCGCTCCCATGAGCCTCCAAGCCCACTACAGCCCCGTTGCGCAGGCGATGGAGCAGAACCCGTTGCGGCCCAGTTGGACCATGCAGCGGCCCGGCCTGATCAGCCTCGCCTACGGCTTCCCCGACTCGGCGAGCTTTCCCTACGACGAGTTGGCCGAGACAACCGCCGCCCTCATGGCCGATCACAACGCCGAGGCCCTCCAATACGGACCCGTCTCCGGCCCCGAACCGCTGCGCAGCTTCCTGGCTGGCTGGGTCGGCGCCACCGAGGGCCTGGACGTCGGCCCAGACAACATCATGATTACCAGCGGCGCCTCGCAGGGCATCGCGCTGGCCGCGCGATTGCTGGTGCCGCCCGGCGGGACCGTGATCGTCGAGTCGCCCACCTTCATCGGCGCCCTCTGGTTCTTCCGCGGGCTTGGCATCAACGTCGTCGGCGTCGACACCGACGAGCTCGGCATCATCCCCTCCGCGCTGCGCGAAACGGTGACTCGCCAGCGCCGGGCCGGAGCCCACGTCTCCCTCGTCTACACCATGCCCACCGTCCACAACCCCGTCGGCTTCAACGCCCCCGTGGAACGCCGCCGCCAGCTTGCCGAGGTCGCCGAGGAAATTGACCTGGTCTTTCTCGAAGACGACGCCTACGGCGATCTCATCTTCGAGGGCGCCCGCCCACCCGCCCTCTACGCCATCGCCGGCCGCGAGCGCGTCATCAAGCTGGGCACCCTCTCCAAGCTGGTCGCCGGCGGCATGCGCCTCGGCTGGGCCATCGCCGAGCCCGACGACATCTCGCGGATGTGCGGCCTCAAGGCCGACAGCGCCACCAGCCCCTTCGCCGCCTGGGTCACCGGCGCCTACCTGCAAAGCGGCGCGCTCGCCAGGCGTCTGCCCTCCCTGCTGGACCTCTACCGCAGGCGCCGCGACGCCATGCTCGAGGAGTTGGCGCCGCTTCGTGACCTCGGCTGCGACTGGATCACACCCGTCGGCGGCTTTTTCGTCTGGCTGGAGCTACCCGAAGGCGCCGACAGCGAGGCCATCCGCGAACGCGCCGAAGAGAATGGCGTGACCTACCTGGCCGGCCACCACTGCTTCGCCCATGACCGGAATCGCCGCTGCATCCGCCTGGCCTACAGCTACATCCCCGAAGACCAGCTCCGCGAAGGCACCCGCCGCCTCGTCCAAACCCTCCAGGCCGAACTTACGGCAGCCGCCCCAAGCTAGCGTCCATTCCTGGGGCGTCGTCCACGGTCGGTGCCTCGCTGCATCCCCTACGCCTCGTCAACGCTGTACCTGGCCGCCCGCTCCCGAAACGCCAGCACCGCCTCCGGCACGTCAAGCCGGATTTCCCCGGCCCGCCGCATCGCCTGCGCCATGTCATAGGCCGCCTGCAACTGATACCACGTGCTGGCGCCGCCCCCGAAGGCTTTGTCGAGGCGAATTGCCATCTCCGGCGAAATCCCTGCCCGCCCGTTCACCAGCGCCGACAGTTGCTTCCGGCTCACGCCCAGCACGCGCGCACCGTCAGTCACGCTCAGGCCCAGCGGTTCCAGGCAGTCATAGCGGACAGACGCCCCCGGATGGGGCGGGCTGTGCATAGGCATCGCAATCTCCTTCTAGTCAGGGACGCTAGTGGTAGTCCACCAGGTCCACATCGCGGACGTTTTCCGCCTCGAAGCGAAAGATGATGCGCCAGTTCCCCGAGACGCTGACGGCCCAGAACCCGGCCAGGTTGCCCCGCAGCGGATGCAGTTGGCAGCCGGGCAGATTCATGTCGGCCGGCTCCTTCGCCACGTCCAGCCGCGCCAGGATCCGCTCGATCTTGCCAACGCGTCGTGACGGGAGAAGCCGCCCGTCACCTCTCTCGTAGAGCCGCCGCAGCCCTTTGTGCCGGAACGGCACAATCATCCCCGGATTGTAACCCGATACGTATCAGGTGGCAACCCCGGGCCAGCGCGCCAGGCCTTCGCGCTCGTTGAGCCACGCGGAAGCCGCGATCCGCCAAATCCCAGGCGCCCCTGGCCCGCGCGGACCGATATGCGGTCGCTAGGAAGCCGCCCGCCCCCGCACCACCCGGTACCCCAGATTCTCCTCCGTCCGCTCGGCCACCGGCAGGACTTCAATCAACACGTGCGAGATGCCGGTCACGTCCCCGTGCTCGTCAAAGCTGTAGTCGTCGCCGATCGCCCCGCTCCAGATGAGGTCGTGCAGACACGCCCTGAAGCCCTCGGCGTCCTGGTCGTCGTTCGTCTGCCGCAGGCATTCCGCGGCAATGTAGACGCCGTCGTATGCCGACCCCTGGTACCAGGGCCACGGGGCGAGGCCGTGACGTTCGTTGAAACTCGCCAGAAAATCTCGGCCGGTGCTGGTGTTCAACTCAGGGTCCGGAACAATGGCTTTCAGCCCGGTCGCGTGCTCGCCGGCAATCTCCAGGGCATTGGGCCCCGTGGGTACCACCTCGGAGTAGATGGGACCGTCGTAGCCCAGTTCGCGGGCCTGCTTGACGATGGTGCCGCCG
>JAPPFO010000110.1:5792-11230 GCA_028875175.1 Chloroflexota bacterium | reverse complement strand
CAACGCGCCCTCGAACAGCTCAACTGCGACCCCGCCCACGCCGCCATGGTCGGCGACAACCTCAGCACCGACATCGCCGGCGCCCTCAACACCGGCGTCCACGCCGTCTGGCTGAACCGCGATGCCGCAGCCCACACCGGCGACATCCGCCCTAATGCCGTCATAGAAAGTCTCTGCGAGCTACCAGGCCTGATTCGATAGCACGGGCTTCAGTCGCATCTGCGTGGTATCGAACGCGGCTCACGGGTACCAGGCACCGCACACAGATGGCGTTCTATGTGTCCCTTGCAGTCATTTGCGTCTCAATGTTTCGAATGGTTGCGGAACCTTTGAGGACCAGCGCGACCCGTGAGCACGCAGCGGATTCCAGGCGAAGAGAGCCACCATGGCAGTGGTCCGAATGATCCAGCGCACTCCTTCCGGGATTGGCGCGGTGAACTCCAATAGAAAAACAAGGACAGCCCACGGCCAGCGGGTTGGCGTTGCCGCCGCAACGATGCCGGCCGTAAGCGGAAGCACAAAATAGCGACCGTGCCCAAGCGTGAGGGCTAGGACGTACAGCATTGATGCACGCAAGAGCCCGAGTCCTTGATCACGGCTGGCCCACCCAACACCGGTGGCGAGCAGAACGGCTGTGGGCATGGCCCAGTCTTGCGGTCCTCTGAGGGCTTCCGGAACCCCGCCGCTGAGCGACGGGAGAATGCCGTGCAATACCAGAAGCCCGTCGCCACGGCCCTGGAGGTGGCCGACCACGCCCCAATGCAGAGCCGCAGCGTCGCGCAGCAAGTAAGGCCCAACAATGACCGATGCGACCCCTAGTCCCCCCGCGGCGTACGCCAGTCCTGGACGCAGGCCAAGGCGCACATACCAGCCGGCAAATGCGAGCGCTGCAATCAGGAACTCAGTCCGCGTCGTGGTGGCCAGAGCCGCAAGGGTTCCAGCCTGCCACGGAATATCCCGCCGAAGCACCGCGGCCAGCAAGAAGAACGCTGCGACAGAGGTCACATGGCCATCGAGTGCGCTCGCTTCAAACTGCCAGGGCGCAGCGAGCCAAGCGAGCCCAAGCAGCGTCGCCGGCATGGCCGGTACGCCCTGGCGCCGGCCGTATATGGCAATCAGGACAACGGTTGCGACCTCGAATGCGTGCACCAGACCCTTGACCATGACGATCGGTTCCCAGCCGGCGTACAGAGCCAAGCGGTGGAAGGGTGCTAGGAGCAGTGGAAAGAGCGGCAGATGCGCATACGTGTACTCGCGATTCGCGACCGCTGCGTAGTAGTCGAAATGCGACGGCGAAAACGCGAACTCGGCAAATTCAAAGAAGTGCTTGAGGTCGTAATAGACATGGGTGGCGATTTGGTCTAGACGGGCGTCGAGCGCGATCGTGAGCCCAATCACCCCTAGCAGCGTTGCAAGGAGACGCGAATTCGCCGCCTGACGAATCCATTTCAAGGACTGAGTGTCTACCGGGAGACGGCTCACGGTTTGGGCCCGCGAGTGCGCTGGCCAGTCAGGAATCTGCCGAACGGTCGCGCACGCCGCCTAGCCAATTGCCACACTTTCAGGAGTGAGTTCCTGAGCAGCTGCGTCCACATAATTGAGTCGGCGCACATCGCGCTCGGACGATAATTGTATGAGAATCGTCGTGCCCCGATTGCTTGCGCGGCAAGCCGTCTCGGCCCGACCAACGCCGCCTCGGCCAGCGTGTTTGGCTTCATATCTCACCAGTACTCCGGGAGAAACCGTGGTTTCGAGCGCCTGAGGACTACGGTGTTCCGAGGCCACGCGGCACCGGTGATTACGGCCAGTTCGTTCGATGCGAATCCTACGGGGCGCCAGGCGGGTCGGATACTTGATCGATCCAGAGCGTTTGCTTGCGAAAGCGCGAAATTTGGACATGATCGGGAGGAGACACCAGTTCGGCAGCTCTTGGCGGTGGACCGGCTGCACGCGGGCATGCTGCTGGGCAACCGGAGTGCACGCGTCGTTATCAGTCTCGGCTGACCATTAGGTCCAGGATGATCGTGCGATTCGATACCGTGCCATCGACCAGCCAGGGCTATACTTCGATACTCCCCGCGGGCGGCTGCCGGGTTTCCGGCGTCCGCCGGGACGGACCGGCCCGGAATTGAGGTGTGGCGATGGCCTCCATGGACTCAGACCTGCGGCGCCAGGCGCATATGCGCCGCAACCCGCTTACGTTTGTTCGCGAGCATTGGCGCGCGATTCTCATCTATCTCGGGCTCACCGGCCTACTGATCTTTGGCTTAACCAACGCCTCGGAAATCACGCTGGGGATTCTGAGCTTCGCCTTCACGCTGGTCTACGCCATGATGTTCATGGTCGTCCAGTTCGGCTTTCTCTTCTACATACTGGGCCGCGGACGTGTCTACTGGATCCAGCCAGGCGAAACCGGGGTGTATTTCTCGGACTACCGTGGCAACGACCAGGTGCTGGAAGTGGCGCGACGGGTGGTGCGGCTCCTGCAAGGTGCGATGTCCTTCAAGCGCATGGGCGGTGAAGTGACACGCGGGGTGCTGCTGGAGGGGCCGCCGGGTACCGGCAAGAGCTACTTGGCCCAAGTAATCGCAAATGAGGCAGGAATCCCCTTTGCCTACGCCTCCGCCCCAGGATTCCAGAACATGTTCATGGGCATCGGCAACCTGCGCGTGCGGATGCTCTACGGCAAGGCGCGCAAGCTGGCGCGCAAGCACGGCGCCGCCATCATCTTTATTGACGAGATCGATGCCATCGGCATGGCCCGCTCCGGGCAGACGGGCGGCGGGATGATGATGGGTGGCCTGTTCGGCGGCGGGGCCGGCTTTGGGCTGCTGAACGAATTGCTGCTTCAGATGGACCCGCCGAACTTTGACAACGGCTGGTTCGCGCGGCTGCTTCGAACCATTGGTCTGCGACGGACGCGAGCGGTACCGCCGCTTGTTCTGACAATGGGCGCCACCAACCTGGCCTCCGCACTGGACCACGCCCTGCTACGTCCAGGCCGGTTCGACCGCAAGATCCACGTCGACCTGCCGGATCTGGACGGGCGCAAGGACATCATCGAGTACTACCTGGCCAAGGTGCGGCACGAGGACATGCCAGTGGACCGCATGGCCAACGACACCATCCAGTACACGCCGGTGGCTATTAAGTTCGTGATCAACGAGGCCGTAATTCACGCGCACTTCGACGGACGCGACGCGATCAGCTACGACGACTTCACGCGAGCTCGGGAGAATCACGAATGGGGCCTGCGCGAACCGATTCGAGGGCTGACCGACGAGGACCGGCGGCGGATCGCCTATCACGAAGCCGGCCACGCCATTGCGCAAGTGAAGCTCAAGGAATGGGAGCGGCTGACCAAGGTCACCATTATTCGCCACGGGGACGCCCTGGGCCTGGCCGCCTGGAAGCCAGTGGAGGAGAAGCGCGTCCTGATTCGCGAGGAGCTCCTGGCCAGCATCCAGGTTAGCTTGGCCAGTCGCGCGGCCGAAGAGCTGTTTCTTGGCTCGCAGACGCTGGGCGTCACATCGGACTTTGCCGGTGCAACGCATCTGGTCTTCCAAATGCTCAGCTTCTGGGGTATGGACGGCAGCTTCTACTCGTCATTGCCGTTTGGTCCGGCGGTGGATGCCACCGACCCTCGCATGAAGCGCAAGATTGACCAGGTACTGGAGCAGGAGTACCGCAAGGTGAAGGCCCTGCTATCGGAGTACTCGGGCGCAGTGCATGAACTGGCCCAGGAGCTGATCGCGAACGACGAAGTCGACGGCCAAGACGTCGAAGACATGGTGCAACGCTGGGACGAGCAGATCGCCGAGGGTAACCGGCTCAAGGCACTTCCCGAAGGCGGGGTGCTGGTCGGTGCCGACGCGGAGCCGCAGGCGTACAGCTACGGCGGTAACGGTGATGGATCAAACGGACGCAACGGTCACTCGAAAGACTCGTCCGACCGCACCCGGCGACGTACGCGGCTTCGTGACCGATACGGGTCTCGCGGAAAAAGGGAGACGTAGCTAGCGGATTGGTCGAACGCGCGCCCGGCGAAGGCTGGGCGCGCAGTTCATCGGCTGGCGACTCAGCCTTCGATGAGTGCCAGCCGGTCGGCCAGGAATTCCAGGCGCTCGAAGGCGCCCCGACGGAGCCGCTGATAGGTTCCTAGCGCTTGGTCCGCCTCCCCGGCTCGAATCGAATCACGGATGACCTCGGCGTCGCCGACGAAGCGGTCGAAATGTTCGAGAAACGTGCCGTGAAACAGCGTGCCCAGCGCAGGGGCTTCAAGTTCGGCGGCTCGCGCCTGGGCATCGCTAATGACGCGGTGAAAGTCGACCGCACGCTGCTCCGAGGCGGCTATGCCTTCGAGTGTGGCCCAGGTATCGGCTTCAGGGCCGAAGAAGGCGTCGAACGCGGCTCGCTCGTCGGCCAGGATTGCCGCGACGATCTCGATGTACGCCCGGCGTTCCGCGTTCGACGAAGCTTCCGAGGAATCGGCCGGCGCCTGCTCCGCCTCACCGCAAGCGGCGAATAGCGCGACGGCCGCAGCGACTCCGAGCGTGCGGCGGCTGATCAACCGCTGGTATGCAGCCAGACCCAGCAGCCTGTCGAGGGGAGACAAACAGTGAGTCGTGGACTCCCGGCGGCCGACCTCAGCTCATGGGTGACCACTAGAACACGGCCTCGTGCTCGGCAGCCGCTTCGTCCCGTTCACGCTTGTCGTCGTCCTCGATCTTGAGTCCGAACTGCCGCATGCGGGCGTGGGTGAGGATGATGAGTTGGCAGCGGTCCGCGCCGTCACTCATGCGGGTGGTATACGTGGCCTTCATGTCGAATTGCTTGAAGAACTCGTCGTCGTAGACGTTGCTGACGCTGCACACGGGATGGTCCTTGCCCGGCGTCAGGCCGTACGGGCAGACGCCGAATTCGATAACGGCCGACGATTCGGCACGCTGATCGACTTCTACGGAGTCGTGCGGAACGAGATGACGGCGGCGTGCGGCCCATGCCTGCGCGATGCCCAGCGGTTCGGGGTCTTCGAGGTCACCCAGGCCTTCGGCATCGGCGCGGGCCTGGCTACGTAGGGCCGCTTCCGCCTGCTCGGCAAAGTCGGGATCAGCGTCGATCGCCTGCATGACCATAAGTCGCATGAATCCACCCATTTGGTTCTGCAGGCCAGGGGTGGGCGGGCCAAGTGCCGCGACGGGAGCCTCGAGTTCGTCCGGAGTGATGGCCGCTGTCGCGGCAGTCTGCGCCGGATCGGGCGCGGGTGCGGCCACCGAATGTGGTTCCGCCAGGGGGGGTGGCGCTTCTGGTTCGGTCGGACCGTTGACGTCTGGGGCGTAGGCCGAGAGTCCCTGTCCGGTCGATTGCGGAATCGTCGGTTTCCCGTCGACCACGGGCTGAGGAGTCTCCTCACTGGCTGCTACAGGTAGAGCTACGTC
>JAPPFO010000110.1:0-5782 GCA_028875175.1 Chloroflexota bacterium | reverse complement strand
ACCTGGCCGTTGCTTTCTGGAGCAAACGTGTCCTGGATGGCCAGCGCCATGGCGTCGGCTGCTGGCAGCAACTCCGTCTGCGCCCCGGAAGACGTCGACGCGGAATCCGAAGCCGCGCTCGGGAGCGTGGGAGACGCTGATGTCGTCGAGGTACTAGCCTGCTCTGGCAATGCTGGCGCCGACGTGGATCCACCCGACGTGCCAGAGGCTGCCGGCGATGCCTCCGCTCCGTCCTGATCGGCGCCTACCGCGCCGCGCAGGTCTTCCGCGATGCCCTGGCTGGCCACGTTTACGTCGTCGGCGGCGCCATGGAGCGTGTCGGAAAGCTCGGCGCGGATGTCGGCCAGTTCCTGGCGCGTGTTCTCGGCTTCCTGGCGCAGGACGTCCATTTCCTCGTAGAGGATCGAGAACTCTTCGGCGAATTCCTTGCGGAATTCGCGCGTCATCTGGCGCAGCTGACGCACCCAGCGACCGAGAGTGCGCATGGCAAGTGGCAATCGCTCCGGGCCCAGCACGATGAGTGCCAGGACCAAAACGGCAAAAAACTCGGCGACACCTATGCCGAACATGAGGGATCAGAACGGCCGACAACGGCCAGTGGTTAGAGGCCTAGGTGCTCAATCGTAGGCAGGCCGGGACACGGCGACAAGGGTTTGGCTCAGGATGCGCGGGCTTTGAGGGCCGTCCGTACGGCCTGGCCGAAATCTCCGGTGGAGGCCGCGCCGCCCAGATCGACGGTGAGCACACCCGAAGCGGTCACGTCCGCCACGGCATCCAGAAGCAGGTTGGAGGCTTCGAGATGCCCGAACTCCTCCACCATCATCGCCGCCGACCAGATGGATGCGAGGGGGTTGGCTATCTCCTGGCCGGCGATGTCGGGCGCGGAGCCGTGAACCGGTTCGAACATCGGGGGGTATCCGGTGCCGGGGCTGAGGTTGGCGCTGGGGGGAACGCCCAGGCTGCCCATCAGCGCACCGCCGATGTCTGACAGAATGTCGCCAAAGAGGTTGGAGGCAACCAGCACGTCCAGGGTCTGAGGATTGCCCACCATCCGAGCGGCGCAGGCGTCGACCAGGTTGCGGTCGGTGGTGATGGCGGGATTTTCGCGCGCAACCTCGTCGAAGACCTCGTCCCAGAAGACTGGCGCGAATTGCAGGGCGTTGGACTTGGTTACGTTGGTGACGTGGCGGCGCCCCAGGCGTTCGGTGAGTTCGAAGGCGTGGCGGATCACGCGCTCGACTCCTACGCGGGTGAACACGGTGGTCTGGAGCGCGACCTCGTAGGGCGTGTCCTTGTGCACGCGACCGCCAGCGCCGGCGTATTCGCCCTCAGAGTTTTCGCGGACGCAAATGAAGTCGATCCCCTCCAGCCGGTCGGCCGCGAGCGGGCTGGGGACGCCCGGCCACGTGCGGACCGGGCGGATGTTGGCGAATTGCTGGAAGCTCTGGCGGATTAGCAGAATCATCTCGCGTTGAGAGATGGGGTCGGGAACGCTGGGAAACCCGCAGGCGCCGAAGTAGATGGCGTCGAACTGCTCCAGCGTCTTGAGGGCGTCGGAGGGCATCATTTCGCCATGATCCAGGTAGTACTGGCACCCCCAGGGGAAGTCCTCAAACTCCAGGATCAGGTCGCCGGTGACCTCGCTGAGCGTTTCGAGGGTGAGGCGGCCTTCGCGGATGACCTCGAGACCGATCCCGTCGCCGGGAACTACAGCAATCGAGTGCGTGGACATGGCAACGGTTCCGGGGGCGAGCGGGCAGAGTATACGGACGACGGCTCGTCGGCCTCCTGCGACGTTGTGGCACCTTGCATAGGAATGCCACTGAATTACGAGATCCGGTGAGCACCGAAGCGACGTTTGAGGACCTGGTGGACGCGCTGGGGCGTTCGGGGTGCGCCATTTGCCGTCTGTCAACGCGGCGCGCGGACCGTTTTCTGGAGTCGTACATCTATGAGCACGTCAACGACGTCGACTTGCGCGCCACGATTCGTGAGGCGCGCGGCTTTTGCGAGGTTCACGCCGGGCACTTCCTGGAGAAGCTGGACGCGTTGGCCGTGGCCATAACCTATCGGGACATTCTGAACACGCTCGTGAGGGAGCTTGCCGGCGCGCCAGAGCTCGGAGGCGACGGCGGCTTCAGGGGAGTCCGGTCGCGGCTGCGCGGGTTGGCGGGCACCGACTCGCGCCGACCGAGAGCGCCCGCAACCTGCCCGGTCTGCGAGGCAGAGACGTCGGCAGCCGGACGGGCGCTGGACGTTCTGACGCAGCACGGCGATGAGCGCGAGCTGGACGAGGCGCTGATGGAAGGCGATCCGTTTTGTTTGCCGCACGTGCGCGAGGCGCTGCGACGGCGACCCGGGCTCGCGACGCTGCGAGCGCGGCAACAGCGCGGCTGGTCGGCGCTGCGGGACCGGCTGTTGGAGTTCATTCGCAAGTCGGATCACAACTATCGGTGGGAGACGCTGACGGACGAGGAGCGGGCGGCGATTGTGGGCGGGGTGCGGGCGGTTACCGGGATCCGGGCGCGGCCGCGGGATGACGCGCGGGCGGAGACGCGGAAGTTGCGGCGGGGCGGGACGAACGCGGTTCGTTCCGACCGGCATCCGCCGAGGCAGCGCCCGCCCAGCTAGCCGGGGTCGGCCTCGCGGATGAAACGCAGGATGCGGTCAGACATCTCGTCGGGCGCCTGGAGCTGAACGAAGTGTCCGGCGCCGGCCACCATGTGTAGTTCAGAGCTCGGCAGCAGCCGGTGGAACTGGCGGGCGACGGCCGGTTTGAGATAGGGGTCGCGGGCGCCCCAGAGGATGAGCGTGGGCGTTTGCAGGGCGGTGAGCGTTTCCAGGCTGCGCTGGTTGGACTCGATCTGGTCAACGAGTTCGTTGTTGACGGTGTGGAAGGCCCGCCGGGCGGCCCGCGAGTGACGGAAGACACTGTGAAAGATCCGTAGCAGACGATCGAAGTCGGCCGTCCAGCCAGGCAAGACCTGGCCGACTTGCCAGCGATACACGTGCCACGACAGGCCCGTTCGGCCGATGTCGAGAAAGCGCCGCACCATACGCCCGGCGTAGGGCAGGTGCAGCAGCTTGAGGGCGAACGGCATGCGGGCGGAGTTCCAACCGTAGTAGGTGTTCAGCAGCACCAGGGCGTGGGCGCGTTCGGGGTTAGCGGCGGTCCAGCGGATGGCCGCGGGCCCGGACATGTCGTGGGCGACCAGGACGACGCGGTCCAGTTCGAGCGCATCGAGGATCTGGGCGAGCGTGCGGTCCAACATGTCGAACCCGAGGGACAAGCCGTCGTTAGGTTGCGATGAACCCCAGCCAAGGAAGTCGGGGGCGACGGTGCGATGGGCGGCGGCGAGCCTGGGTTGCAGGCAGCCGTAGATACGGGAGTCGTCGGGCAGGCCGTGCAGCAGGACAAGGGTTGGCTGACCGTCGCCAGCCTCGCGGACAAAGCAGTCGCCGGCCGGAATCTGAACGTGCCGGCCGGAGGGGGGCGCCCAGTCGGCGACGGGGTCAGCGGCCATTGGCGGCTCGCAGCAGGCGCAACCCCCGCAGCCATTCGGCGGCGCCCCAGGCCTGCGCGGGGGCGCCTTCGGGGCCGAAGGGGGGGGCGGGCTGGAATAGCTCGCTGACGGCGCCCACCACGCCATCGCTGAGGTGCGCCAGCATGGCTTCTCGAATGCCGCGCAGTTCATCGGCCGGGGCCCCAGCCTCGAGGCTGGCCTGGATATACATGCCGAGCAGCCAACTCCAGACGGGGCCCTGATGGTAGGCGCCGTCGCGCTCGCGGGGTCCGCCGCCGTAGTGGGAGCAGTAGGCGGGATCGTCGGGCGCCAGGGAGCGTAGCCCGACGGGCGTCAACAGGGCGTCGCGGGCCTGCGCCAGGACCGATGCGCGCTGTTGCGGCGACAGCAGGTCGCCGGCGACCGCGAGGGCGATGACCTGATTCGGGCGAATGGCGGGGTCGGAGCCGTCGGGACCGTCAACGACATCGAAGAGGCCACCGGTCTCGGGATTCCAGAAGCGGGTCGCGAACGAGTCCTCAATCAGGGACAAGATGTCGGTGTCGAAGGCGTCGCGCCAGCCGATTCGAGCGAAGGCCTCTTCCGCGAATTTGAGGCCGGCGTACCAGAGGGCGTTGATCTCCACAGGTTTGCCGCGACGCGGGGTGACGACCCAGTCCTCGAATTTGGCGTCCATCCAGGTCAGCTGGAGGCCGTCCTCGCCGCCGGTCAGCAGGCCATCGTCCGGATCCATGCGGATGCCGTGGCGGGTGCCGCGGATGTGCCATTCGATGATCTCGAGCAGGGCGGTGCCGAGCACGTTGAGGACTTCGGTGTCGTCCGTGGCGCGCACGTAGGCGGCCAGGGCGTGGGTGAACCAGAGGGCGGAGTCGAAGGCGTGGTACTCGGGCTCGTCGCCGGCGTCGGGCCAGCGGTTGGGGACCATGCCCTGGTCGATGGCCTGGGCGTAGTTGAGCAGGACGGTCTTGGCCGTGGAGGCGCGACCGGTTTCCAGGCAGAGGCCGGGCAGTGCGATGAGGGTGTCGCGGCCCCAGTCGCCGAACCAGGGATAGCCGGCGATGACGGTGTTGGGCTCGGGGGTGAAGCCGGGAAGGGCCGGCCCGCGATGTACGAGGGTCTGGTCCGCGGCCAGCCGCAAGCGCTGCTCCAAGGGGTCGGCGGCAGAGGCCACCAGCGAGACGGATCGCGCGTCAAACCTGGCCAGCGAGGCATCGACGTCGGAAGCGGATTGGAGGTCATCGGCGACGAGTTGCAGGGTGACGCCGTGTCCGGGGCGCATCTCGGCAACAAAGTCGGCTGGAGCGAAGGCGTCTTCGGTGTGGTCGAAGCCGCGGGCCTGTTCGACGCGGCGATGGAAGTTCCAGTACCAGTCCAGGCACAACTCGAGCCGCCAGCCACTGCCGCCAAGGTGTACGCAGGGGGCGTCGCCCTCGGCGCGCACGGAGAGCGAGCCGGGGCCGGTTTGCAGGGCCTCGAATGACGGGTCGGCGCCGCGGCGCAGGGCGTGGAACCAGCGGAGGGTGACGAATGGGCGGACGCGGAGGCGCAGGAGGTCACCGGATAGGTTGGTGTAGCGGACGAAGGTGCGGCTGCGTCCGCGTTCCATCCAAATGGTCTTCTCGACTGGGCCGTGGTCGGTGTCGAAGCGCCAGATGGGGCGCTGGCCGCGGAGGGTGAAGGAGGCAATGGCGGGGTAGCCGACGGGGTGCACCACGCCGCCGTCGTACTCCTGGGTGCTGAGGGGGATCTCGGGGGCATCGGCGTGGCTGATGAACTCGTCGGCGCCGGAGACCAGGACCCAGCGGGCGTTGGGGGGTGGGTCGGCGGCGACGAGGAGGCCGTGGTAGCGGCGGGTGGCGGTGCCGGCGAGGGTGGCGCAGGCGAAGCCGCCGACGCCGTTGGTGACGAGCCACTCGCGCTCGAGGAGCGGGTTGGGGGAGCCGGTGAAGAGTTCGGGGGGGAGTTGGAGGTTGCTCATGCGGGGGATCTCTGGGGGGCGAAATGGGGCGGCTTTGCGCGCGTAAGAGTTTTTTCCAAAAAACTCTTGAGGCGGCGCGGGGTGCATTTTGGCGGGGATTGGTGGACTGGACGGGGGGACTGCGCTTGGTGTTTCTGCCTCGGGCTTGGTTGCGGAGGGCAGCGCCCACCCTCACCCCAACCCTCTCCCTCAAAGGGGACTCTTGTGTAACCCGGCGGCGGGTGCCCGGAAGACCCCTCACCGATTTCGGCCGAAGACGCCCGAATCTGCCTCTCCCCTT
>JAPPFO010000217.1 GCA_028875175.1 Chloroflexota bacterium | reverse complement strand
GTTCAATGGTGTCGCCGCGGGGCGCGTCCAGCGCGAGGATGAGATCGGCTGCCGCCAGATCTCCGCTTCCGCCGCCGGTCACAAGGGCGACCTGGACGTTCGCGGCCGACACCAGCACCGATGCGGGTCCTCGTGCATTCAGCACAGCGTCGATCAGACCGACGTCCGCCAGAAAACTTGTGCCGTCGGTTGCGTGGCCTGGCTGTTCGTCGCTGGCAATGATGGTCATGCCGGCTTGCCGTGCGGAGCCCAGCGGGGCCATCGCGGCGCGTACGTCTTGAAGCGACGGAAGCGAGGCCGCAAACAACTCGCCACCACAGACAAAGGCCTGACACCCGGCGCGCGCCGCCTGGTCCAGGACACTCGCAAAGGCGCGCTGAGTGAGCGTGCTGAAGAGTTCGCGTTGCGACGGTGCCAGCGCGGCTGGCCGCGCGCCCAGGTGAAACCCGGCCGCTACGGCGAGACGGGCGCGCCCTTCGAGAGTCCGAACGATACGCACGGAGACAAGCTCATCCTTGCCCCCCGTGTCGCTGGCTGCACAATCCGCACGGCCTGACGTGAGCGATGGTAGCACCCGCTACGCCCGTAGCCGTCGTCAGTGGGCGATGAAAAAGTGGCCTGAAAGCTCGGCGCCTAGGCCGATGCGAAGAGCGGTGGAGGACGCCGTCCCAGGTTTCGTGCTGTCCCGAACAGCGTACGCGCCGGTACGGTCTCCAGCCGGATACCGTACCCGTCATGCACGTAGCGGCGTGAGCCATCTTCGATGACCAGGGTGTAGCCGCGCATCCGTCGATGCAGGTCGCGTAGCACCAGGTCCGCGACCGGAAACTGGAATCGCCAGGCGGCCACCAGCTGGCGAGGCGTTCTGCCTGGTTCGAAGCGCAGGCCGGCGCGCGCCGCAAACACCTCGCGGTGCACCTGGTGCCCCCAGCTCATGAAGAGCCGGGCTTCGCGCGTCCGTCGGCCCAGCACGTGCCCCGGGCCGTGACGCAGCGTTTGCCGGGCGACTATCCGAAGCACCTCATCCCGTCCTCCGGCCGGATGCCGCAAGGCGTAGCGATAGAGCCGGCCAAGCTTGGCCATGGCCATGCGGTGGGCGGATGTGTCCGGCGCCGCAGCCTCGGCTGTGGCGTGGCCGCTGTCCGCTTCTAGGCGGAGCAGGGCGCGAAACTCATCGGGCAGTCGCGACATTCGGTGCTCCCTTGTAGGCAACGGTTCCTGGTTCAACGTTCCGGAGCCGATCAACGCAACGGGTCATCCCAGGACGTCCTCCCGCCAGGCGTAACGTTCGCTGTCCATGCGGGCGCTTGATCCCAGCAGGGCGGCGTGTGTGATCACGGCATCGCCAAAGCGCGCGCGAGCTTCGTCTAGCGCGGTTTCCAGCGGCCTCCGTTCGCGCTCGTCACCCATCCTGAAGGCGAGTTGCCGCGCGGTCTGCGCCCCAATGCCGGTGACGTGAACGCCGACGAGCCGGTAAACGTCCCGGTCGTTGACTTCCCGAGCGAAGAGATCTCGCACCGCCCCAAAGACGTCGCGCGTCTGGTCGGTCGGCGCGTCGAGCGTGACTTGCCGTGTGATGGTGTGGAAGTCCGCATATCGCAGCTTGAGAGCGACCGTTCGGCCCGTCAGTCCTCTAGCGCGCAGCCGTCGCCCAACGTGATCCGAAAGCTGTCGCAGATACCGCAACACCAGCTCGCAGTCGCTGGTGTCGCGGCCAAATGTCACCTCGTTGCCCACGGACTTGGCCGTACGCTCATTTGCAACGTCGCGCGGATCGATTCCGCGCGCCAGGGTGGCCGGCCTGCGAAGCTCGCGCATCCGCTCCGGGTCGTGCCGCGCAAGGTCGCCGATGGTGTGGATGCCGCGCGCGGCCAGGCGCGTTTCGCTCTTCGGCCCGACCCCCCAGATCATTCGCACTGGCAGGGGATCCAGGAAATCCTGCTCGGATCCTGGAGGCACAAGGCGGCGCCCGTCGGGCTTGGCCAGCGTCGAGGCAATCTTGGCGACCGACTTGCTAGCCGCCACACCCACCGAAATTGGCAGATCCACTGCGGTTCGGACCGCGTCCCGCACGTGTTCGGCGATTTCGCCGGGACTTCCGTAGCGACGCTCGCAGCCCGTAACGTCCAGAAACGCCTCATCCAGCGACAGGGGCTCCACCAACGGCGTGCAAGATCGGAAGATCCGCATCACCTCAAGCGACACGTCCGAGTACAGCCGCATGCGGCCCGGCACGAACTCAGCGTCAGGACAAAGCCCGGCGGCCTGTCGCAGCGGCATTGCCGCCCGAACGCCATATGCGCGGGCTTCATAGGACGCGGCCGTTACGACGCCCCGGGCATCCCGTGGACCGCCGACGATGACGGGGCGGCCTCGCAGCGCCGGATTGTCCCGCTGCTCGACGGACGCATAGAAGGCGTCCATGTCCGCGTGCATGATTACTCGCTGTCCGCGCCAGGCAGCGGGCAGCAAAGGGCGCCCCGGGATGCTCGTGCGAGTCGTGTCCATGCCCGAATAATACCGAACAAAAGACGTACGGACAAATGACGAACAGGCGAAGGGGATGTGAACAGTCGACGGCGAAAGGTCGTTTGACGGACTGCACGCGTAGGCCCGATGCAGTGTCCGGTCGCGAAGCGTTGTTGAGCGGCTGAGGCTCTCCGCTAGAGGCTGCCGCGAGCCTGCGCCAGCTCCTGCGCGCCAAGTTCTCCGTCGGCGTGTTCCAGAACGCGGCGGAAGGCGGCCCTGGCCGTCGCGGAGTCTCCGGCCATTTGATGGGCGCGAGCCAGGGCGAAATCCCAGCGGACGGCGGGACGATCCGGCCGACTGGCTTCCAGGCGCGCGAGTGCACGCCGCGCCGCAGCCGGCGACGCTTCAACAGCCAGTTCAGCCAGCACGACGTCCGCGGTGACCGCTGCCGTGGGCTTGAGTCGCTGGGCGTGATTGAGCGCTTCGAGGGCGCCAACTGGATCGTCGGCCCTGAGGCGTGCGCGACCCAGCGCTTGCCACACCGCCGGGCCTTCAGCGCCATGCTCCACCGCGGCTTCCAGGCACCGTGCGGCCGCGGCGTGGTGGCCTTCGGCGTCCAGCGCGGCCGCTACGTTGCGATAGAGCCGCGGCCGCAGATCGTCGTCTCCGGCTTCGCCGGTTGCCGTATCCAGCGCGTGGTCAAAGGCCTCGCGGGCCGCCGAGCTGTTTCCTTCGGCGGCGTAGCGAACCCCCAGGCTGACCAGATGCAGCGCCGACAGCCGGACTGCCGGTCCTGGGGCGGCGTCGTCAATCGCCAGCAGGGCGCATTGGGCGGCGGCATCGACGGCGCCTGCCGTCAACAAGTCCGCAATGTCGTCTCGGCGATCCTGGATGTGCGGCACGCCGTCGGCCGCGTCAGAGCCGCCGCATGATCGAGGTCACCCGACCCTGGACGCGAACGTCCTCGGCATAGATCGGCGCCATGTCGGCATTGGCCGGTTGCAGGCGAACCCGGTCGGCCTCGCGGAAGATTCGCTTCAGCGTCACCGCGCCGTCGTCCAGCATCGCCACGCCAATCTCACCGTCTCGAACTGTCGAAACGGGTTCCACGATTACGATGTCGCCGTCGCAGATGTGATCCTCAATCATGCTGTCGCCGCGCACGCGCAAGGCGTAGGCGCTGCCGTTGGGCGACATGTCGGCAGCCACTGCAATGGTGTCCAGGCGCTCCTCGTACGCATCGATCGGAGCTCCCGCGGCAATCTCGCCCACAATCGGCACGTTCACCACGCCGCCGGGCATGCCGCCGCTCAGGACTTCAATGCCGTGCGACTGGCCCGAACGCCGGATGTAGCCCTTGCGTTCCAGCACTTCCAGGTGCTGTTGCACGGTGGCCGGCGCCAGCCCCAGGACCGAGCCAATCTCGCGAACACTGGGCGTATAGCCCTCGTCCTGCACGAACCGTTCAATGGTCTGCAAGACGCGGTGCTGGCGTTGGGTTAGCGGATCGCCCACGGCAAGCCGTCCTTGTCTGTTTCTCGTGCTCCGAGGCTCACCAGGCACTGACTGGTCGCCGGGGCCGAGATCCGATCAAGCGCTTGCAGGCTACCGGACAATAAGCGAACGGTCAACCTGGATCGTTGGCAAGCGATCCCGCCTGCCCTTGGCTCAGGCCGCCTCGATCCGGATAGCCGTGCCGGTGCGCACCCGTCGCAGGGCGTCCACCGGCGGATCGTCGATCCGTCCCACCACGTTCACCGGACTCGCCGCTCGAACTTCGTTCCCCTGGCTGGCCGGCGTCCGCCCGAAAAACACGCAGAACGCCATTCCCGGCGGCCAGTAGGCCAGGTCCCCGACCTCCACCACGTCCGAGGCGTCCGGCTCCTGCTCGGCCTGCACGCCGATGTCGAAATAGAACTCGTGCCCCCAGGTGTTCACCGTCCGCGCGATCGGCAGTGCACCCCATATGGCGTCGGCCGTCGGCGAGTCGTTGAACTCCCCGTCCATTTCAATATCGCCAACCGTGATCGTGATCGCTCTGGACATCGTGGGGACCCGGTCAAGCGCGTGCCGTCCGACCTTAGCAACCCCGCGTCGGCCGGGCCGAAGCTAGGCGATCTGCGCGGCCTTCGCCGCATACTTCTGCACCGTCGTCGCGAACTCCGCGTGACTCCACGTCAGCGGGCTCACGCTCAGCGGTGCGCCCGAATACGGATGCACCTGCTCCGCCAGCGTGCCGCTCGGCAGAGCGCGATCCGCCACCCACGCCAGGACGTCCCGGGCCGGTTGCAGATCCGCCTCCGACTCCGCCAGGGCCACATACCACTGCGCCAGCCACAGCGTGCAGATGAACCAGGGGTTGCCCGGCACATTACGGATATCGCCGCTGACCTGGTGGTAGTAGTCGTTCTGGTAGCGCGCCACCCCGCCCACCGCGGTCTTCACCGTCAGCTCGTCCCGCACGCTTTCCATCGTGGACCGGACCCGCGAGTCGTCCGCGTCGAACATCCCGAACCGCCAGACGCCATGCACGCTGGCGTCCACGTTCAGGTCCGGCGTCAGCGATCCGTCCTCGTTCACCTCCAGCCGCCGGATGAACCGCCCGTGCTCCTCGCTGTACAGGTGCTCCAGCGTCGCGGCCCGAATCTCGGACGCCGCCGTTCGATAGCGCGCGGCCGTGTCCAGCTCGCCAAACCCCTCGGCAAACTCGGCTGCGGCCTCTAAGCCTGCCCACACGGACGCCACCGTGAACGTGTGGATGCCCAGGCGCTCCTCCCAGAGGTCCCAGGAGGCCGCCGGCAGTCCGCTGGGTTCATGCCGATACCGGACCATGAAGTCCGCCGACGCCTTGATCAGCGGGGCGTAAACGCCGCGGATGAACTCGGTGTCCATGAACTGCCGGTTGTACAGGCGCAGCGCCCACAGCACCAGCGCCGTTTCGTCCTCCTGGATCGGCAGCACGCGCTGCCGGTTGGCGTCCGCCCAGGGGTGCCAACTGCTGCCCGGCGATCCGTCCGGGTGGTATTTGTGCAGCATGAATCCCCCCGGCTGCAGGGCGCGCCGGCAGAACTGGAAAAAGCGACCGGCCAGTTCCCGCTGATTGGCCCCAATCAGCGCTTCGGCAACCAGCGCCCCGTCCCTGGGCCACATGTAGCTGTAGGTATCCCGCCCGAACTGCAGGATGTCGCTGTCGTTGGCCGCGATGATTGCGCCGCCGTCGTCGATCTGCGTGCGCACCACCAGCATGCTCCGGCGGTACAGGTCGCGGCTGGCAGGTTCCAGCGGCCACAGGTCGGTCGGATCCCGCGTCACCCAGTACGACCAGTAGTCGCTGGTTCGCTGGATGAAACTCTCCGGCGTCCGTTCGACCACCGTGTCGTTGTGATCCTTCGCCCGGAAGAAGTCGTCCGAGGCCACGATCCAGTAGTGCGCTGTGCCCTCGCCGCCGCCCGCAACCGTTACCCGTACCGAGCCAATACTGTCAACCTGCCCCTGCGCGATAGGGTTGCCTTCCAGGCGTCCGTCTTCGGCGTCCAGCCACGTCCCCTGCGAGGCGTCCTCGGACTTCCCCCCGACGCTGTACTCGTCGAATCCAACCTTGTCCCCAACCTGCGCGTTGCACAGGAAGTTCACGTTGCGCTTGTAGTGCACGATGCCCTCGGTCCACGGGTCGAAGTACGCCGTGTCGCCAATCCCGTCCCGCTCCAGCCAGAAGTCGGCGTGGAAGTACAGCGTGAACGTGCGTTCGCGGTCCGCCAGGTTTTTCACTGCGACCCGGCGCACGAAGATTGGACGGTCAAAGTCCACGGCATCCGCACACACCAGCTCCACGCCGAGCCGCGCGTTCCCGAGTCGAACGTCCGTCGCCAGCGTGTTGTCCGCGTAATCCAGGTCCCGCGACCATTCGTCGTTGCTGATCCACGAGAACTGCCCGTCAACGCCCACCCCAAACCGGCAGGCCCGCCCGCCGGTCTGGTTCTCGGAGCCAACCCGCGGGTAGTAGATGTCGCGCACGCGGTAACGCGAGTCGAAATTGACCAGGAACGATCCGTTGCCCAGGGCCAGATCGCGCGGCATGGCATGAGCTCCACTACTCGAAGCGCCCGACATATTGTTGCAACTGGCCACAGCGGTGGGTAGCGCAACCATCGAGGAACCGGGAAGCGACCTGGCGCCGAGGAGTGGGCCCGGTTCGATCGGTCCTCCGGCTGTCCATGCCAGCGCCAGCGGAGACTCGGTCCCGGTCAGCCGGCGGGCACTCCGAGCCGGCCGCATGCCATTCCGGGGCTGAGCGGCCTGGGGCTTCCTGGCGAGATCGGGGAGCAGCGTGATGCTGCAATGTGGCACGGTGGCCGGTGATTCGCCGGCGCCGGCGTGTCCCTCTCGAAGGACGCGATGGCAGGCTGGGCTGGCTCTCCGCGCACGTGCAATTGCGAAAGTCAAACTGACGCGCGACCAATTCGGCGCCTAGTGGAAAGATGCTCGTATGGCGGTTAAGGTGGGCTAACCGTGGACTCCGTGCCCGCACACTAGTTGATGCCAGAAGACGACCTGACGTCAGGTGCCGCCCACGAACGGACCCGGCACACAAGCAGGCAGGATCACCAGGGAGGAGCGTCGTCAGCGGCGTTGGAGCGCTGCGTGGCTGACCTGGTGAACGCGGTCGACAAGGGTGTGGCGGACGAAGTGTCGCCCTACGCGCTCATCCCATCCGAGTTCAACCTCCTGCGGGTCTGCGCGGAAGGACCGTGCGCCGCCACGCAGCTCGCCGGAGTCCTGCCCGTGGACGCGTCTCGCATTAGCCGCATGGTGACACGGCTGGTCAACATGGGCCTGCTGCGCCGACAACGACTGCGAAGCGACCGTCGTGTGGTCTTGCTGCATTTGACCGAAAAGGGCCAGGAGTTGACGTCTCGTGTCAATCAACGAGTGCAAACCCACGTATCCGCGCTGCTGAACGGCGTGAGCGAAGATGAGATGCGCGTGTTCGAGTCCGTAACCTCCAAGATCGTCGCTAACTATGCGACGCTGAAGCAAGCGCGGTAGCAGGACATCGCGAAGGTCCCGGGCGTCGGGACGGTGCGCTCTGTCTTGAGGCGACCCTGAGGGACCACCTGCCCGCGCCTTGCTAAGGCCCGGGTGTGCATCGGCACTCGATGGTGGCGCGGCAGGCGCGCGCTGTGCGGAGCGCCTCCAGGTACGTCGAGCGGCTGGGACGTTGCTTCCAGGTCCGGGGTGGCCCAGTCAGCGCTGCGGCTTATTGCCCAGGCACTCGCCGTAGGCGAAGGCGCTGAAGGCGCCGGGATGACGGCTCCACCGATCAAACGCACGCTCCAGGTTGTCGAGATGTTGGTGCGATATCAGGCCGTACTCCGTGGCCGCCTCGCGAACGGCGGGGGAGAGGAACCAGTCCCGGATCACGGCCCAGAAGAACCGTACTTCGTCGGCCGTCGTATGCGACGTGAACGACGCGGTCGGTCTAAGGTCGGTAAATCCCGCTTCGAGTAGATGGCGTTTAAGGTTCCGCCCAATATTGGGATGGCCGTCATCGGAGGTGATGAGTTCGGCGAACGTGACCCAGGCGTCGCCAAGAATCTCGAAATCCGGGGCGACGAACGAGGATCCGATGATCCCTTCGCGCACGGAAACAAGGCCGCCGGGCTTCAATACCCGCCGCACCTCGGCCAGCACCGCCTGCGTGTCCGTGACGTACGTAAGGATGGAATGGCCGTGCGCCAGGTCGAACGAGTCGTCGTCGAACGGCAGATCGGTCACGTCGCCAACGTGAAAGGTCGCGTTGGCGTGTTTGCCCGCTTCGGCGACCGATCGTGCCAGGTCGATCTGCGCTTGCTTGATATCGACACCGTGCAATTCCCCAGGCTCGATCGCCCTGGCGAGACCAACCGAAATGGTGCCCGGCCCGCATCCAACATCGAGAACCCGCTGGCCAGGCTCGAGATATGGGAGGAGATGCGAGGCGTGGGATTTGACCGTATGCCCTCTAAGAAGGCGGAGCATCGGCTCGCTGAAGCCGCACGTGTACCAGGGGTTGTCCGCTGTCGCGTCAGTCAAGTACCACGGCCCCGCAGACTCACCTCGGCCCGGCGGGCTGGTTGCGGGCCGTGGCGAAGTTGCCAGCCACCGCGACGCGAAGCACGATCCGCATACAGCTGGAACGCCGCACGGCGGCGACGGGTCAGGACTCCGGTTTCCACGCCAACAGTTCGCCGTAGGCTACGGCCGCAAATGCGCCGTGGTGATCCTTCCACCGGTCGTAGGCGACGCCGATGTGGTCGCAGAGCGCTTCGGTAGCCGCGCCGTACTTGATCGCCGCTTCCGTGATCTCGGGCGCCAGGAACCATTGCTGAGCGATCTGGTGGATAAACGTGATCTCGTCAGGCGTAGTGAAGGTGTCGAACGACGCGCTCACGCGGTAGTTCGTAAACCCGGCCTCGACAAAGTGGGTCTTCAGGTCCTTTCCCATCTGCGGGTGGCCGTCGTCCGCTTCCAGCAGGTCTTCGAACATGTCCCACGCATTTCGCAGTACTTCGAAATCGGGGTGCGTGAATGATGAGCCTGAAATCATTTCACGGCTGGCGATGATGCCGCCGGGCTTCACCACCCGGTTCACCTCGCGCAGAACCGCCTGGGTATCCGGAACGTGCATGAGGACGTTCTGGCAGTGAGCGACGTCGAAGAATTCGTCGTCGAACGGCATCTCCGTCACGTCGCCCACTTGAAACACGGCGTTGTGCCGGCCATAGCGCTTGGCAAACATTCGCGCCAGGTCGATCTGCGACGCCTCCATGTCAACGCCGTGGACTTCGCCCGGCGCCACGGCCTCGGCCAGTCCGATTGATATGGTTCCCGGCCCGCATCCAAAGTCGAGAACCCGGAAACCGGGCTCCAAATGTGGGAGCAAGTGGGCGGCGTGCGTCGTAGCAGAGACTCGAAGGAGCGCCTGCAGGTACTCCTCGCCATATCCCATCGTGTAGTCGGGCGTCCCCGACACTTCGTCAGTCAATCTCCACCCCGAGGCAAACCCACTTTCCGGAGACTCTTCAGGCCTGGCGCGCGCAGCGCCAACGCACGCCCTACTCAATTCCCGGTCTTGTGGCGGTATTTTCATGTTTCCGCAATTATTGGTCAAGACTGAAGATCTGCTCACGCTGGGCGTGGCGGCTCCTGAGCTGAACGCCCGAATCCGAGGGGCCGGGTAAAGGCCTCGTCTCCCGCCAATGAGCGTCCGCGCAGGTTTACCTGGCGTCCACTTCGCGCGGATCAACGTCCGGGCTGGAGCCCGACCCTGGGCCCTCGACCTGTCCCAAGGCTGTCACCACGATGCTGGCGCAGGCGCGGGACTCCGCCGGCAAGCACAACGTGGCCCGCCGGGGGCAGTGGTCGGTCCGTTCGCCGCCCATGTTGCACCAAACGGCTCCCAGGCTTCCTGAAGGGGCGCCGGCGGTCACGAACGAATCACTCCCACGACGCGAGTTTGGAGGGCCATTCGAGGTTCGGACTCTGGCACGCCATACCCGTTGGCGCAGCAAGCCGGCCGGACGCCTGCACAGACCAGCGATTTGCGAACCGCAGCCACGTAGCGCGGTCCGCGCGGGTGGCAGGTGGTGAATCAGCAATGCACGGCGGGCTCGCCGGGGTCGGACGTCTCCTGGCCCGCGGTGCCATCACGACCTTGATTTCAGTTGGCGCCAGGCCCGGACCGGCAACCGAGTGGACTGTTGCGACCACGAGTGCTCACAACAATAGATGGCCAAACATTGACTGAGATTGCAGCAAATGTCTTTGACAGACAATGTTGAGGCATTGTATGTTCCCGCGATGGATGCCTCTGTGAATGGTTGTTCATCCAACAAAGCGCCTCCAGTCGGGGGCGTGGAACGAGGAATGACGGCTGGTGTCTGAACCGCAACGCGGGGAACGCGATGAACCGAACGTCGACCTGCGCGTCCTATGTACCAGCGTGATTCGCGGGTACGTCGCATTGGCGACCGGGCCGGTCGACGAAGCGGGCCTGACCCTCCCGCAATGGGGCGTCCTGGAACGGTGCGCCAGGGACCAGGCCAACACCATCACGGAGCTGACTGAGATTGTGCCGGTCGATCAAGCATCCATCAGCCGCGCCGCCGACAAGCTGGTTCGGCTGGGCCTCCTCAAGCGGCAACGCCAATCGCGCGACCGGCGTGTCGTGCGCTTGGTGGCAACCCCCAAGGGCCAAGCGTTAGTACGCCAACTCTCGCCCGAAATTGCGACGGTCTACGCCATTCTCCTGGAAGGAATCCAGGACGACGAGCTTCAGGTCTTTACTCGGGTCGCTCGGAGAATATCGGCCAACGCTCGTGGCCGATCAGAAGAGGAAAGGAGAAAGGTAACAACGGTGCCGCGTCACAGCAGGGCCCGCCCCGACCAAGAGTTGGGCCCCACCGTGACGGCCAAAGCCTTGGTGAGTAACCCAGGGCTGCGACGTCTTAAGCCTATCGTCAGGCCCGCCTGAAAGCAATCTAATTCCGTAGGCGGGTCGATCTCGAAGGATTGAGACGCGCTCGCGCCGGTCGAGTCGACGCTCGGCCAGGTGCGGGTGGAATTGGCCTGGCGCCCTTGTTCGCCAACCGGCTCAATGCGTACGTTCGTCAAGAACAAGGTCGTTGCCTGTAGGCAATGGCGGCTTCCTCTCGTCACCGCACGCGCAATCGCCCTTGCCTTTGCGGCCGCGTTGATCCTGGCGGCCATGGTCGTCGGTAACGCGTCAGCCGACTCGTCGTCGTCACCGAACGACCAGGGCGTCCCGAAGACCCTGTCCACGCCCGACCCCACGCCCACCGAGGCCCCGTCCCCCGAGCCGACCGCCGAGCCGACCCCCGAGCCAACCCCCGAGCCGACCCCCGAGCCAACCCCCGAGCC
>JAPPFO010000250.1 GCA_028875175.1 Chloroflexota bacterium | reverse complement strand
GCGCCGCTCAACCCTCGGTCCATGGCGATCTTGCAGCAGCGCAGCGCATCGATTACCACGCCCGCCGAGTTCGGTGAGTCCACCACTTCCAGCTTTAGCTCGGCGTTCAAGGGCTGGCCCCCAAACGACACGCCCTCCATCCGGATGTAGGCCCACTTGCGGTCGCCCAGCCAGGGCACGAAATCGCTCGGTCCGATGTGGACGTTCTCGGCCCCGATGTCGTATTCCAGCTGGCTGGTCACCGCGTCGGTCTTGGAGATCTTCTTGGATTCCAGCCGCGAGCGCTCCAGCATGTTCTTGAAGTCCGAGTTCCCGCCCACGTTGAGCTGGTAGGTGCGCAGCACCTTGACGCCCCGCTCGCGGAAAAGCCGGGTCAACACCCGGTGCGTGATGGTGGCGCCAACCTGCGACTTCACATCGTCGCCGATGATCGGAACGCCGGCATATCGGAAACGTCCCTGCCAGTATTCCTCGCGCGCAATGAACACGGGCATGCAGTTCACCATCGCGCATCCGGCGTTAAGAATCTGTTCCACATACCACTTGGTCGCCTCTTCGCTGCCCACCGGCAGAAAGTTGACGACTACGTCCGTGTGCGTGTCCTTCAGCAGCTCGACGATGTTGTCGGTCGCGCCCTCGGCCTTATACACCGTGTCGGCCATATAGGCGCCAATCCCGTCGTGCGTCATCCCGCGCACTACCGGCACGCCCAGGTGTCCCACCTCCGCGAACTGTGGCGTGTTGTTCGGCGGCGCCGTCATCGCCTCGGACAGGTCCTTGCCCACTTTGCCCCGGTCGATGTCGATAGCGGCCGAAAACTCCACGTCGCCAACGTGATAGGGGCCGAGTTGCGTGTGCATCAAGCCGGGGATGAATTCGTCGGCTGCGGCATCGCGGTAAAAGGTCACGCCTTGCACCAGCGACGAGGCGCAATTGCCCACGCCAATGATTCCCACTCGAACCTTGGACACGCTTCTTCCTCCTGGATTCCTACGCCAGCGCTCGGGCCGGCTCGGGAGATTCGGCGTCCGATCCACGCGCCGAGGACGCCGTTAAGTCGTCGATCAGGTCGCTCAGCGCCGCGTGGCGGGCGCTCAGGGTGGCACGGTCAAGCCCGTAGAGCATGCGGCGACCCTGTCGCCGTGCTCGAACCAGCCCGGCGCGACGCAAGCGACGAAGGTGCCATGACATCAGCGGTTGGCTGACCCCGACGCGGCGCGACAGCTCGCTCACATCCAGTTCGTCCGCCGATGCCAGTTCGTCAAGCGTCACCAGTCGGGTTCGCGATGCGAGCGCGCGCGTATAGGCGCGCATTGCGGCCAAATCCGCCTTCACGTCCGCCTCATACATAAAGCAAAGTTTGATAAACAAAACTTTAGCACACGCGGCTCGGCCTGCCCAGTCCCGCCGTCCGACCGCCTTGCCCGCGCCCCGCGCCTAGCGCGCGTAGTCCACCGCGCGGGTTTCCCGGATCGTCGTGATCTTGATCTGACCCGGGTACTCCATTGACTCCTGGATGCGTTTCGCAATGCCGTTCGCCAGCCGCTGTACGCCGGCTTCGTCCACCTGGTCCGGACGAATCAGCACCCGCAGCTCGCGGCCGGCCTGGATCGCGTAGCAGTTGTCGACGCCGTCGAACGACCGCGCAATCTCCTCCAGCTTCTCCAGCCGTTGCAGGTAGCGGGTGACCGTCTCGCGCCGAGCGCCAGGTCGCGAAGCTGAAATGGCGTCGGCCGCGGCCACGGCAAATGCCTCGAAGCTGCGCAACTCCACCTCAAAGTGATGCGCCTCGGCGGCATGGGCCACGTCTTCCGACAGCCCGGACCGTCGCAGGAGCGCCCCGCCGATCAACGCATGCGGACCCTCGATCTCGTGGTCGATCGCCTTGCCGATGTCATGCACGAATCCAGCTCGGCGCGCAACTTCCACGTCGCCACCAATCTCCGCTGCCATGGTCGCCGCCAGCAGCGAGACTTCCACCGAGTGGCTCAGCACGTTCTGCCCGTAGCTCGTGCGGAACCGCAAGCGACCCATGTAGCGAAGAATGTCGCGCGGCAGCGCCGGCGTGCCCGCGTCGTAGGCCGCCTGCTCACCTTCCCGCTCGATGATTTCCTCGACCTCGGACCGCGCCTTGGTGACCGTGTCCTCGATCCGCGCCGGATGGATCCGGCCGTCTTCCGTCAGCCGCTGCAGCGCCACCCGCGCCACTTCCCGCCGCACCGGGTCGAAGCCCGACAGCACCACCGTTTCCGGCGTGTCGTCGATGATGATGTCGATGCCCGTGGCCGCTTCCAGGGCGCGAATGTTGCGGCCTTCCCGCCCGATGATGCGACCCTTCATGTCGTCGCTCTTCAGGTCGACGACTGACGTCGTGATCTCGGTCGTGTGTGCCGCCGCGACCCGCTGCAGCGAAAGCCCGACCAGCCAGCGCGCCTGCGCCTCCGCGTTTTCCTCGGCCGCTGCCGTGAGTTCGCGAGCGCGCTGATCGCAAATCTCGCGTACTTCGCGTTCGACCGAGGCCAACAGCTCCGTCTTGGCTTCATCACGCGTCAGGCTGGCCGCTGCTTCCAGCGCGGCTACCTGCTGCTCGCGCAGATCCTCCAGCTCGGTCTCGCGTTGGTCGAGTCCGCGTTTGCGCTGATCGAGTGAGTCGTCGCGCTTCAGGAACTCGCGTTCCAGGTCGTCAAGACGCTCCGAACGATTGTCCAGCGTTTGCTCACGCTGCTGGAGACGCCGCTCCTGCTGGCGGAGTTCGCGACGGCGCTCGCGCGACTCGCGCTCCGCGTCCGCACGCTCGTTGCGGATTTTCGCGCTGGTTTCCTTGATACTGGCTCGTTGTCGGGCTTCGACTTCTGCCAGTTCGTGCTCCACCCGGCGCGCGAATTCGCGCCCGCGCGCCTGGGATAGCCGGACCTGATAGAAGTAGCCCGCCACGAGCCCTACTACGAGCGCCGCCAGACCGGCGACGATCGCCAATAGGGCTTCCACGGCTGGCCTCCAGAAGGGTGTGTTGTACGAATCGTCGAATGAATCGCATTGAGGAAAAGGTTCGGCGGCGCCACGCGACGCCTCCGCGACGCGATGCTACTCGGCGCCCCGATTCCCGGTCAAAGACGGGACGCCAGTCAGCCATTCGTCGCGCTCCGCCTTATACTTCGCCTGACGGCACCCGCCTTGGAGTGTTCGCGTGAGTACTACGGAAACAAACGGCACGATGACTGGACGCGAGCGCTACCTCAACGCCCTCCAGGGCAAGCCGGTGGACCGCATCTGCGTCGGCAGTCCCACGTCCCTGGCGACCTACGAGGAAATGCGCCGCCTTGGCATTGAATGGCCCGACGCCCACTACGAAGCCGCGCCCATCGCCCTGCTGGCCGAACGCAGCTACACCGAGCATGGCTACGACTCGATCATGCCCTACTTCAGCATCATCCTCGGCGCCGCCGCCCTGGACGCCGACATCGAGTGGGGCGAGGACCCCTGGGAGTTCGACAAGGGCACCGGCAAGATCATTTCGGGTCCCCGCATGCCGGCGGTAAGCCCTCCGAACCCCTGGACAACGCCGGACGAGATCGTCATTCCCAACGACTTCCTCGAACGCCGCGAGACCAAGGCCGTCATCGACTCCATCAAGATGCTTCGCGAACGCCACCCCGACGCCGCCGTCATCGGCAAAGTCATGGGCCCGTGGACGCTCTCGTACCACATGTTCGGGCCACAGGAATTCCTCATTAACGTCATCCTCGACCCCGACTACGTGCATGCCTGCCTGGACCGGCTGATGCCGGCCTCCATCGAATTCGCCAACGCCCAGATCGAGGCCGGCGCCGACGCCATCTGCCTGGCCGACCATTCCACCGGCGACCTCGTCCGCGCCGAGACCTACCGCGACTTCCTGATGCCGGTACACCAGAAGATCACGCCGGAGATTAACTCGCCCGTCATCCTGCACTGCTGCGGCAAGACCCTCGACCGCATGCAGTACATCAAGGACGCCGGCTTCGAGGCCTTCCACTTCGCCACCGAAAACGACCCGCACGAGGCCAAGGCCGTCGTCGGCGACTTCAAGCTCGTCGGCAACGTCAGCAACTTCGTCACCCTGCTCAGCGGCCGGCCCGAGGATGTCGCCTTTGAGGTTGAGGACATCGTCTCCGCCGGCATCGACATCATCGCCCCCGAGTGCGCCGTCCCGCCCCAGGTCACCAACGCCAATCTGATGGCCGTGCCGGCCGCCGCCCGCGGCGAGTTCCAGGGTGACCCGTCGGTCACGGACCCCCGAAACATGGCCCACGAGTACCGCGTGGACGTCGCCAAGCAGAGCGCGGCAGCCTCATCTGGACCGGCCCTGAGCCTGTAGGCGGCGGAATCCGCTGCCCGTCCGCGGGTAGTCCCGATGGGCGCCGCCTCCCGTGCGAGCGGCAGTTGCCGGCTTGATCCGCCAATCTGACGCCGGGCGGCGAAATGCCTGATCGACGCTCCCGCTGGCGTGAAGTGTCGGGCATTCCGGTCGAAGCCCCCTTTCTTCGTGCCGTTGAAGCTGTGGGCGGACCCGCGGTCCTCGGCTATCCCATCACCCCCGGCCTGTTCGCTGGCGACGCGTTGCACCAATACTTCAATCACGGACGCCTTGACGCCCCCGGCCGCTCCAGCGCCCATCAGGTCGGCGTGCCGCGCCTCGCGGACCTTGGCAAGGCCATGGCCCGGGCGCTCCAGGCGCCCCCCGCCGCGGGCTCCGATGGCCCATTCGCCGATCCCTGGATCGACGAGTCGCGCCGCGACCGCGCCGGACCGCCTGCCAGCGCACCCTTCGACTGGCGCGGCTGGCGTATTCGCCTATACGAGCGCGATCTGGTCCGAATGCTGGACCGCTCGCCCGTGGACGCCCGGCCGACCCCCGGCCATCTGGGCGACCTTTTCGTCACGCTTGACGATACCGAGCGCACTCGCGGCGCCGAAGGCCCGGCCCCGGTCCAACGCCTGACCGCTGATCCACCGTCCGAGGTACAGGCGCCGATCCTCACCTATCACCGCATCGCCGGCCCTACGGCCTTCCAGGCACAGCTTGAAGGCCTGATGGACGCCGGACTCTCCCCCGTCTCCTTCGAACACCTGGTCGCGGCCATCGAAGGCTGGGCCGAACTGCCCGACAGGCCGTTCGTCGTCTCGTTCGATGACGGCTGGCTGGACCAGATCGACGGGGCGCTCCCCGTGCTACAGGACTTGCGCGTGCCGGCCGTCTTCTTCGTCTTGCCCGGCTTCGATCGCCACGGCCAAGGTCACATGACGCTGGCTGACATTCAGTCCGTGCGCGCCGCCGGCGTCACCGTCGGCTCCCACACCATCAACCACGCCAACCTGCCGCCCCTGTACCGCACCAATCTCGGCGCCGCTCAGGCCGAAGTTGTCGAGTCGCGCCTGTGGCTCGAGGCCGACGTGGCTGGCGTCGACTATTTCGCCTATCCCCTCGGCCGCTTCGACCCCGACGTCAAAGCGCTCGTCGCCGCCGCCGAATACCGGGCAGCTGTTTCAACCGTGCCTGGCATCCTGCACAACCTCGAACGCCTGTTCGAACTCCGCCGCGTCGGCGTCGAAGCCTGGTGGCCGCTGGCGGACGTTGTGCAGAAGATCCGCCAGGCCGCCGCGGCCGACGGGGTGCCTTCGCCCGTCTAGGGCCGCGCCAGGAACGCGAACCCGAACGCCCCGGGTCCCGTGTGCGTTCCCACCACCGGGCTGATGGCCAGGTTGGGGATCGTATCGCCCTCGGCGTTCAGACCGTCGGCCAGGTCGCGCTTCAGGCGATCATGTTCAGCCTGATTGTCCGCGTGCAGAATGGCCCAGCTGGACACCCCGTTCGGCGCCTGCTCGCTTACCCGGTCCGCAATCGCCGCGTGAGCCTTGCGCATGGTGCGAACTCGCGTCACCGGCGCCACCACGCCGTCAGCCAGTTCAAGCACCGGCTTCACGTTCAGCAACGACCCCAGAAATGCCTGCGCGCCGCCGATGCGTCCGCCCCGTTTCAAGTACTCCAGCGTCTGGACCACAAAGATCAGGTGCCCTCGCTCCGCGTGGTCGGCCACGATGCCCTGGATGTCCTCCAGGCTCGCCCCGTCGCGTCCGGCGCGCGCGGCGGCTATCACGCTGAACGCCATCGCCGGGCCCACCAGCCGCGAGTCCAGCACCAGGATCTCGCGGTCCACCTGCGCCGCGCCCTGCCGGGCCGACTCAACCGTCTTGCTCAGGTCCGTCGACACGTGGATCGAAACGATCGGACCGTCGCCCTCGACTTGCCCATACACCTGCGCGAACTCGGCCGGGTTTGGCTGCGAGGTCATCGGGTGGTCCGGCGATGTTTCGAGCAGCCGATAGAATTCGTCGGCGTCCAGATCCACGCCGTCTCGGTAACTCGTGGTCCCGAACGTCACGTGCGTCGGGATTACCGTAATCCCCAGTTCCGCTGCAAGTTCGGGAGGCAGTGATGCAGTGCTGTCGGTAACGACTTGGATTGACATGTTCTTGGCAGCTTCCAGTCCCGGCGTTTGACGTGGCGAGGATAGTCCCGAGCACCCTCAAGGGCAAAATCCTGGCGGCCCTTCTGGCTCTGTCGGTCGTCACGATCCTGGGGCTTGTGCTGCTGGTTGTGTTCTGGACCTGGCTGTCGTGGATCCTGGTCGCTGCGTTCGTGCTGTATGGCGCCGTCGTCATGCTGCTCACCCTCGGTCTGCTGGGCTACCTCGTGTGGAATCGCCAGAAGCTCACGGCCCTTCGCCTGGACTGGAGCGACAGCGAAGCGCAATCGCGTCTCTAGTTCTCGGATACCCCGCCGTTCCAGCCTCCCGCATACGTCCCGGACCCCAGCCGTACCGGTGCGACAATGCGGGCAGATCCCAGTGCGCGTCGTTCAACTCCAACTCGCCAACTTCCGCAACTACCGGCGCCTGACGCTGGATGTGCCGCCCGGTCCCAGCGTCATCGTTGGCGGCAACGGTCAGGGCAAGACCAACCTGCTCGACGCCCTGCACATCCTCGCGTCCGCCCAGAGCCTGCGTCCCGGACCCGAGGCCGCCTGGGTGCGCTTCGACGCTCCGCCCGCCGAGGGCTTCGCTCGCCTGCACGCCGAGGTCGAATCCGCCGCCAGCCCCTCCGCAATCGAAATGATCGTCGCTCGTACCCGCCCCGACGACGGCGAGTCATCCGGCGTCCGTCGCCGCGCCCGAGTCGACGGCGTCCTCACCCGCCTGGCCGATCTGCCCGGCCGCCTCCTGGCCGTCAGCTTCGCGCCCGCCGACCTCAACCTCTGGACCGGCGCCCCTTCCGGCCGCCGACGCTGGCTCGACCTGGCCGTGGCCCAGGTCGACCAGACCTACACGGCCCATCTCACCACCTACGAGAACCTCCTCACCCGACGCAACGCCCTGCTGCGCCGTCTTCAGGGCGGACTCGGCCGACCGGCTGAGCTCGAGTTCTGGGACGACCGAATCGCCGAGCCCGCCGTGGAAGTCACCGCCGCCCGGGCTCGCTACCTGGCCCGCGTGCGTGCGCCCATCAACCTGGGCTTCGAAGCCATGCGCGGCGGAGCGCGACTCGATCTCGCCTACAGCTCCGCGGGACTTGGCCTGGATTCCGCCGGATTCCGCGCCGCGTTGCTGAAACGACGCAACCAGGACGTCCAGCGTGGAACCTCGGGCCTCGGACCCCATCGCGACGACCTCGAGGCCCGGCTCGATACACGCCCGTTGGCCCACGTCGGCTCTCGCGGCCAGCTTCGCCTCGCGGCCCTTGCCCTCAAGCTCGGCCAGCACGATGTGGCTTACAAGCAACGCGGCGAACGCCCTGTCCTGCTCCTGGACGACATCGCCGCCGAACTCGACCCGGCACACCGCCGGCTGCTGATCGACCAGTTGCCCGGCGACGCCCAGGCCCTGGTGACGACCGCCGATCCTGGCCTGCTGAATGAGACGGCGCTCCGTCACGCGGCCCACTATCGCGTGAGAGCCGGTGAAATCGAGAGCGTCCATGGCTGATCGACGCGAAGGCCGGCCGCGCAGCATCCGCGATCTGGTCGAAGGGTTGTCCGTCCGTCCCGACCTGCGCTACGGCGCGCGACGCCTGGA
The DNA here is from genome assembly GCA_028875175.1 of Chloroflexota bacterium. Lineage (GTDB taxonomy): Bacteria > Chloroflexota > UBA11872 > UBA11872 > UBA11872 > UBA11872. The sequence continues at coordinate 3,286 of JAPPFO010000250.1, read as the reverse complement.
TACGGCCGACGCCCTGCGAGAGGTCCTGGGCGAGGTGCTCGGCACCGCCGTTGCGGCGCGCTGCCGCGTCGGTTCCATCAACGGTACCGAGGCCCGTCTCGAGTGTCGGGACAACGCCACGGCCTTCCGCGCGCGCTTCTACGTCCCCGACATCCTCCAGGCCGTCGCGGCTCGTCTCGAGGCGGACGATGTGAAATCCGTTCGGGTCACGGTCTCCGTGCACGGCTGGCCCGTCGAAGGGGAATCTGAGCCTCGGACTTGATCGGGCCGGAACTCCGGCACGTGGACACCGGTAGACTCGCGCGGCCCCGGAAACCCAGGTCACACCCCGATGCAAATCAGCCGCTCACTTGATGTCATAGCCACGCCCGACGTCCTCGTCGTCGGCGCCGGTTGCGCGGGCACCGTGGCCGCCATCTCCGCCTCCCGCGCCGGCGCGTCAACGCTCGTCGTCGAGCGCGGCGGCTTCGCCGGCGGCTACATCACCGGCGTGGTTGGGGCATCGCTCGACGGTTTCGTTGACCTTCGCTCGGGTTTGCCCGTGGTGGGCGGCGTTGTATTCGACCTGGCCCGCGCCGCGGCCCACACCACCGCCACGGGAGAGCTCGCCTCCACGCGTTTCCGATTCAACGCCGAGGTCGGCCAGTCCCTGGCCAACCTCGATCGCCACGTCATCCACTTCGACATTGAGCGATTCAAGCTCGAAGCCGACCGCCTCATGCAGGAATCCGGCGCCCAACTCCTCTATCACTCCGTCGTGGCCGACGTCGTCCGCGAAGGCGACCGGGCCACCGGCGTTGTGGTCGCCAACAAGGGTGGGCTTGGCGTCATCAGGCCGAAGGCCGTAGTCGACGCCAGCGGCGACGCCGATGTCGCCGCCTTCGCCGGCGCTCCCTACGACCAGGACCTGGACACCCAGCAGCCTATGAGCCTGCATTTCCGCGTCGGCGGCTTCGATGCCACCCCAGAAGTCCGAGCCCACTGCAGCGCCCTGCTCAAGCAGGCCGTCGCCGACGGCCGTCTCAAGCTCTACGGCGGCCCCTGGATGGCGCCTTACGCCGAGCGCGACTACTACTTCAACGCCACCCGCTTCGCCGGCAACGGCACCGATCCGCACGACCTCTCGGCCGCCGAAATCCAGGGCCGCAAAGACGCCCGCCTGATGTTCGATCTATTCAAGGAACACATCCCGGCCTTCAAAGACGCCTACTTCGTCACCTCGGGCCCCGTCGTTGGCGTGCGCGAAACCCGCCGCATCCGCGGCGACCGCGTGCTCACCGCCCACGACATCCAGAACGCCGTCGCCTGCGACGACGCCGTCTCGCTCGGCGCCTGGTGGCTGGACCGGCATCCCGTCGATTCATCCGGCTACCACGAGCACGTCATCACCCGTCCCTACGACATCTCCTACGGCACGCTGACGCCGCAAGGCCTCTCCAACGTCTGGGTCGCCGGCCGCTGCCACTCGGCCGAGTCGGCCGCGCTCGCCTCCAGCCGCGTCACCGTCACCTGCATGGGCATGGGCCAGGCCGCCGGCACCGCCGCCGCGCTCTCAGCCAGTTCCGGCCTCGGCAGCCGAGAACTCGACATAACGCAGATTCAGCAGCAGCTCCTGGCCGATGGCGCCATCATCGGCCACCGGGCCGACGACGTCCGCGCCGTCGGCGACGCCATGCGCCCCGAGGAGATGCCCTCAGCCGCCGCCAGCCACTAAGCGCGTACGAGTCTCAGTTCACGTTCGTTGCCGGTCGCGGATTGCCCGTCGCGTCCAACATTGCCAGCACCACGTCCCGTGCCTCTCGGAACAGGTCCAGGCCGTCGCGTCCCTTGCCGTACGCCGAGTTATGCAGGTGCGGCTCCAGCGCCAGGTCTTCCACTTTTTCGGGATCCACGGCCTTCATGATCTGCGGCCACTGCCCGTCGCCCTGCCCGATCGGCACGATCGTGCCCGTCGCCGCCACATAGTCCTTCAGGTGCAGCACCCGTACCCAAGGTTCGACCTTGGACCAGGCCTCGTCGAAGGGCCGCGTCTCGCTCACCACGTAGGCGTGCGCGTCGAACGCCAGCGCCACTTCACCGGGGTCGTAGTCCGACAGGATGTCCAGCGTTGAATCGCCGTCCAGCGTGTACATGCGGTAGTTGTTCTCCAGCAGCGCCACCGCCCCGTCCCCGTCGGTTTCGATCCGCCGTACCAGCCGCTCGAATGCGCCCTTCACGGCGTCGCGGTCTTCGGCCGCCGTCGAGCCGTCGCGCGGCGCGAAGGAAAAGACCCGGATCCACCGTGAGCCCAGCACGTTTGCCGCCTCGATCGACCGCGTGAGCTGCTGCTCGACCTTGGCTTCGTCCGTGTCCACCGCGTACTTGGCGACCGGTGAGGTCACGCAGTAACAGCCGATCCCGCTCCCATCCAGCCGCCGGCGTAGCTCGGCCAGCTGCTCGTCGCTCAGCTCATCGATCGAAAGCGCCGGCCCGTCCGCCGTCAGGCGCAGCTTCGTCAGGTTTGCCCGGGGAACCCCCAGTACCCGCAGACCGGCGATCTGCTCATCCAGCGGCTCCGCGATCTCCCCGCACATTCCGGACATGCCCCAACTCATGAACGCTCTCCTGACCTTCCGGCGATGTCGCCGGCGCGCATTCTAGGCGTCCCCGGTCGCCTCTACGGGAATCCCTGCCGCGGCTTCCAGCGCCGGTCGCAGGTCCACCGTGTACACCTGCCGCGTCCCCTCGTGCGCGGAATCGATGCAAAGCGCCGTTCCGTCCCGGTTCCAGCGCGGGTGCAGGTCCACCCGCAGCGGGCCATCGAACTCAGGCGGTGCTTGAAACGCCGCCAGGTCCACCCGCAGCCCGTCCGCCGTCCGCACGATCATCAGCCGCCGCAGGTTCTCGCTGTCCGGATACGTGTCGTTCGCGATCCACAACCGGTCCGGCGAATACGAACAGTGCCCGTCCTCGGTCAGCACGTCCCGCGCAAACGCCTGCGGTTCCGCCCCGACGTCGCTCACCGCCCAGAACGCATTCGGTGCCGTCGGCGCTCCGCCCCAGGCGAGAATCTCGTCCGCGCTCCGCCAGTCGTAATGCGATACCAGCCGCGCGCCCCAGATCACCCGCGCGTCCGACCCGTCCGGCGCCAGCGTCACCAGCCGCGTTTGCCGAGGCCCGTCGGACGGCTGCCACCGGTGCAGCACCGCCACCCGCGACCCGTCCGTGTTGATCTGCGCATGATTCAGCCAGTGAATTTGCCCGGCCATGCTCGCGTCCGGGTCCATGCCCACGATCTCCGCCAGCG
>JAPPFO010000298.1:7310-11512 GCA_028875175.1 Chloroflexota bacterium | reverse complement strand
ACATAGTCCTGTGTGAATTGATAGTGGTCGCCCGAGTCGCGCAGCACGCCGTTCTTGCGCAGCGTCGCGCGAAGTCTGCTGGTACCGGGGTGCACAGAAGGAACCTCGTCCTTTACGGCCTGCGAGTCCTTTCTCACCACGAAACCGCCGGACCCGACATGCCCGCGCGCCTCGACGCCCCTGGCGGCCAGCACGAATTGGCGGGTGCTGCTTGATGGTAGCGCCGATTGCCCGTCCTTCATGAACGGCGCGACCTGCCCAGCGCTACCAGGTGGCACCGAAACCTCGACCTCTTCAAAGAAATTGACTCCGATGACAGGCAGACACAGCAGCATGTCGGCCAGGAAGAGCTCCGCATCGGCCCTGTCCGCTTCTGACAGAGTTGGGTGCTGCGGAACGTTTTGATTGTCCAGTGTGCATCGCTTCAGTTGTTTGGCAGTTTCCACCAGTCGCGCTTCCAGATACTGAATGTGTGCTTTGTTCAGATTCTGATCTTTGCTGGTAAATGCTACGCCGTGCGTCCAGAAGTCTTTTTCCTTGGCGTGGCTGTTCAGCCGGGGCATCAGCGTTTCGCCTTCGCCAACGTAGGCCGTTGGGAGTTCCTCGTCTTCACTGGGTCCCCAGAGGATGTACACACCGGTGCGTGTGATTTCTTCGCGCTTGCGAACCTCGGGCAAGACGGCGCGCGGGAAGGCAAGCGCTCGACCAGTCCAATTGGACTTCTCGATAATGCGCAGTCCTTCGGGACGACCGGACGGAATGAAGATCCGGACCGAGAAGCCTTTGGCGTTGCTCACCGTCCACTTCTCCGAAATGCGCGCCCGTGGCCATTCTGCCTGACTTCGGCCACACGGAGGCGAACGCATGCTCGCCCGTCGACTTCGATAATGCTGCACGCGGTTGAGCACTGACGGCGCACCGAACTAAGGCACCATTCTGGCGCTTGGCGCAGCTCGCTCGCCGCTATTCCTCGTGGCCGGCGGTTGACTCCAGTTCGAGGGTGTAGGGCAACGCGCCGACGGGGAGGGGTTCGGGGCGTTCGGTGACCAGATCCTCCAGATCGGCTTCGGAGGCATCAAAGCCCAGGTGCTCGAGCGTATCGGTGTAGGGCCGGCCCTTGTCGGGGTCCCAGCCGCGGTCGCGGTAGTAGCCCTGGACGTAGGTGCGGACTTCCTCGCGGGGCAGGCGGTAGTCGCTGAGGGGTCCCTGGCGAATGGGTTGGTGCAGGCGTTCGGGCAGGCGGTCGTCCCGGGCGGTCATGCCTTCGCGCAGGTTGAAGAGGCGCGCCATGGTGAGGCCGCGCTCGAAGGTCTCGTGCAGTTCTTCGGGCGTCATATCCCAACCGGTCACGGCGTTGAGGAGTTCCAGCGCCTTGGTGTCGTCGTAGTCCAGGAACTGGCAGAGGCCCACGGTGTTGCGGACGGAGGTGCGCTTGAGACCGGCGCCGGTGTGATCGCCGCCGGTGGGGGTGATGGGGTAGTTGTCGCGCATGTCCTTCATGGCGCGCGGGTCGTGCATGGCAACTTCCAGGCCCTTGACGTGGACGACGTAGTCCTCGGCGTCGCCGCCGATGGTGCGGGCGGCACGCAGGGCGCCTTCGGCCAGCAGGTCGCCGATGCCGTCGCGGTAGGCGATCTTCTCGATCAGGTCCAGCAGGTCCTGGGCCGAGCCGAACTCGAGGGACTGGCCGTCTCCGTTGACGTCGCGCAGGCGGCCCATTTCGTGCATTTCCATGGCCCAGGCGATGGTGGCGCCGGCGGAAATGCTGTCCATGCCCAGGTAGTTGAGCATCTCGTTGCCCTTGCAGACGGCCATGATGTCGGTGACGCCGGTGTTGGTGCCGATGGCGGCCAGGGTCTCGTACTCGGGGCCGCCGTACTTGGGCCGGACCTTGACCCTGGGCGCGTCGATCTTGACCCGCTTCTTGCAACGCACCGAGCAGGCGAAGCAGCGGTCCATGTGGTCGATGACCTGGTCGCGCATGGCGATGGCGTCGATGTTGCCGGCGCCGTCCAGTTGCCCGTCGCGGAAGTTGTGGACGATGAGGTGACCTTCAAGCTGCTTGGAACGCACCATGGCGCCGGTGCCCCAGGTGTGGAGGCGGTGGTGGCTGCCGCCTTCGCCCAGGGTTTCGCGGGCGACCCAGCGGGCGGTGTCCTTGACGGGGTCGCGGTCGGCCACCTGGACCCGCCGGCTGCCGCGGACGGCGATGGCCTTGAGGTTCTTGGAGCCCATGACCGCGCCGAGCCCGGTGCGGCCGGCGACCTCGTTCAGGTCGTTGACGATGCAGGCGTAGCGGACCAGGTTCTCGCCGGCGGGACCGATTTGGGTGACGCGGATCTGCTGGTCGCCGAGTTCCTCGCGAATAGCGGTTTCGACGGGCCCGGTGATCTTGCCCCAGAGGTGAGAAGCGTCGCGGAACTCGACCTGGTCGTCCTTGATCCAGAGGTAGACGGGCTCCGAAGCGCGCCCCTGGATGACGATGCCGTCCCAGCCGGCCTGCTTGAGCTCGGATCCCCAGTAGCCGCCGGCCTCGGACTCGCCGAAGAGTCCCGTCAGCGGCGACTTGGCGCCCACGCTGTGGCGGCCGGCGCCAGGCAGGGCCACGCCGGTGGTGGGGCCCATGGCGAAGACCAGGCGGTTGACGGGATCGAAGGCGTCAGCGCCGCGGGGCGTTTCCGTCAGCAGGTAGTGGGCGATGAAGTTGCGGCCGCCGAGGTGCTTGCGGAAGAAGGCGTCGCCGGGCTGTTCGGTCCAGCAGCGGCGCTCGGTCAGGTCCACGCGCAGGATTCGGTTCTGGATCGAGGTTGGGGCCATCAGCTCGCTCCCATTCCGCCGGACATCGGGACCAGGACCTCCAGCGTATCGCCATCGCGCAATTGCGTCTCGCGCGAGGCCAGGACGTCGTTGACGCCGAGGGTGAGGCGGCGTGATTCATCAAGGCCGTGGGCATCGAGCAGATCGCCGACGGTTGAGCCGGCGGGGGCTTCAATGACCCGGATGCGGCCCTCGCCGGGGAAGAAGCGGACGAGGTCGGCGTAGGGGCGGACGCGGATGCGGATGTTCTTGCCTTGTTGTGAGGGCCGTGGCACGTGGTTCCCATGATCGGTGGGGCGCACTGCGGTTACGATATCGAACCAATACTCCAGTCGGGCCGCTGATGACCTCGCGGGAACTCTCCGAAGAAGTGCGCCGCCGAATCGCTGCGGCCAGTCGCCATGACGAGAAAGACCCGGACTGCGAGCCTCCCAGCAGAGTGAAGGACGCGGTCCGTCCCGAGCCGGTTGACCCGCAAGCGCTGCTCGAGCAGATCCGGCGAAGACATGAAAAACTTGGGCCGATCGACCTCAGTTATGAGACCTTTCGGGAATTGCGGGACGAAGGCCGTCGCTGATCATCGGCTCAGCGGAACCGGACTCCGACCACGTTATCCGCGGCGCCGAGCGGCAGAATTGGTTCTCACCGACGTTCTGTGAGCAACGCTTTGATGGTGGGCGTCACGCTCTCCCTCAGATACTTCGACCGAAGGCTATTCCCCCAGAAACCGTAGCTTCCGCCAGCTGACGGATGGGCGAATGTCAGTAGGTCGACTTGCTTTCCATTGATCTCAACGATCTCTGTCATTGGGCCACGTTGCTGTGGCTGAATTGCGTGCGCGAGCCATTCGCGGACACCCTTGCCTTGAGCGACTATCACTGTAGGTTCAAGAATCTCAAGCGTTCGGAGAAAGTGGGGAGCGCAGTTGCGACGCATAGTTTCGCTCGAATGTCCCTTGCCGCCGCCGAATGCTGCGTCTGACCTAGGACTTTCCAGCGCGGTGCAAAGGAGATAGTTGACTAAGGCGAATCCGTCGAAAATATGTCCGTCCAAGAGCCGCTCGCCGTCCTTGTCGAATCCGGGATCGCGTCCGAGAAGCAGGCGGAGCAAGGACGTGGTTCCCTTCATATGCGGATTGCGTTTCCTAAACCCTGCTTTCCCTGAGCCGTCAACGATGATGCTCGATCGCCGCGAACGTTCAATGCACTTTGGTCCATGCCCACACTCTTGGCCTACTATGACGATTCGAATGGGTCGCCCGTGCAATTCCAGATCGTAGTGCTTGCCGACGTGGCTCATTTGGCCTTCGAAGAAGGGAAGTCCACAGCGGCTCCCGCGACACTCATCAAGACTGCCGCAAATGAAGGAACCGTCTGAGAGCAAGT
>JAPPFO010000298.1:0-7300 GCA_028875175.1 Chloroflexota bacterium | reverse complement strand
GTTCTCACGGATGTAGTCGTCGAGTCGTGCGATTCGCTCTCGGGTCTTCCCCGGATGTGAACGAATCACTGATGTCTGATCATGAGGGCACGCGGACGCCGGTGGTGTTGGTCTGGACGCGGTAGACGCTGCCGCGGGCGGTGACGAAGAGGGTGGACCAGTTGGGGCCGCCCCAGGCGAGGTTGGCGGGCTGTTCGGGGAACTTGACGAGGCCGACCACCGTGCCGTCCGGCTCGATCACCCACACGGCGTTGCCGGGTCCAGTGGACCAGAGACGGCCTGCCTTGTCGCACTTCATGCCGTCGGGGTTGTTGGGTTCGGGGTAGGGGTCCATGTCGACGAATTGGCGCGGGTTGTCCAGCGTGCCGTCGACCGCAACATCGAAGGCCCAGATGTCGCGCGGACCGCCGGAGTCACCGATGTAGAGGGTCTGCTCGTCAGGCGAGAACGCGAGCCCATTGGGCTTGAGGAAGCGGTCGGTCAGGAGGGTGAGGGCGCCGTCGGTTCCCAGCCGGTAGACGCCGCAGTCGGGCTGTTCCTGGGCCTCGGGGGGCAGATCGGCGATCCCGTAGGGCGGGTCGGTGAAGTAGATGTCGCCGTTGCGCTTTACAACGATGTCGTTGGGGCTGTTCAGGCGACCGCCCTTGAAGTGAGTGGCGATGGGCGTGGGCTGGTTGTTCTGGTCGAACCGGATTACGGCGCGGGCGCCGTGGGTACAGCCGAGCAGGCGTCCCTCGCGGTCGAGCGTTAGGCCGTTGGTGGAGCCGTTATACGCGCGGAAGGTCGTGAGTTCGGGGCCTTCGGGCAGCTGGCGCCAGCGGCAGATGCGGTCGTTGGGAATATCGCTGAAGAGCAGGTGGTCGCCGAGCCAGACGGGGCCCTCGGTGAACCCGAGGCCGCCGGCGATGCGTTCGAGATTGGCGCCGGGCTCGACCAGTTCGGTGAGGCGGCCGGATACGTCCTCAAGCTCGACGTCGAAATGCGGAATCGGTTCGGCCACGGTGTGGGCTCCAAGGGACGAGTCTGGTTGGCACCGATATTGCCCGATTCGCGCTTCGGTGGCCGGGATCCAGCACGTTGGGAGCTGTGTGGGTTGCGGCGAACCGTGCGCGGACGCACGATGAGGTTGGCGCTTGGACCGGACGGTGATCGCCATGACCAACGACCTGCCGCAGGTTCCGCCCGTGACGCTGGGGCGGTCGGGCGTGCGGTCCACCAAGCTGGCGCTGGGCTCGGCCAACTGGATCGGCCGGGTGGGCGACGACGCGTACGTTGAGCTGTTGCGCGAGGCGTTCCGCCTGGGGATCCGGCACGTGGACTCCGCGCCGTCGTACGAGCAGGGGTGGCTGGCTGACCGGCTGACGGAGGCCGATCCACCGGACGACCTGCTGATCGTCACCAAGATCGGGCGCTACAAGGCCGACAACGGCGTCGAGTACGACTTTGGTCCGGATCGGGCGGTCCGGAGCGTGCACAGCAGCCTGGAAGAACTAGGGCTGCAGCGTCTGCCGGTGGTCAAGGTGCACGATGCGACGCCGGACCACTGGGACGAGATCGTGGGGCCGAACGGCACGCTCGCGGCGCTACGGCGGTTGCAGGCCGAGGGGCTGGTGGGCGCGATCGGTACGGCGGTGGGCAATGCGGACTTCGCGGCGATGGCGGCGGAGAGCGGGGAGTTCGACATCATCGGCTCGTACCACCACTACACGTTGCTGAACCAGGACGCGGCGCGGCGCATCCATCCGCACGCGCGCCGGCACAACCTGGGTGTAATCAACATCAGCCCGTTTGGCGGGAACATCCTGGGCACGGGCGCGGTGCAAGGGGCGCGGTACAGCTACCGGGACGCCGCGCCGGAGGTGCTGAATGAGGTGCGCCACATGGAGCAGCGCGCCCAGGCTCACGGGATGAGCCTGCCGACGGCGGCTTTGGCCTACTCGCTGGCTTGCCCGGACATCGACGTCAACGTGATTGGTCCAACCTCGATCGAGGAGTTGCACGCCGATGTGGCGGCGCTGAAGGTGGCGGAGGAGTTTGGAAGCTTCGGGGACATTGTGTCGCCGGTGGAGTTTCCGAACGACTGGTTCTAGGAGCGGGCGGACTCAGGCGACGGCGACGCTGTCTTTGCCGAATTGGGCGCTGAGTTCGGCGAGCAGGGTGTCGTCGGGTTGGACGTCGCGTGACCAGCGGAGGCGGGCGATCGAGCCGTCGGTCTTGACGATGTGGAGATGCAGAGGGATTCGGCCTTCGTTGGACGTCGTCGCCGCGTCCAGGCGTTTGAGCAGGTCGAGGTCAAAGCTCGGGTCGGGGCTGCGCCGGAGGGTCACAATCACGCGGTTGGGCAGGGGAATGGCAGGAGGCGGCGGAGCCGGTTCGTCGGCCTCGGCCGCGGGAGGCGAGCCATTCGTCGAACCGTTGGTTGCGGGGGTGGCATCGTTGCCGCTGGCGGTGGGCACTGCGACGTCATCCGTTCCGTTGGTTGCACCGCTGGGCGCGGGCTCGGCCGGCGGATCAGCAGGACTGGGTGAATCCGAACCGTTGGCGGCGGCGTGCGACGGCTCTGTGACTTGTGGCTCGGGTACCGGGTCAGGCTCATAGACGGCCGGAGCGTCTGACACACCGGTAGGCTCGGACTCGGCTACTTCCGGAATCGGAGCAGTTTCTTCAGGTTCGGGTATCGGCTCAGGGATGTAGAAATCGGTTGACGGCTCGGCCTCGCGCGGTGTGGGCGGTTTGTCCTCGTAGTCGGTTGGAGCGGTCACCGTTGCCGCAGCGGTGTCCGCCGAGGATTCATTCGACGCCGTGGCAGCCGATAGCGTGTAGATGTTGTCGGCGAGCATCCTGGGTGAGGCGTCGTCGCCCTCGATTCGACCGCTCGCCAGAACGACCTGGTCGTTGTTCAAGTCCGGCGCGATGTGCTGCCAGATGCGGGGAAAGCAAATCACTTCGATTGCCCCCGGCGGATCCTCAAGAGTTACGGCGCCCATCATTTGACCCTTGCGGGTCATGAAGGCGCGCTGGCTGGCGACGATGCCTCCTATCGTCATGGACTGGCCGTGGTGGGTGTCTTCAAGCTCGTAGATACGGACGTCGACGTTGGCTGCGAGTTGCTCGCCGATGGTGGGGTCGGAGAGCGGGCTGGGTGTCACGTAGAGCCCGAGCAGTTCCTTCTCCCAGCGACGCCGCTCAGCCTCGGCTGCCGCCGGCACGTCCGGGAGCTCCAGCGCCGGCTCGGTCGACTCGGGCAGCAGGCCGATTCCGAACATCGTTGTCTGTCCCGCGGCACGGTCGGCCTGGGTGCGCTGGCCGCGCTTCATGGCCGGTTCCAGCGCCTCCAGCATCGCTTGCCGCTCGCCCAGCTCGTCCAGGGCGCCGACCTTGATCAGCGACTCCCAGGCTCGTTTGGGGGCGCGACGAAGATCTACGCGCTCGCAGGCGTCGGATAGGGAATTGAACGGGCCGCCCTCCTGGCGAGCCGCCGCGATGGCCTCGACGGCAGCCTCCCCCACGTTCTTAATGGCCGTCAGCCCAAACACGATCGAGTCGCCGCTGGGCTCGAACGAAACGCCACTCTGGTTGATGTTGGGCGGCAGCACGTTGACACCCAGCAGTTCGGCTTCCATGCGGATGCTGGCGACCTTGCCGACGTCGCCGGCGTCGGTGTCCAGCAGCGCGGTGAGGAACTGCACGGGGTAGTGGGCCTTGAGCCAGGCGGTCCAATAGGCGATGACGGCGTAGGAAACGGCATGGGCCTTGTTGAAGCCGTAGCCGGCGAACGGCTCGATCAGCGCGAAGATTTCCTCGGCGACGTGGTTTGGAATCCCTTCCTGCACGGACCGCGCCACGAACTTCTCGTGTTCGCTTTGCAGGGCTTCGCGGATTTTCTTGCCGACGGCCCGGCGGAAGTTGTCGGCCTCGTCCCAGGAGTAGCCGGCCAGGTGGCGGGCGATCATGAGCACCTGGTCGGCGTAGACGAGCACGCCGTAGGTTTCGCGGAGGATCGGCTCGAGTCGTTCGTGGAGGTATTCGGGGGCGGAACGACCATGCTTGCGGTCGATGTAGGTGGGGATGTTGGCCATGGGGCCGGGGCGGTAGAGCGCGATGATGGCGGCGACTTCGCCGATGCTGGTGGGGGCCAGGTCGCGCAGGGTGCGCGTCATGCCGGCGCCTTCCATCTGGAAGATGCCGACGGTGCGGCCGCGCCGCAGCAGGGCAAAGGCCTTGTCGTCGTCGAGGGGGATGTCCTGCGGCGCCAGCGCCTGGCCGGTGGCCTGCTCCACCAGCCGCAACGCGTGCTGGATGGTGCGGAAATTGGACAGCCCCAGCACGTCGAGCTGGAGCAAGCCGATCTTTTCGATGGTCTGGAAGGTGAACTGCGCGACCGGGCGGCCCTCGGCCGAGCGCGTGAGGGGTACGTGCTCCTGCAGGGGATCCCTGGACACCACAAGCCCGGCGGCGTGGGTCGACGCGTGCCGGGCCACACCCTCGATGCGTTGGGCGGAGTCCAGCAACCGCCGGACGGCGTCGTCCTCCTGATAGAGACGCTTGAGTTCGTCGACCTCGTCAAGCGAGCGGCCGATGGTGTAGGGATCGACCGGGTTGACGGGAATCTGCTTGGCCACCCGGTCGGTCAGGCCGTACTCCATGCCGAGCACGCGCCCGACGTCGCGTACGGCGGCGCGAGCGGCCAGCGTGCCGAAAGTGACGATCTGGGCGACGTGGTCGGCGCCAAAGCGGCGGATCATGTATTCGATGACTTCGTCACGGCGGTCGCTGGGGAAGTCCATGTCAACGTCGGGCATGGAGCCCTTGCGGCCGATGGTGAGGAAGCGCTCGAAGATGATGTCGTGCTCGATCGGGTCGATGTCCGACATGTCGGTGGCAAAGGCGACGAGGCTGCCGTTCACCGAGCCGCGGGGGGCGGTCAACATGCCCTTGCCGCGGGCGAAGGCGAATATCTCGCGCACCAGCAGCAGGTACTCGCCGAATTCGGTCTGGTCGATGACGTCGAGCTCGTAGGCGAGGCGTTCGCGGTACCTGGCGTCGGCATTCGGAAGGCGACGGGCCAGGCCCTCGGTGGCCAGTTCGGCCAGGTGCGACTTGACCGTTTGGCCATTCGGAACCTCGACGGAGGGCATGGCGATGCGGCCGAAGGGCAGATCGAGGTCGCAGCGCTCGGCGATGGCGACGGTGTTGGCCAGGGCGTCGGGCTGGTCCTCGAAGGCCTGGGCCATTTCCTCGGGGGACTTGAGGTACCACTCGCCCTCCATGCGCATGCGGTCGGTGTCGGCGACGAGGCTGCCGGTCTGAATGCAGAGCAGGATGTCGTGGGCGTCCTTGTCGTCGGGGGTGAGGTAGTGGACGTCGTTGGAGGCAACAAGGGGCAGGCCGAGGCCGCCGGCTAGCTGGATGAGGCCCTGCGCCAGAGGTTCCTGGTCGGGCAGGCCGGGGCGCTGGATCTCGAGGTAGTAGTTGTCGGGGCCGAAGGTGTCGGCGTGCCAGCGGGCGATGTCTTCGGCACGGGCCAGGTTGCCGGAGGTGACGGCTCGTGAGAGTTCGCTGGAGGGGCAGCCGGAGAGGCTAATCAGGCCTTCGGCGTGGGCCGCCAGGAGGTCACGGTCGACGCGGGGCTTGTAGTAGAAGCCGTCCAGGCTGGCGCGCGAGACCAAGCGCACCAGGTTGCGGTAGCCGGTGAGGTTGCGGGCGAGCAGGGTGAGGTGGAAGGAGCGGCGGTCGAGGGCGGGGTCGCGGTCGGTGTGGGAGCGGGGGGCGACGTAGACCTCGCAGCCGATGATGGGGCGAACGCCCTTGTCGCGGGCAGCCAGGTAGAAGTCGGCGGCGGCGTACATGGCGCCGTGGTCGGTGATGGCGACCGAGTTCATACCGAGCGCGGCGGTGCGCTCGATGAGGTCGGGGATGCGACAGAAGCCGTCGAGCAGGCTGAATTCGCTGTGGACGTGGAGGTGGGCGAATCCGGCCAAACGTGCACTCCTCTAGTGAGGGCCGATTCTAGGTTTTGGCCGCGGCGGCGGACAAACGGCCGCGGGAGGGTGCGGTCTGGGCGGTGCGGTTTGGGTTGTAGTGGGAACGGCCGGGGACGCCGGGATGGCAGTGGGGGTTGTCGCGGAGTTAACTCGTCATTTGTGGTCGGGGAGGGCGTCTGCCTGGGTGAGGGTGGTGGTTTTGATGGTCATGGCCTCGAGCCGCTCAGGGACGGGTTCGGGGAGGGTGGTGAGGGGGGTGAAGGTGAGGTTGTCGGTGAGTTCGAGGGCGGGTTCGGCGAGGTCCTGGACGTAGAACTTGGATGACGGGAACAGGTCGCCGGGGTAGGTGAAGTTAGGGAGGGTGGCGAGCTCAATGGCGAGGGCGGCGCCGACGGAGCTTTCGAGCATGCCGCCGATCCAGACGGGGACGCCGGCATCGCGGCACATGTCGTGGATCTTGATGGAACGGGTGAAGCCGCCGGAACGGCCGGGCTTGATGTTGACGTACTGGCAGGCGTTGATTTCGAGGGCCTGCTGGATCATGCGGAGTTCGCGGGCGGACTCGTCGAGGCAGACGGGGGTCTCGATGTGACGGGAGAGCTCGGCGTGGTCCATGACGTCGTCCCACTGGAGGGGCTGCTCGATGAAGGCCAGGCGGAACTGGTCGATGGTCTTGAAGGTGTCGAGGTCGTCGAGGGTGTAGCCGGCGTTGCAGTCGATGTGAAAGATGGCGTCGGGGAAGGAGCCGCGGACGGCGTGGAGCATCTCGACATCCCAGCCGGGGCGGGCCTTGAGCTTGATGCGGGGGAAGCCGGCGTCGACGGCTTTCTGAATGTCGGCGAGGAGGTCGTCGAAGGAGTCGAGGATGCCGAAGTCGGCGCCGGCGATGACGTCGGCATCGGAACCGCCGACGAGGGTGTGCAAGGGGGTGCCGGTGCGCTTGGTTTCGAGGGTCCACCACAGAAGCTCGATGGCGGCCTTGGCGAAGCCGTTGCCCTTGAAGGGGGCGAGGCGGGCGTCGAGGTCGGCGGCGGTGTCGAATTCGCGGCCGACGACGAGGGGGCCGAAGATTTCGCTGACGAGGTGGTAGACGGTGCCGGCGGATTCGGGGACGTAGTGGGGGGCGCGGAAGGGGGTGGCCTCGGACCAGGCGGTGGCGTCGCCAGAGGTGGCCTTGACGAGGACGGAGTCGATGGCGTGGTCTTCGCCGTAGGCGGTTCGCCAGGGGTAGATGAGGGGCATGCTGACGTAGTAGATGTCGAGACGGTCGATACGCATTGGGGTCTCCCGGACGGCTGAGGGGGCGTTGATTGAGT
>JAPPFO010000281.1 GCA_028875175.1 Chloroflexota bacterium | reverse complement strand
CAGCGTGTCCGGTGCGTGCGTCAAGACCCCAACCTGCGGCGCGGAGCCGCTTGTCCTTGCCAGGGTTGAAAGCGCGGTTTCCACGTCCGGCGCGGTAGCGAATCCCAGCGCCTCTGCCTCGTGCCGCGCGATGCCGTCCGATACCAGCACCACGCGCGCGTATTCCCGGACCCTGGCCCAGGCCACGGCCAGCGATGCGGCCACGCGGTCGTCGATCTCGTTGCGCTCGTAGCGTCGCAGCAACGCATCCGCCGGCTGCGCCGTGTAGTCCAGCATGTCGGGGTGCGTCACGGCCACGCCTTCGGGACAGGGCGTCACCACGATGATCGTCCCGCCCGGCCGCACCATCAGCATCGCCGGATACAGGCTCTTATGGGCCTGCCAGAACTCGATGTCGCACGGATGCGACCCGGCCACCACCGCGTCCAGCCCGGCGGGCGCGCGAACGCCGTAAATCCGCCGGGCGTCTTCGACCGTCCGTCGATATGTCGGCCGCGTGGCGCCGAATCGAGCGGTCACAACTCGCCCGTCGGCATTGAGCGTCACATTCAGCACGTGCTGCATGCCGCAGCGCTCGGCAATCAGCTCCATCTCGGCGCGTACCGGCGTATCCACTCGTCCCAGCAACGGCGTCCGCGCCCTGGCGCTGAACATGTGCGTGGCGGCCGTGGTGGCCGCGCCCGAAACTCCCGGCTGCACGATCTTGGCGCCTGCCGAGAACCCTGCAATGTGGTGCGGCACCACCGCCCCGGTCCCAATCACGATGTCGGCCTCAAACAGGTGCTCGTTGACCTCGATCGGAGTTCCGCTCGGCGTCACGCCCAGGTCGCGCAAGGGCGCCGTGCGGTGGTCGTGCTGCGTCACCCGCACCCGCGCCAGCACCTCGTCGCCGACCTTGTGCCTGATCTCGGCGTCCGTCATCGGCCGGTGCGTGCCCAGCGCGATCATCACCAGGATGTCGTCCGCCGCGATCCCCGCCGCTACCAGGTCGTCCAGGATCGGCGGCAGCAGCAAGTCTGCCGGGGTCTCCCGCGTGATGTCGTCGATCAGCACCAGGGCGCTGGCCTTGCCCCGCGCCGCCTCGCGCAGCGACTCCGACCCGATCGGGCTATCCAGCGCTTGCCGGATGAGTGCCTCGGGTGCAAGGGCCGGCTCGGTCGGTCGGGGCGTGTAGACCCCCGTCAGCTCAACGCCCGCCGTGCCGACGGCAAGCGTCTCGTCGCCGTACGGCAACTCAAATCCGCGGATCATGCCGCTTCTCGCTGGGGTGCCTTAGGCGGCCACCACCGGGTTGCTCAGCACGCCTACGCCTTCAACTTCGATCTCGATCACATCGCCCGGCGACAGCGCCGATGGCCCCGCGCACGTGCCCGTGTAGATGCAGTCGCCGGGACTGAGGGTGACGCCCTGCGAGGTGTAGGCCACCAGGGCCGCCACGTTGAACAGCAGGTCGTTGGTATTGCTGTGCTGCTTCGTTTCGCCGTTCAGCCGGGCCATGATCTCCAGGTTTGAGGGGTCGAGGTCGGTGGCGATGCATGGGCCAAGCGGCGCAAACGTGTCCATCCCCTTGCCCATCAGCAGCACGCCGGTTGCCATTTCCTTGAACTGCAGGCCCCGCGCGCTGACGTCGTTGCCGCAGCTGTAGCCCAGCACGTAGTCCAGCGCTTCGTCCTCGGAGACGTTCCTACACGTCTTCCCGATCACTGCCACCAGCTCGGCCTCGTAATGCACCTCGCCGAACGGATCCTTCTGCAGGTCCGGGTCGTTCATCGACTGGGTGAACTTCGCCGGGTCCGGCAGCACGATCGGCGCGCCCGGACCGGTGATGGCCGAGTTGGGCTTCATGAACAGCATCGGGAACTTCGGAATCGCGTCTTCGTCGTGGCCTTCCAGGATGTGCGCCAGGTAGTTCGCCCCAACCGCGATCACGTTGCTGGGGTCTACCGGCGCCAGCAACTCCAGGTCGTCCACCGTGCCGACCTGCGCCCCAACCTCGTAGTCGCCGAACATGTCGCCGCTGACGGCGTAAATGGCGCCTGACTCCTTCAGGGAACCAAGAGCCGGTCCGGATTCGGTGGCGTAGCGAACGAATTTCATGCCCAGTGTCCCTCGTGTGGCGCGCGCATTGGCGCGAAGGCTAGCACTACCCGTCCGCGCTCAGAGCCCCAGGAAACGCACCAATTCGGCCCGCAACTCGTCGGGAGCCTCCAGGCTCGGCCAGTGGCCCACGTTGGGTAGCGTAAAGACCTCGGCGGCGGCCAACCGGGCGGCCAGGATCTGCACATCGCTCTCGCGAACAAACGAATCGTCCGAACCGCGCACCAGCAGCGTCGGCGACGTAATTTCGGTTGCCTCCTCCAGCAACACCCGGCGCGCGCTGCTGGCCAGGCAACCGCCTATCAGGTCGGCATCCACGGCGGCCGTGGCATCACGCATCGCGGCAAAGTGCGCTTCCGCCAGGTCCTCCACCAACCCTGCGCGTAGCCATGCGTCGGCCCCGTCGGCATCCCAGCCACCGTTCTCGATTCCGTTCAGTCGCTCCACGCTTGCTCCTGGATCCCGGTCGAAGCCCGCCGTCGAAACCAGGGCCAGGTGGCTCACGTGACTTGGGAAGCGAGCGGCGAAGTTCAGCGCGACCAGCCCTCCGTACGCGTGTCCCACGACCGGCAGCGCCTGGGTGTTCCCCTGCGCGTGCAGCACCCGATGAACCAGCGTTGCCGCGTCGTCGATGGAGCCAGTCGCATTCCCGCGTTCGCTCCTGCCAAACCCGGGCAAGTCCAGCACGAACGCGCGGCACGCGTCGGCCAGCCCCTGGGTGACCAGGTCCCACGCGGCGCCACCGGGCCCAATCCCGTGGATGAACAAGACCGTCGTATTTCCGGCACCGCGCACGTCAAGCGAAACACTGCGATCATCGACCGTGACCAGAGGCATAAGGCTATGGAGCGCCTTTCAAATCCATGGCGTCGGCGTCAGCAATATACGGCAGCCCCCGGAATCGCCCATCCAGGTCCAGCCCGTAGCCAACCACGAATACGTTTTCGATCTCGAACCCAACCCAGCGCGGCTTCACCTCCATCACCCGCCGCGAAGGCTTGTCCAGCAGCGTCACTACCTCGATCGAACTCGGCCCTCTGGACTCCAGCAGCTCCAGCGCGGCCGCTGCCGTCCTGCCCGTATCCACGATGTCCTCCACGATCAGCACGTCCCGCCCGGCAATGTCGCAACCCAGGTCCTTCACCACCTGCACCTCGCCGCTTGACTCACGACCGTCATAGGAGGCCAGCGCCAGCGACTCCACCTGGTGCGCCGTGCTCAGGGCGCGCGTCAGATCGGCGGCAAAGATAAACGCCCCGTGCAGCACCAGTACCAACACCGGCTCGCGACCTGCGTAAACCGCCGAGATTTCCGCGCCAAGCTCGCCAACGCGCTCTGAAATGTCGTCGGCGGAAATCACCGCCGGCAGCCGCACGCCGGACACAGCGCCCGTCGATGCTTCGGCGACAGTCATGCGATCCGGAGGCGCCTCGGTAATTTGCAAACCGTCTGGTTCAATAGCGATCTGCAAAAAGTGTGCGGAGTCTTGCCGTGGTACCGCAAACGCCCTGCCAGGGCCCAGCCGGCGAATGCGCGAAACCACGCACCACGCTGCCCGACTACCTTGCACCCGGACTCGACATCCTGATCGTCGGCATCAATCCCGGCGCTTCTTCCGTTCGGGCTGGCCACTACTACGCCGGGCCCGGCAATCGCTTCTGGAACGCCGCCAACCGGGCCGGCCTGTTCGGCGAGCCCTTGTGGCCTGAAACGGACGCCCGCGTCCTGAACTTCGGCATCGGACTCACCGATGTTGTGAAGCGCCCAACCCCTACGGCCAGGGACCTTAGAGCCGCCGACTACCGCCGTTGGGCGCCGGTGCTCACGGAGAAGATCAAGCGCTTCCGGCCCCGCATCGTCTGCTTTCAGGGCATTGGCGGCTACCGCAGCTACCTCAAGTACGGCGAAGGCCGTCCTGCACCGCCGCGCCTGAGGCCGGGCCGTCAGCCCCGCGCGCTGCAGTCCTCAGTGGTATTTCTGGTTCCCAGCCCCAGCGGCCTGAACACGCGCTACTCGCTTAAAGACCTCGTCGGCTGCTACCGACAGCTCCGAGCATTGCGAGACGAGCTCAGCTGCGCGTAAGCAACGCCCCCGCCCTGCGCGCCGTCTAGCCGCCGCCGACCCCCGCGGTCCGTTTCAGATCGTCCAACGCCCGTCGCGCCTGCTCCAGCGTGGATCGCGCCGCCGCCCGCCCGCGGTGGTATTGGATGATCGGCGGCAGCACACGCGTCTCGATAATCGAGTCAACACGCTTGTTGGTCCGCTCCATCTTCGCGGCGCTTCGCCGCAGGCCGCGCCGCACGTTCACCGTGGCTTCCACGATGGCGATGGCCCCCAAAACTCCGGCCACGAACGCCGCCAGCCCAATGATCAGCCCCTGGACGACCAGGACGATGATCGCGATATCGCGCGCGGCTTCCATCAGGACCGGCTGCCGCGTCGCCGGCTGCGTCGGCGCCGACGCCCGCGCGAGCGTTGGGAACGACGGCGCACCGTCGCTTCAGCCTCCCTGGCCGCCTCTTCCGCCGCGTTGCGGATGGCGCTCAACCGTTCCGGCAGCGTGTCCATGATCTTCTGCGCCTGCTGAGGCGCGGCAATCGTGCCTATCGCTCCCCCAACAAAAAACCCGGCGGCTGCCCCAATGATGATCCAGGCCATGTGCG
This sequence comes from Chloroflexota bacterium, assembly GCA_028875175.1. GTDB lineage: Bacteria > Chloroflexota > UBA11872 > UBA11872 > UBA11872 > UBA11872. Next base: position 6,889 of record JAPPFO010000281.1, on the reverse strand, counting down.
ATTCCACTCATCTCCACCAGCGCAGCGCCATCTGCAGAACCCGGCGAAGCTTCCTGAGGGCGCCCGAAGTCGAACTCGTACCGTCCTTCACCACGTCACTCACAAGTTCTGTGGTGTCTTTCACGGTGTCCACCGTCTCCCGGGCCGACTGAATGATCGGCGTGACATCGGCCCGAATTGCCGCCAGCAGACGCCACACCAGCATCCCGGTAATCAGGATGACGATCGTCGTGACCAGCGCCACCGCCGCCAGCACCACCACCGCGATGTCGCGAACGCCTGCCAGGTCCACGCTCAGGCTCGCGAAGGTGTGAGGCGGCGCAAAGGCCGACCGATCATGCGTGCGACCAGCCGCAAGCGCACCCGCCGCCAGGCCTTGTCAACCATGCGTCGCTCCGAGCGTGTGATCTGCCGCCGGCCGTAGGTGGCGCGAACATAGGTCTCCGCTACGACTTCGGGCGGGGCGGCAAGATGGGTGGGCGCTTGCGTGGCGGGCGCCGGAAAGAGCTCGGCGGCCAGCTGGCGGCCAAGTTCCACCGGCGTGAACCCGCGGCGCGTATTGTACCCAGCGCGTCCCGCCCATCGGACCATTCGCTCATACCGGCGCCCCACCGCAGCTTGCGGACTCTGGATCAGGTCGCGAACGAGCGACCCGAGGAGATAGAGCATTCCCACCGCGACCAGCGCCAAGCCAAAAACGATCAGCGCCAGAACCGCCCCGCCAAGGTTGGCCAGAAACTCTTGAATCCGGTTCGTGCCCTGGGATGGATCCAGCGGCTGGAAACTGCCCACGTCCATGTCTTCAAGTTCGTCTAGGAAGTCGTCCACCTCCGACAAGTCCGCGGCGTCCGGGTTCAGCCCCTGCCCTTCGACACCCTCGGTCGCCCCCCCGCGCACCTCCGGAGCTCGGAATCCGGACGGTTCAAAGAGCACCCACCCGTACGTCGGGAAGAACACCTCCACCCACGTGTGCGAGTCGGTGGGATTCACGATGTAGCGCTGCGTGATCGGATCGAAGACGCCCTCGGAATAGCCGGCCGCTACGCGAGCCGGGATGCCCATGGCTCGAACCAGCACAGCCATGCTGGAAGCGATCTGCGTGGCGTGGCCTCGACGAAGGTCAAAGAGAAAGTAGTCGGTGGCGTCGCGATCCGGCGGCAGCGGCTCCGTGTCCTGCGCGTACGGAAATCGCCGCATGAAAAACTCGGCCGCGCGCGCCCGGTCCACGGCCGTCTCGCCCGTCTCGGCCAGGCGGGCGGCGAACTCAAGCACTCGCGGGGGCAGCTCGGGCAGCTCGATGTAGCGCTCCGCCCATGCCGGGTACACGGTGGGCGCCGTCCGGAGCTGTTGTGTCGTCGCCGCCGCCAGCGTCGAGTCCACCGAATAGACGAGCCGCTGTCCCACCCGGCGAGTCGCGCGAATCGACGCGTAGTCCTCAATGGCGACTTCTCGTTCTTCCACCTGCACCTGGTACGGGCGGTTGAGACGCAGGGCGTCCCCCGGCGCGAACAGAATCGCTGAGTTCGAATCCAGGATCTCGATATTCGAGCGCGACGCCAGCCGCGACTTCAGATTCAGGCTCTCGGTTATCGGCTCGTTGGCTCGGCGTCCTTCCAGCAGCCGCATCGTGCTGCGCCACCCCTGTCCCGTGTAAGTGTCGAAAGTCTGGCCCCGCCAGTACGAGGGCACCGTGCTCTCGATAATCAGCGTTTCCTTGCGCGCAAACGGCTCGGGTCCCGTCAATGCCAGCGTTTCCCGTCCCGCCAGCGTCGAACCCGAGGGATTGGACACACCCCCGAACACTCGTTGGATCCCCGCTTCCACGTTGCCCCAGCCGTCCCCCATGTAGGTCCAGAAAGCCTCGGCCAGCGGGTTCCCGGCCGCCCGCGGCAGGATCAGCGCCAGGAACACCACGGCCGTGATCAGCAAGGCGCTCACAATCAGAACCGTGGGGCCAAGCTCCTCGGAATAGTCCGTCCGCGTGTCGTTCCAGCGAGCTTCCAGCCAGGACAGCCGGGTGTGCACGGTCAGGGCCAGCGCGGCGATCAGGAACACCGCGAACGGCGGCCAGTCCGGTCCCACGTAGGTGATGTTGACGGCAATCGCCAGCGTGCCGGGGGCGATGGCCAGGTAGGCATTGCGCAGGCGGAATGCCGCCCAGGCCGCCGTGAATCCCATCCCCCACGCGGCCATCGTCATCCAGAAGAGAAACACGATGTTGTCCCGGCTGACCTGGAAGGCAAACGCGGCCTGGAACCACGACTCCAAGCGGAAGAACAGGTCCTGCAGCAGTCCCGCGCTTTCGCCGACAGCCGCTGTCAGCGGCTGTTCGCGCACCAGGTTTCCGGCCTGCCGCAGTTGCACCCACTCCACGGTTTCGCCAAAGAGCAGGACGAAGTTTCGAATGCCGTCCAGCGGTCCCGGAAACGCTTCCGAGGCCACCACGTAGGCGACGACCAGGTCGCTGACCATCCCGATTACGACGATCCAGATCGACGACAGGCGGCTGCGCGACAGCGCAAACCCAAACAGGATCGCCACAACGGCTACCGACAGCAGCACCTCCGTGCCGGGTGCCCAGCCAACCGTGTGAACGCTGATCAGCGGCGCCAGCGTGGTTGCGGCGATCAGCGTCAGCGGCAGCCAGGCCGTACGCGGCAGTTGCAGGGCGCGCGCCAGCGGACGCGGACGGCTGGCGACGGCCGCGGTCATCGAGTGCTCACGCCGGCGCCAGCGTCACCGGCCGGCGCTGGCTGCGTTCAAACTCCGCCAGGTTGCGGCCGTCCGCTCGAATCATCTCAAAGCGCATCCCGCGGTCGACGCTTACAAAGCCGATGCCCGAAGCGCCTGCCGCCTGGCTCAGGCCGGCGTTCGACTCCGCCGGCCCGAAGGTCGAGGCGTCCAACGCCACCGCCATCGGGTAAATCGCGCGATGGCCGAGTTGCGTCAGGCTCGTCAGCCACCGCGGGTCCGCCGACGGCGTAATCGCCACCAGGCTCGTTCCGCGACCCAGCCCGGCCGCGCTGGCGGTCAGAAACTCGTGAAACGGCGCGGTACCCGTGGCCTGCACCACCGCCAGCGTTTCCAGGATGCGCCACAGCTGCTTCAGACCCTTTTGCGGCTCGATCAGGTAGCGCCCTTGTCGACTCATGGCTACTAATCCCACGGCCTTGTTGTCGCGCACGAACTGATGCGCCAGCGAAGACACGATCTTGACGCCGTACTCCTCCGTCGACTCGTCGCCGTGTCCGGCCTGCACCGACCGATCCAGGTCCAGCGCGATCCAGAGGTTGGCCGTCGGCTCGAGATCGAATTCCTTGACCAGGAGTTGCGAGCGCCGCGCGCTGGACAGCCAGTGAATCCGCTTCAGCGGATCGCCCGGCTGGAACTCCCGGATCCCGCCGGCGTCCGACGTCACCTGGTGAGTTCGAATCGACGACCGCGACGTGCCAACCATCGACCCGGCCGGGATTTCAACGTCGGCCATGATCGAGATCGGCGGATACACCACGATCGTATTCCGGATATCGATCCGCCGTTCCGAGGCGAAGATTCCAAACGGATCCCCGATACGCAGATCGGTCGGTCCCAGGCCGTAGAGGCCGCGCCGACTCGCGACGCCCCTCGATATCCAGCGCTTGCGCTGCCGCGGACCCAGGCTCTCGGCCACCGACGCTTGGTAGCCCGGCAGCTCCGAGTGGTCATCCACTTCCACCAGCAGAATCGGCAGGCGGCCGGTATTGATGAGTTCGAAGTCCTCCTGGACCTCGTCGCCGACCGTGATCTGGTGTCCCCGCAGCCGACGGCGCAGTTCCAGGGAGCGGGCGGCGTTACGCGTCCACACGTACGAAAGAATCACCAGGCCGCCCAGCGCGTACAGCAACCAGTACGCGATGGGCGATGTCGTCACCATCGCGGCCACCAACAGCACGCCTAGCAGGATGACGATGGAAGGCCGCTGCAGGGTTACCGATGGCCCAGCCTCGGACGGTGCGCTTGCCACAGAGCCTCCACCGCCCATGTCAGCGCCGGGTTCACCCCCAGGCGCCACTGCCACGTCTATTCAGTATGCGCCCAATTCCCCGCCCTCGCCTAGCCAACGGCTGCGTCGCGCGGTTCACCCTGATGCTCGCCCCACCCCGGTCATGCGCGCGCAGAGAGACGATTGCACAGCTCCCCTGGCCATCGAATCCCCCACCTTCTCGCCTCAGAGACCGTTGAAAATCGCCCCTTCTCCTCAACGGTGCGGCGGCACTTGCTCCCTCTCCCGCTTGAGACCCTTGCCTGGCCACCTCGCCCTCGAATGTGCAGCCGCGGCTCAATCCCTCTCTCCTGGGAGACCTTCGCAAAACCCCGCCTCGTCCGCGAAGACGGGATGTCTCGTTCTCCCTCTCCCTCTGGAGACCTTTGCACAACACCCCTGCCCCTCGAATCTTCGGCCACTCGTACTCGCACCTTGGGTAATGCAACGGTGTTCGGTGTCAATTCATTCAAGGGGCCGCCGCTCTTCACCCTCTCCAAGGGGAGAGGCAGATTCGGGCGTCTTCGGCCGAAATCGGTGAGGGGTCTTCCGCGCAACCAGGCTCGGAGTACGCAAAGGTCTCTCTCTGGGAGAGGGTTGGGGTGAGGGTCTTCCGGGCACCCATCCCCAGGGTTACGCAAGGGTCTCCTGGGGGTGAGGCATATCCTGCCCCTGCCTGCCCCGGACCCGATCCGGGATTCCGACGTCTTCGCCCGAATTCGGTGAGGGGTTTTCCGGGCACCCACCCTCCGGCTACACAACACCTCGCAATTGGAAAGCGAAGGAGTGTGAACCCTTCCCTCCAGCAAGCCACAATGAACCCTCTACCCACCTAAAGAAGCAGCCCCTATGCAAATCCTCATCATGGGTTCCGGCGGCGTCGGCGGCTTCATTGGCTCCCGCCTTCTTCAGACTGGCCACCACGTCACCTTCGTCGCCCGCGGCCCCCACCTCCAGGCCATCCGCGACCACGGCCTCTGCATGGTCAGCGAAACCGGAACCCGCCACGTCCACCACGTCAACGCCGTCGAACGCCCGGAAGAAGCCAACGCCCAATTCGACCTCGTCATCTTCGCCGTCAACTGCTACGACACCCAACCCGCCGCCCAACTCCTCCGCCCCGCACTCAGCGACCAAACCGCCGTCCTCACCCTTCAAAATGGCATCGACAGCGTCCCAACCCTTTCGTCAATCCTCGGCCCGCAACACGTCATCGGCGGAGCCACCTGGCTCACCGCCCACATCCTCCAACCCGGCGTCATCGAATACCAGGACGCCGAAGTCCGCGCCGCCATCGGCGAACCCGCCGGCGGAATCTCCGACCGCGTCCAGTCCATCGGCCAGGCCTTGCGCGCCGCCGGTATCGAGACCGAAGTCAGCGACGACATCGACCACGTCCTCTGGAACAAGCTCGTCCTGCTCGCCGTCCTGGGCCCCGTCACCGCCGCCTGCCAGCTCCCCCTCGGCCCCATCCTCGCGACCGAGGGCATGCTCGACCTCTTCCGCACCATGTTCAACGAAGCCATCGCCGTCGCCCGCGCCCAGGGCATCAACCTCCCCGGCTCCACCGCCAACGACCTCATCGCCCTACTTCAGTCCCTCCCGGCCGACAACACCACCTCCCTCCAGGTCGACTTCGCCCACCAGCGCCGCGTCGAACTCGACTACACCGCCGGCGCCGTCCTCCGCCGCGCCCACCAATCCAACATCCCGACCCCCACGCTCCAAACCGTCTACCTAACCCTCAAATCCCGCGCGCAATCCTTCGGGGGCCTGTAGCAGCCCACGACCCCGCTGTCATTCCGAGCGCAGCGCAGCGGAGCCGAGGAATCTCGCCCTTCGGGCAACATCTACCCCGAGCTCCCCGTTCGTGGTGAGCCGGCACGTAGTCCCCGAAGCGCCGTGTCGAACCACATCCCCGAGAACCGTGCTAATCCACGTAGCTATTCGCTCCTCGACCTACCTCTAGCAAGCCCCTCAATTTGCGCCGGAGGGGGCTTACCAGCCCCTTCCATACCTCACCCCCGTCGGCACCACCCCCGTCTCTTCTCCCCGAAACATCGCCTCCGCCGTCTCCACGACACTAACAACATCATGCCGAGGCTCATACCCCAGCAACCCCTTGATCTTCCCCAAATCAAACTCAAAGAAATTCGACTCCGGCAACCGCGCGTCCACCCAGTCAAGCCCATAGCGCTCCGCCAACCACGGCACATGCTCCTCCCACCGGAACACCGCCGCCCCGCCCAGCGTGAACTCCTCCCCCACTGCCGCGTCCTGTTCCAGCGCCAGCACCAACCCCTGCACCACGTCCCGCACGTCCACGAACTCCTGCTTATAGGGCACCCCATTCGGACACCGGCTCAGAAGCAGCTTTTCCTCGCCCGTCCACAACGACTGCAGCTCGCGCAGAATCTCCTCGTCCTCCGGACGCTCCGCCGCTTCACCCCCAAACCGCTCCACCGCCTCGCTCAGCAAAAGCCGCCCTGGCAGCCCGTCCTCGTTCAGAAACTCCCCCGGCTCGATCACCGTCGCAAACCGCATCGAAGTCGCCGGAACTCCGTACTGCCGGTGATACGTCATGCACAGCTCCTCGCCCACCCACTTCGTCAGGAAATACGGCATCTGCTTGTAGTGGCTGACCATCGACTCGGTAATCGGCTCTTCAAAAAACCGCCCCTTCTCGCCCAGCCGCCAGTGAATCGCCTCCGTGCAGGCATACACCAGCCGCTGCAAATTCGGCACGTCCGCCCGCACCGCCTCCAGGATGTTCACCGTCCCCATCCCGTTGATATTCAGGTACTGCCGGTTATCGAACGGACCTCCAAACGCCGCCGCCAGGTGATAAATCGCATCCACCCCTTGCAC
>JAPPFO010000239.1 GCA_028875175.1 Chloroflexota bacterium | reverse complement strand
CCAATGTGTTCACCATGTCTCCGAACATGTGTTCATGATGTCCCCGGTCTGCACAGGGAGAGGGTTGGGGTGAGGGTCTTCATGGCACCCACCCCGGGGCTACGCAAAGGTCTCCTCGAGGAAGAGCGCTGGAGCCTGCCCCGGACCTGATCCGGGGGCGAGGGTGGTCGCCGGCGCGCGCACCAATGCATCGGCGCCGCAGTCGCGGCGCCGGTCCATCCGCCGCAAGCCTCATGTCAGGTACCACTAGCTCCCCGGAATCAACGCCGACCGCGTGATGTACCCCTTGTCCTGCTGCTCCATCGCGTGGTCGATCTGCGACAGCGGAAACGTGTGCGACAGGATCTGGTCGAACGGCAGCCGCTCCTTGTAGTCCACCAGGAAGTTCAGCGCGTTCCGCAGATCCTCGGCCTTGTAATGGGCGACCCCGATAACCGAGATGCTCTTGAACACGATCACCGATGGGTCGAACTCCGTGTCCCACCCCACATTGATGTTCCCGATCTCCAGGTAGCGCCCGCCGTGGGCCGTCATGTCCAGCCCTTCGCGCACCACCCCCGGATGGCCCACCAACTCCAGCGTCACGTCCGTGCCCAGGCCGCCGGTCAGTTCGCGCACCGCGTCGGCCCGTTCCTCCGGCGTCTCGTACTCTCGAATGTCGACAACGTCCGTCGCGCCGAACTCCCGGATCAGGTCCAGCCGCTCGTCCACGCCGTCAATGGCAATCACCTTCGCCGCCCCGCGCGCCTTCGCAATGCCCGCCGCATACACGCCCAACCCGCCAGCCCCCTGGATCGCCACGGTTTCGCCGAATGACAACCCTGCACGGTCCAGCCCGGAGACCACTTGCGCCAGCGCACAGTTGATTCCGGCAATCTCCAGGTCCGACAGCGAGTCCGGCACCTTGAACATCGCGTGCTTCGGGTGCAGGTAGTAATACTCCGCAAACGTCCCCCGGAAGTGCGGCCACACGTCCGCGCTCTGCGTCCGGTCGAACTGCCGTGTCGGGCAGGCGTAGGTGTGACCCTTCAGGCAGGTCGGGCACTGCATGCACGGGTAGAAGTACTGAAACACCACCCGGTCGCCCTCGCGCAGCGGCTCGCCCAGGGTGTCCGTCGTCACGCCGTCGCCCAGCTTGTGGATCGTGCCGGTGCCCTCGTGCCCCAGCGCCATCGGCGTCGGCCGACCCATCTTCACCACGTCAATATCGCCCCGCCAGTAATGCAGGTCCGAGCCGCAGACGTTGGCCATCGTCATCGCCAGCACCGCCGCCCCTGGCTCTGGGTCGGGCACCGGGTATTCCCGCAGGTCGAACGGGATGTTGGTTCCGTGATACGTGGCGGCTATGCCGGTCTCAGCCATGGGATTCGCTCCGATCGGCTCGGTCACGCTGCGGAAGCTGACCGAAGCGTATCCTAAGGCGTGTACGTCCGGGACGCCCCTAACGCCCAGTGACACCTGAAGCCTGGATAGTCGTCGGATGCGTCCTCGGCGCCCTGGTCCTCTTCGCCAGCGAGCGCCTGCCGCCCGAGGGCGTTGGCGTGCTCGTCCTTCTGGTCCTCGGTCTGACCGGCGTTGTCGACGCCCCGACCGCCCTCGCCGGATTCGCTAGCCCCGCCGTCATCACCGTCGCCGCCATGTTCATTCTCAGCGCCGGGCTGGTCGAAGCCGGCGCCCCGGCGGCCCTCGCCTCCGCCATCGTTCGCTATGGCGGAACTCGAGTCGCCGTCCTGACGGTACTGCTGGTCGTGGTGGTGGGTGGCATGTCCGCCTTCATCAACAACATCGCCGCCACGGTCATCCTCATGCCGGCCGCGGTCACGCTCGCGCGGGCGGCGGACGCGTCGTCCTCCCGCCTGCTTATGCCCTTGGCCTTCGGTTCAATGCTTGGCGGCTTGATGACGCTGATCGGCACCCCGCCCAACCTGCTGGTCAGCGACGCCCTGGCCGCCGCCGGGGAGCGACCGTTCGGCATGTTCGACTTTGCGCCCACCGGCGCGGCGATTCTCGTAGCTGGCCTGATCTACCTCGTGACGGTCGGGCGACGGCTTATGCCCGATCGCCAGGGCCCGGATCTTGAGCAAAACATTGCCCAAACCCGCGACTACACGGCCGAAGTCCGCGTTCCGGGCGGTGCTCGCTTGGCCGGCAAGTCCCTTCGGGAACTTCGCTGGCGACCCCGCTTCGACGTGTCAGTTATGGAGATTTTTCGAGACGGTCGTCGCCTTCGCTTCCCTAACGCCGAGGAGGCCCTCTACGTCGGCGATGTCGTCTTGGTCGAGGGCGAGCCCGATGACGTGCTCCGTCTCACCCAGGTTGAAGGCGTGGAGTTTGCCTCCGAACGGGCCTGGGTCCCGGGTCGCCTGCAGGCCGACGATGAAGAAGCGGAAGTGCTCGAACTCATCGCCGGGCCGAGGTTCTCGGGCCTTGGCCGCTCCATCGGGGCCATGCGCTTTCGCAACCGCTTCGGCGGCCTCGTGCTCGGTGTCTGGCGCCAGGGCAGCCACCTGCGCACGCGGCTTCGCGATCAGCGGATCGAGGCCGGCGATGTGCTCATGGTCCGCATGCCCCGCGGACGTGTGGCAGACCTGGAACAGTCCACCGACTTCATTGTCCTGTCGCAACGGGCGCGGGCGGTCATCCCGCGACCCCGCATGCTGGTGCCGATAGCGATTCTGGTCCTTACAGTCGGTCTTGCCGCCGCCAACATCGCCCACATCGCCGTCGCGGGCATCCTGGGCGCGGTGCTGATGGTGGTGACCCGCGTGCTGCCCTATGAACGGATTTACGCCGCCGTCGAGTGGCGCACGCTCGTTCTCATCGCCGCCCTTCTGCCGCTTGGTACCGCCATGCAGACCACGGGCCTTGCGGAGAACCTGGCGCAGACAGTAACCGAGCCCCTCCGCCCGCTGGGCCCCTACGCCGTACTGGCGGGCATCTTCATCCTCACCTCCCTGCTCACCCAGCTCATGTCCAACGCGGCGGCCGTTGTCCTCGTCGCGCCGATCGCTCTCGGCATCGCCGCCAGCTTTGGCATCGCCCCGCACCCGGTAGTGATGATGGTCGCCATCTCCGGGTCCACCGCCTTCATGACGCCCATTGGGCATCAGTCCAACGTGCTCATCTACAACACCGGCGCCTTTCGGTTCATCGACTTCATCCGGGTCGGCGGTCCGCTCACCCTTATCGTCCTAATGGTCTCCCTCATCGTCGTTCCCATCGTCTGGCCGCTCTAGCCCCGCAGCGGCGTCATTCGCTCTCATCGCTTCGGCCGAATCAGGCGTTGCCGGAGCGAAAGCGAAGGGCAACCATTGAGTGGGATCTTTCTCCTAATCCTTGGGCGGTGGAGGCAAAGGCTTGATGGCCATTGAAGAAGCCCCGCTCACCCGCTCTGAATTCCGTGCGGAATTGCGCGAAGAGTTGGATCGCACCCTGCGCCACTACGCCAACAGGGCTGATGTGGCGGCGCTCGAAACCCGCATCACGAAGGCCATGGCCGCCCAGTCTGACGCGCTGACCTCCGCCATGGCCGCCCAGTCGGGCGCGCTGACCTCCGCCATGGCCGCCCAGTCGGACGCATTGTCTTCCACTATGGCCGCGCAGGCAGCCGCACACTCGTCCGCCATGGCCGCGCAGACCCGCTGGCTGGCCGGCCTTGTCCTGGCCGCCGCGGCTGTGGCCACGAGTGTCGTCATCGCCGTCGACCGGCTGGCCGGCTAGTCACCCGGCACGGCCCGCTTCCCGTCGAATTCAGCGGCGGGACCTGTTTTGACCTTGCCGGAGCTGTGTCGAAGTGCAACGATCAACGCAGGTTGACGTTTTGATCCATGGGCGGTGGAAGGATAGGCCTGATGGCCATTGAAGAAGCCCCGCTCACCCGCTCTGAACTGCGTGAGGAGCTTGACCGCACCTTGCGCCACTACGCGACCAAGGCCGACCTGGCCGCACTCGAGACCCGCATAACCGCCGCCATGGCCTCCCAGACCCGCTGGCTCGCCGGGCTGGTTCTTGCCGCGGCAGCGGCCGCCGCCGGCGTCGTGATCGCGGTCGATCGCCTGGCAGTCTGACGGCGCCGGGCGGCCCGACCCGGGCAGCCCGGATTCGCTCGAGCTAGTGGCTGCTTGCCGGAGCACCATCGGCATGCAACGATCAATTCAGGACATCGGTTCCATTCATGGGCGGAGGAGGCATTGGCTTGATGGCCATCGAAGAACCCCCGCTCACTCGCTCTGAATTGCGCGAGGAACTGGACCGCACTTTGCGTCACTACGCCACCAAGGCCGACTTGGCCGCCCTCGAAACCCGTCTCACTGCCGCCATGGCCGAACTGACCGCCGCCATGGCTTCACAGACGCGTTGGCTCGCCGGGCTCGTTCTTGCAGCGGCCGCTGCGGCCGCTGGCGTGGTGATCGCCGTGGATCGTTTGGCCGGCTAGCGCAAGTCCCTGTGACACGGGGCCGCAGAGCACGACGCTCCGCGTCCCTCAAGTAATCCCGGCACTCACGGCAACCCACCCGGCTAAGGTGACGTAGCCAACCTCGCCGCTGGCGAGGCTCCATGTCCCGTAGGACGCCGCGCCTCCATCCCCGTACGCAAGCCGTCCCAACCGCGCTACGCTTCCCTCACCGCCAATACCCCGGGCCGCGCATGCAGTTCTACTCGTTCCCCAACCTCATCCGTCGCGGCCTGCGCGGCCACCGCGACTGGACTCCCGCCTGGCGCAAGGCTGAGCCAAAGCCGGCCTACGACGTCGTAATCGTCGGCGCTGGCGGCCATGGCTTGGCCACCGCCTACTACCTCGCGAAGCTCCACGGCGTCACCAACGTCGCCGTGCTCGAGCGCGGCTGGCTCGGCGGCGGAAACATCGGCCGCAACACCGCCATCGTCCGCTCCAACTACCTCTGGGACGCCAGCGCCCACATCTACGAGTTTTCCCTCAAGCTCTGGGAAGGCCTCAGCCAGGAGCTCAACTACAACGTCATGTTCAGCCAGCGTGGCTTGCTGAACATCGCGCACTCCGAGCAGGAAGTGCGCGACCTCGCCCGCCGCGTCGGCGCCAACCAGCTCAATGGCATCGACGCCGAACTCCTATCCACCGATGAGATAAGCAAGCTTGTCCCCATCCTCAACACCTCCCCCCATACCCGCTACCCAGTCCTCGGCGGAACCCTGCAACGCCGCGGCGGCGTGGCCCGTCACGACGCCGTCGCCTGGGGCTACGCCCGCGCCGCCGACGCGCTCGGTGTCGACATCATCGAGAACTGCGAAGTCACCGGTATCCGCACCGCCAACGGCCGCGTCACCGCATTGGAAACCACCCGCGGCGAAATCCGCGCCGGCACGGTCGGTCTGGTCGTCGCCGGCAACGCCAGCGTCCTCGCCTCCATGGCCGGCATCCGGCTCCCCATCCAGTCCCACCCCCTCCAGGCGCTGGTCACCGAGCCCCTCAAGCCGGTCTTCGACCCCGTCGTCATGTCCGCCGCCGTCCACGTCTACATTCACCAGACCGACCGCGGTGAACTCGTCCTCGGCGCCGGCATCGACGCCCCCGTCAGCTACGACCTCAACGGCAATTTCCGCATCATCGAGCACGTCCTCGCCGCCGTCTGCGAGCTATTCCCCATCTTCAGCCGCGTCCGCATGCTGCGGCAGTGGGCCGGCACCGTGGACGTCTGCCCCGACGCCAGCCCCATCATCTCCGGCACCCCAATCAAGGGCCTCTTCATGAACTGCGGCTGGGGCACCGGCGGCTTCAAGGCCACCCCTGGCTCCGGCTGGGTCTTCGCCCACACCCTCGCCCACCAGGAACCGCACCCCCTCAACGAGCCGTTCGCCCTCGATCGTTTCACCACCGGCGCCCTGATCGACGAGCACGGCGCCGCCGCCGTCGCCCACTGATCCCATGCTCCTGATCCCCTGCCCCTGGTGCGGACCCCGCGAGGACGACGAGTTCACCTTCGCCGGCGAAGCCGACATCCCCCGCCCCGCCGACCCCGACGCGCTCACCGACGAGCAGTGGGCCGACTACCTCTTCATGCGCGACAACCGCCGCGGCCGCCACCGCGAGCAGTGGTGCCACACCGCCGGCTGCCGCCGCTGGTTCATCGTCGAGCGCGACACCGTCACCAACGAGATCCTCGGCGCCAGCACCTACGGCAACTCGTCATGAGCCAGCCCTTCCGCCTCGACCACGGCGGCCGCATCGACCGCGACGCGCCCCTCCAATTCACCTTCGACGGACGCCCCATCAATGCCTACCGCGGCGACACCGTCGCCTCCGCCCTCCTCGCCAACGGCGTCACCCTGGTCGGCCGCAGCTTCAAGCACCACCGACCCCGCGGCATCGTCTCGGCCGGCGCTGAAGATCCCAATGCCTTCGTCCAGATCGGCCACGGCGCCCGCACCCTCCCCAACCGGCTGGCCACGGTCACCGCGGCCACGCCCGTCCTGAAGGTCCGCCACGTCAACGCCTGGCCAACCCTCGAATACGACGTGATGTCCGTCTTCGGCCTCGCGGCCCCCTTCATTCCCGCCGGCTTCTACTACAAGACCCTCATGTGGCCGCGCCGCTTCTGGCCGCTCTACGAGCACTTCCTGCGCCACGCCGCCGGCCTCGGCCACGCGCCCGACGCCCCCGATCCCGACCGCTACGACCACGTCCACGCCCATTGCGACGTCCTGGTGGTAGGGGCTGGCCCCGCCGGCCTCGCCGCTGCCCGCGCAGCCGCACACACCGGAGCGCGCGTGATCCTTGTCGACGAGCAGGCAGAGCCAGGCGGAAGCCTCCTCGCCAGTCGCGAGCGAGTCGATGACCTCCCCGGACCCGATTGGGCCGACGCCGTTACCGCCGAACTCACCGCGGCCCCCGGTGTCACCCTCCTCCCCAACACCACCGCCTTCGGCCTCTACGAAAGCAACCTCGTCCTCCTCGCCGAACGCCTCATCACCGATCAGCCCGACTCCGCCGGTTCCGAGAACGGTGCCCGCGTCTGGCGCGTTCTCCCCAAACAGATCGTCCTCGCCACCGGCGCCCACGAACGCCCCCTGCTCTTCGCCAACAACGACCGCCCCGGCGTCATGCTCGCCGGCGCCATCTCCACCTACGTCCGCCGCTACGCCGTGGCCCCAGGCTCCCGCGCGGTCCTCTTCACCAACAACGACTCCGCCTACCGCACCGCCCTCGACCTGACCGATGCCGGAGTCCCCGTCGCCGCCATCGCCGACGTGCGTACCGATCCCGACGGCGATCTTCCATCCGAAGCCCGGGCGCAGGGCATCCCGGTCCACCCGGGCGCGGTCGTCCGCCATGCCCACGGCCGTGGACGCGTCGCCGCCGCCGAGCTTTGCTCCCTTGACGGCGCCCCCCTCGGCGCTATCGAATGCGACCTCCTCGGCATCTCCGGCGGCTTCGCCCCCGCCCTCCACCTCCACGCCCAGGCCAGAGGTCCGTCGGAATGGGACCCGATGCTCGCTGCCTTTGCCCCCAAACCAGGCCGCGGCATCCATCCCGCCGGCGCTGTTGCGGGTGAACTGGAGCTGGCCGCCGCCCTTCGTCAGGGCACGCAGGCCGGTTCCGCCGCAGCCGCGGCCGCTGGCCGCTCGAACGGCAGCGAACCCGAAGTTCCCCGGGCCAACGATTCCGCCCAGGCTCCAATTCAGCCCTACTGGCTCCCCCCCGGCAACCTCGCCCGCGCCAAACCCCAGTTCGTCGACCTCCACGAAGACGTCACCCTCGACGACCTCCGCCTCTCCCTCCGCGAAGGCTTCGAATCCATCGAGCACGTCAAGCGCTACACCACCCTCGGCATGGGGCCCGACCAAGGCAAGCTCGCCAATCCCCTAGCCACCGGTGTCATCGCCGAGCTGCTCGGTCGCGACCCGGCCTCCGTCGGTACCCCCCGCCATCGCCCCGCCTACTCGCCCGTAAGCCTCGGCGCCATCGCCGGACGCCACATTGGCCCCCTGGCCGACCCCGTCCGCGTAACCCCCATGCAGGAATGGCACGAAGCCGCCGGCGCCAGCTTCGAAAACGTCGGCCAGTGGCGCCGCGCCTGGTACTACCCCCAGCCCGGCGAATCCATGCACCAGGCCGTCGCCCGCGAGTGCCTCGCCGTCCGCCACCGCGTCGGCATCCTCGACTACTCCACCCTCGGCAAGATCGAGATCACCGGCCCCGACGCCGGCGAGTTCCTCGACCGCGTCTACACCAACGCCTGGAAGCGCCTCCGTCCCGGCCGCTGCCGCTACGGCCTCATGCTCGGCGAGGACGGCATGATCTTCGACGACGGCGTCACCGCCCGCCTCGATGATCAGCGCTACCTCATGTTCACCAGCACCTCCAACGCGGCCCCCGTGCTGGCCTGGCTCGAACAGTGGCTGCAGACCGAGTGGCCCGACCTCCGCGTCTACCTCACCTCCGTCTCCGAGCACTGGTCCAACATCGCCCTCGCCGGACCCCGTAGCCGCGAAGTACTCGCCGCCGCCGGCACCGACATCCCGCTCGCGCGTGACGACTTTCCTTTCATGACCTTCCGCGAAGGCCAGGTCGCCGGCGTCCCCGCCCGCGTCTTCCGCATCAGCTTCAGCGGCGAACTCTCCTACGAAATCAACGTCCCCGCCGACCGTGCCCGCCACGTCTGGGAAGCCCTCGTCGACGCCGGCCGGCCCTTCGGCATTACCCCCTACGGCACCGAGACCATGCACGTCCTGCGCGCCGAAAAGGGCTTCATCATCGTCGGCCAGGAAACCGATGGCTCGGTCACACCGGATGACGTCGGCCTTGGCCGCCTCCTCTCCCGCCGCAAAGACTTCCTCGGCAAGCGCTCCCTCAGCCGGCCGGACAGCGTTCGTCCTGACCGCAAGCAACTCGTCGGCCTGCTCACCGACGATCCCGCTCAGGTCCTTCCCGAGGGTGGACATGTCGTGGACTCGCCCGGCCCCCAGCGCCCTCTACCCATGCGCGGCCACGTCACCTCCAGCTACTTCAGCCCCGTCCTCGGCCGCTCCATCGCCCTCGCCATGATCACCGGCGGCCGCGCCGCCCTCGGCGAGCGCCTCCACGTAGCCACCCTCCACGACGACCGCTGGCTCCCCGCCCGCAGCTGCCACCCCGTCTTCTACGACCCCCAGGGCGCCCGCCAGCATGTCTAGGTCCATACCCCGCCGCTCACCCCTAGGTGCAATCCAATCCGCCGAGTCGCCCGCGCATAACGGCCAGCTCGCCGAACGCCCCTTCCTCACCCACCTCAACCTCCGCCTGGACCCCGCCGACGCCACAGCCCTCGCGGCGGTGCATCGAGTCCTCGGCATCAAACTCCCGCTCACCCCCAACACCACCACCGCCGGAGACGACCTGATGGCCATCTGGCTCGGTCCCGACGAATGGCTTCTGCTCGCCGATCACCACCAATCCGACGCCCTGCTCGCAGACCTGCAAACCGCCCTATCCGGCCAATTCGCCTCCGTCGTTGATTTAAGCGCCGGCCAAACCGTCATTCGCCTCAGCGGCCCCTCAACCCTCGACGTCCTCGCCCGCGGCTGCGCCCTCGATCTCCACCCGTCCGTCTTCCAACCCGGCGCCTGCGCCCAAACCCTGCTCGCCCGAGCCCAGGCCCTCCTCATAGCCGTCGACGACACCCCCACCATCGACATCACCGTCCGCCGCAGCTTCGCCCCCTACGTCGCCGCCTGGCTCCAGGACGCCGCCCGCCACTTCGGCCTCAGCTTCCCCGAGTCGAACACCGCATGACCACCGACCTGCGCCTCGTCCTCCTCGGCACCGGCAACCCCACCCCCCGCGCCCACCGCGCCGGCCAATCCATCGCCGTTCTGTCGGACGGAGCCGGCGCCATCTTCGACCTCGGCCCCGGCTCCGCCATGAACCTCTTCGCCTCATCCATCGACCCGCTGGCAATCGACCAACTCTTCTTCACCCACCACCACTTCGACCACATGGCTGACTTCGGCCACTTCGTCATGGCCCGTTGGGACCAGGGCGCCGGCGCCGGCGATGCCCTCACCGTCTACGGCCCGCCACCGCTTCTCCGCATCACCGAACAGCTCTTCGGCCCTGACGGCGTCTACGGCCCCGACCTGCAAGCCCGCACGCGGCACCCCCTCAGCCAACGCATCCACCAGCTTCGCGGCGGCCCCATGCCCCGCACGCTTCCCACGCTGGTCGTCCACGAACTGGACGAGGACGAAGTTGTCGCCGGCGACCGCTGGACCGTCACCACCGGCCCCGCCCGCCACGTCCAGCCCTACCTCAACTCACTGTCATATCGTCTTGAAACACCGTCCGCCTCCGTGGTCATCTCCGGCGACACCCGGCCCCTTCCGGCGCTCGTCGACTTCGCCCGCGACGCCGACGTCCTCGTCCACATGGCCATGGACCTTCAGGACGACATCGACCGCTGGCCCGAGATCGCCACCAGTTGCACCGGCGCCGCCGGCGCCGCCCGCATCGCCGCCCGGGCCAACGCCAGGCGCCTCGTCCTCGTCCACCTCGACACCACCGCCGACGATCCCAGACGCCAATCCGCCATGCTCACCGAAGCCCGCGCCAACTTCCCCGGCGACGTCATCCTCGGCAAAGATTTCCTCGAAATCCCCGTCGAGAGTTGGCCGCATCGCTCTTGAGGAGATCGATAAACAACTGCCGGACCGTGTGGCGATCAACCCGGGTACGCCACGTGCCAGCCCGGCGGTCCCATCGTCCTAGGCCGCTGCCAACCGCCGCTCGACTTGCCACTAGTACGCATCAAGGGTACAATACCAACCATGCCACCACAACTCGTCCTCCGCAACCTGTCGGCCCTGGCCGCCCCACCTGCCACACCCCAACTAGCCCGGCTGCCGTGGGCCGGCCCTACCCACTCGCCACCGAGCCGTTGCACCCCGAATCCGCCAAAACACGCCCCAAAACGAACCGAAGAGTTTTTTGGAAAAAACTCTTACACGCGCGCAAACCCCCGCCTCCGCACCTTGCCGTCCCCCGCACAGCCACCCCTTTGCTCGCCCTCAACGCCTTGCAAGCGTTTCCCGAGCACGTGGGGCCACCCTGCGGTGCGTCGCCTCGCACTTCGCCCGTGTCGGATACTTAGATTGGCAGCGAAGGTGTTGACTGGAAAATGAGAGAGCCCGAGCACTACGACATCGTCATCATCGGCACGGGGCCGGCCGGGCGGCGGGCGGCGATCCAGGCCGCCAAGGTGGGCAAGCGGGTCGTAACCATCGACCGCCAGCGGTACGTGGGCGGGCAGGCCGTGCACCGGGGGACGATTCCCTCGAAGACGCTGCGCGAGGCCGTGATCCACGTGACCGGGGTGGGGCAGCGGGCGTTCTACGGGGCGGCCTACCGGGTGATGACGAACGTGACGATGGACGACCTGCTGCGACGGACGGCGCAGGTGGTGCAGTCCGAGGTGGACGTGGTTCGCGACGGGTTCTTGCGTAATGACATCGACATGCTGAACGGCATTGCGCACTTCGAGGACCCGCACACGGTTGCGGTACATACGGAGAACTCGATCCTGGAGCTCCGCGCCGACAAGGTGATCCTGGCGACCGGATCCCGGCCGGCGCGGCCAGCGCACATCCCGTTCGACAAGGCGCGGGTGGTGGACAGCGACGGGATCCTGGACCTGCACTCGATTCCGAAGTCGATGACGGTGGTTGGGGCCGGGGTGATCGGGACGGAGTACGCGAGCATCTTCGCGACGCTGGGCGT
>JAPPFO010000066.1:2687-11811 GCA_028875175.1 Chloroflexota bacterium | reverse complement strand
CTGACGCTCGTCTACTGAATCCTGAAGCTTGGAAACTTCTCTCACGGCGGCTATATGGCGCTGGGCGCCTACATAGCCTTCTTCATCGTCGACGGTGTGCTGCCGCGAGTTGGCATCGAAGGCGCGGGGCTTGGGCCCTTCACGTTTGGATTTCCCGTGTTGATCGCCCTGCCGCTCACAGCCCTGGCCGTTGCCCTTGGAGCCATTGCGCTCGACGCGTTGATCTACCGCCGACTGCGGGACCGGGCGGCGAGCACAGCAATTCTCATGATGGCGTCGTTGGGCGTGGCGATCGCCATTCGGGGGCTTGTCCAACTGATCTGGTCTGGTGAAACCCAGCACTATCCGCGAGAGTCGCGACAGGTCTACCACCTGCCAATGGACGTGCGCATTCCGCCCGATGGCCTGTTCGTCGCGGTCCTCGCAGTAGTCCTGGTATCCGCGGTCTATGTCCTACTCACCTATACAAAGATTGGCAAGGCCATGCGGGCGACCTCCGACAATCCCACGCTCGCGCTCGTGTCCGGCATCAACACCAGGCAGGTCGTCCGGTGGACGTGGGGGATCGGTGGCGCGCTCGCCGCAGTCGCTGGTGTCCTTCTGGCGGTCGTCCAGGCGCAACTGCTACCGATCATGGGGTGGAAGTTTCTGATTCCACTGTTTGCCGCTGTGATCCTCGGCGGAATCGGCAGTCCCTACGGAGCGCTCATCGGAGCTCTCGTTGTTGGCGTGAGCATGGAGCTGTCCACCCAGTGGATCAATCCCAGCTATAAGCCGGCGGTAGCGTTCGCCATCATGATCGGCGTCTTGCTGGCACGCCCCCGGGGCATTTTCGGCGACGCGGCGTAGCGGGTCAGCTGAATGGACATCGGCGGAGTCATCGACTACCTGATCGGCTTCGCGATCATGGCCATGATCTACGCAATCTTCGCGTTGGGCCTCAATGTTCACTGGGGTTTCACCGGCCTGTTCAATATCGGTATTGCCGGGTTTTTTGCTCTTGGCGCGTATACGGCCGCTCTTCTGACATCACCACCACCGGACCCGGATCAGTTTGAGGACTTCATCTTCGGCGGCAACCTTGCAAATCAGGACCTGCTTGACCTGGGCGTGGACGCGTGGTTCCTACTGGGTCTAGCAGCGGCGGCGGTGGTTTGCGGGCTTGTCGCCCTGATGATCGGCACCATCACGTTGCGGCTGAATGACGACTACCTGTCCATCGCCACGCTCGGCATCGCCGAGAGTGTTCGCTTCTTTTTCCTGAACGAGAAGTGGGCCGCCAACGGCTCGAAAGGGCTCTACCGCATTCCCAAGTTTCTGGGCGACGTCATTGCGCCCGAGAGCTACGACTATCTCTACGTCGTCGTCGTGCTCGTCATCTTGCTAATCCTCTTCGCCGCCGTACAGCGTGCCGTCAGGTCACCATGGGGCCGCGTGCTTCGTGCTATCCGCGAGGATGAAGTCGCGACGGCTGCGAGCGGCAAAAGCGTCTTTCGCTTCAAGCTTCAGTCATTTGTGCTGGGATCCATGATTATGGGAATCGGCGGCGCGCTCTTCGCCCATCACGTTCGATTCCTCTCGCCGTTGACCTTCGACCCGCTGCTCGCCACCTTTGTTATCTGGGCAATGCTGATGGTGGGCGGCTCGGGCAACAACATTGGCGCGGTGCTTGGAGCCTTCGTGGTCTGGGGAATCTGGGCCGGTACCCAGTTCCTCCCCGGCATCCTGTCCGACCCGAGTTTTCGTCTGTTCATGATTGGCGTGCTCATTGTCGCCATCATGCTGTTGCGACCAGGCGGGCTGTTGGGCGAGTGGCGACGAATTGTCGCGCGCAGTCCGGCTCATTCCTCCGACCGCGATCCTGCCGGACCCGACTAGCCGGCATATGAATGCCTGAGGCGCCTGGTACGCGAGGGGCGGCCCTGGGGCCGCCCCTTGTGTCTGTGCGGAGCGGTGCGAGCTAGGGGAGTTCGAACCTTCCGGTGGACTTGACGGCGTCGCCTTCGACTGTCCAGACCTCAATTGGTCCGGACACGTCGCCGTTTTCGTCAAAGTCCACAGGGCCGGAGGCGCCCTCGTAGTTGATGTCCTGGCCGCTGGCAATGAGGCTCAGAGCCTTCTGGATACCCGCCAGCCCGGGACCGACGACTTCGCCGGGCGGGTTCGCGACATCGCGCAGCGCGTCGCGGATGGCGACGGAATCCGTAGTCGTCCCGGCCTTGGCGGCCGCGAGCGCAATCAGCACGACAGCGTCGTACGTCTCGGCCAGGTACGGCTCCTGCGGCGCGTCCACGCCGAAGGTGAGGGTGTAGGCGTTGTAGAAGGCCTGGCGATCGGGGCTGTCGGGGGCTCCGGGCGCGGTGCCCAGGGTGCCGTCCAGCTTGCCGCCGCCGATGGCCTGGACCATGTCGTCCGACTTTACGCCGTCCACGAACAGGAACGTGTCCGCGTAGTCGCCTTCCAGCGCCTCGCGGAGGTAGATCTCAGCCTGTCCGGGGTAGCTGACCGTGACCAGCACGTCCGGATTGCCCTCCGTGGCCTTCTCGAGTTCGGACGTGAACGTCGGCTGGCTGTCCTCGTGCGGGACTGACCCCGTCACGGTTCCGCCCAGCTCCGTGAAGGTCTGGGTGAATCGTTCGGCAAGGCCCTGCCCGTAGGCGTTGTTGATGTACATGATCCCGGCGCTCCGGTAGCCCTGCTCCCAGGCCAGCCGCCCGAGGACAACGCCCTGCGCCGCGTCCGAAACGGTGGTTCGGAAGAGGAAATCGTCGTCTTCGAGTGCCGTGATGCTGGGCGCCGTGGACGAGTGCGAGATTTGAAGCGTCTGGTTCGGAGCGGTTACCGAAGTGGCCACCGGGATGGTCACGCCGCTGGCCAACGCGCCGACGATTGCCGCCACGCTTTCCACGTCCACCAGCGCGCGGGCCGCGTCAACGCCCTGCACGGGGTTCACGCCGGTGTCGCGGCTGATGATGACGACCGAGCCGCCCTGGATCCCGCCGGCGCGGTTGATTTGGCTGGCGGCGAGCTCAGCCGCGTTGCCGTGGGAGACGCCGAAGTAGGAGAGCGATCCGGTAAGCGCATTGAGGTGCCCGATGACCAGCGGTGGCAGCATCTGGGCTTCCTGCATGACCTCAACGGTTACCTGTCGGACTACCTCGACCGGTTTTTCGACCTCGACAACGCGGACGACTTCCTGGACGACGGGCTTTTCGACTTCGACCGTGACCAGCTTCTCGACTTCGACCGTGACTTGTCGCTCAACCTCGACAGTTCTGACAACTTCGCTGGGAGCGCCGTCGCTCTCGCCGCATGCCGCCAAGACGAAGGCAAACACGGCGATCAGTGCGAATGCGATTCGGAAACCTCTGAACATCAACCTTCCCCTTCCATGGTCAACCCGCCTGCGTGAATGCTTGAGAGCGCCGGACATTCACATCCGGCCGGGCCAAATCTACTACGCAGTTGAGGTGGACACGCTTCGCGCTCAGGCATGAGTTGCTACCGCCGTGGCGGCTTCCGCAGCGGCCGCCAGGACGTCCGTCGCCTCGTCGATATCCGCGTCGCTGACCTGGTGATGCGTGACCAGGCGGAACATGTTTCCGCGAGCGCCACCGACGCCGACGCCGCGCTTGGCGGCCTCTTCGACGAAGACGTCCAGATCGAGCACGTCGGGATCCCAGGTCACGAAGATCAGGTTGGTATAGACGGGTGAAACCAGACGCAGGCCGGGCAGGTCGTCGATCACATCGCCAAGCTGTTTGGCGCGGCGGTGATCGTCGGCCAGTCGTCCGGGGCCGTCACGTAGAGCGATGAGGCCGGCGGCGGCCATGACGCCGGCCTGCCTCATGCCGCCGCCGACGAGTTGGCGGGTTCGGCGGGCGCGCTGGATGAGGTCGCTGGAGCCCACGATCATGGAGCCGAAGGGGGCGCCGAGGCCCTTAGACAGGCAGAACTGGACGGTATCGGCGCCGTCGGCCAGGTCGGACACCGGAAGGTCGAGGGCCGCGGCGGCGTTGAAGATGCGGGCGCCGTCGATGTGAATCCGCAGGCCATGACGGCCGGACAGGTCGGCGAGGTCGCGCATGACCTGGGGGCCCCAGGCCACGCCGCCGCGCCGGTTGTGGGTGTTCTCGGTCCAGATGATGGCCGGGTTGAGGGAGTGGGTGGTGACGGGGCCGACGTGGGGCTCGATGTCGGCGGGGGTGAGCCAGCCCGGGGTCTGAATGGGGATGACGCTGCAGCCGGCCAGGGCGGCGAAGCCGCCGGCTTCGGCGAGGGTGACGTGGGACTCGGGGTCGACCAGGAGGGTGTCGCCGCGGCGCGAGAGGGTGAGGAGGCTGACGAGGTTGCCCATGGTGCCGCTGGTGACGAACAGGGCAGCGTCCTTGCGGAAGAGCTCGGCGGCGAGGTCTTCGAGCTCGCGGACGGTGGGGTCTTCGCCGCCGAGGTCGTCACCGACCACGGCGTCGGCCATGGCGGCGCGCATGTCCTGGGTGGGGGTGGTTTGGGTGTCGCTGCGAAGTTCGATGCGAAACGGGGGCACAGGGGCCTCCGGCCGGGGGTGGCGAGTGAGGGCCATTCTAGTGGTCCAGCCTCCAGGCAATGGTGAAATGGCGACGATCGGCCCCATTGACCACCACGAAGGCGCGTGCCACCATCAAAGCGAGGCCGCGCTAGGCGGGGAGCTAGCGGTGCCCTTGATCCGCAATCCGCTATAGCGGGCTGAATCCCCGCCTGAGGGCTGTCCGTAACGTGTCTGCCGCCGACGCTCGGTATTGAACGCCGGGCCTCGTGCGACGAAGGCCTTCCAACCCCGTCAGGTCCGAGAGGAAGCAGCGGTACGAAGCCCCCTTCGGGCGCCGCGAGTCCACCTGGCCGGAGCCGCGGCCCGACGGTAAGGCGTTGTTGGGCGATTCGACGGCGGGTGCGCGGCCTCTATCTCTATGATGACGCTGCCGCAAAGCTTGGAGAGTCTCGTGGCCGCGTCGCGTCCGCCTTCGTTTCAGGCTCTGTATAACCGCTACCGTCCGCAGCGGTTTGACGCGCTGGTGGGCCAGGAGCACGTGGTGCGGACGCTGCAGAATGCGTTGGTACATAACCGGCTGAGTCACGCGTATCTGTTTTCGGGCGAACGTGGCACGGGAAAAACGACGGCGGCGCGGTTGCTGGCGAAGGCGGTGAATTGCCTGGAGGGGATCCAGGCTGAGGCGTGCGGGAGCTGTGAGCACTGCCAGGCGATTGCGGGCGGGTCTTTCCTGGACCTGATCGAGATGGACGCAGCGTCGCACCGGGGGATCGATGACATCCGCGAGATCCGGGAGCTGACGCAGTTTGCGCCGGGGGCGGGGCGATACCGGGTGTACATCATTGACGAGGTTCACCAGCTTTCGGCGCCGGCGAAGGACGCGTTGCTGAAGACGCTGGAGGAGCCGCCGCCGCAGACGCTGTTTGTGCTGGCGACGACGGAGCCGCACCGGGTGCCGGCGACGATCCGGTCGCGGACGCAGCACCTGACGTTTCGCCGCATTGGAGTGCTGGAGTTGACGTCGCAATTGCGCGGCATTGCGGAGACGGAGGGGGCCAGAATCGAGGAGGCGGCGCTGCATACGCTGGCTCGCAACGCGGGCGGCAGCGCGCGGGACGCGGTGAGCCTGCTGGACCAGGCGCTGGCGTATAGCGATAACGACGCGACCTCAGAGGCCGTGAACTCGATGCTGGGGCTGACGGGGCGCGATGCGGTGGTTCAGCTGCTGGGCCACCTGATGGACGGGGACGCCGCGGCCGGTTTGCAGGCGATCGAGCAGGCCATCGAGGACGGGACGAGCCCGAATACGCTGCGGCAGCAGGTGATCGACATCCTGCGGGACATCCTGATCCTGAAGACGAGCCCGGAGACGACGGCGGTGGGGCACCTGACGGAGGACGAGGCGTTTGAGCTGTCGCGGCGCACGGAGAGCTCGAGCCTGCGTGACATCGTGCGCACGCTGGAGGTGTTTGCGGAGCCGGACCCGCCATCACGGACGGGTGTGGACGCGACGCTGGAGCTGGAACTGGCATTTGCGCGGGCGGTGCTGTCGATTACCGACCCGATGGAAGCCGCGGCGCCTGCGCCGGCGGTTAGCGAGACACGGCCGGCGGCACGTCCCTCGCCCGCGCCCACGCGGGGGGTGGAGTCGCCGGCGGCTCCAGCGGCGCCAGCACCTCAGCCAGCGCCGGTGGCAGCGGGACGCCCGGCCGCCGTCGATATGGAGCTTTCGGCGGCGACGATCGCGGCCCGGAAGGACGAGTGGGTTTCGGTGATCCGCGAGCAGGCTCGCGAAATCGCGCCGTACGCGGGCGAAGCGGAGGTGCTGGATTACGCCGACGGCACGGTGACGCTGGGGTATCGCAGCCGGTTCCTATTCGAGCGGGTGCAGCAGCCGGACGCGCTGCGCCAGGTGGCGCGGGCGCTGTCGCAGGTGCTGGACCGTCCGATCCAGGTTCGCAACGAACAGAGCAGCGCCCCGACGCCAGCCCGACGGCCTCCGACGGAGCGGCAGGTGGACGACGATCCGGTGGTTCGAGTGGCGATGCGCGAATATGGGGCGACATCCATTCCAGACAGCTCCGCAACGGGAGGTTGACGCATGTCGATGAAGATGTTCCGGCAGTTCCAAAAGCAGATGGAGAAGGTTCAAGAGGAACTGAAGCAGATGACGGTGGAAGCCACGGCGGGCGGCGGGGCCGTGAAGGTGGTGGCTACCGGGGATCAGCGGGTGGTGTCGATTGACATCGATCCGTCGGTGATCGATCCGGAGGATGCGGAGTTTCTGTCGGAAATGATCCTGGTGGCGGTGAACGACGCGATGGAGCAGTCGCAGGAACTGGCCAAGAGCAAGCTGGGCGGGTTGACCGGCGGGCTGAATATTCCTGGCTTGGGCTAGCGCGTGGCAGACGCGCTGCCGCGCGCGGTTACGCGGCTGATCGAGGAGTTGTCGCGGCTGCCGACGGTGGGGCCGAAGACGGCGCAGCGGCTGGCGTTCTTCCTGTTGCGCGGGACGCCGGGGCAGGCGCGAACGCTGGGGACGGCGATTGCGTCGCTGCACGAGGGCATCCAGACGTGCGGGCGGTGCCGCAATTTCGCGGACAGCGACCCGTGCGCGATCTGCGAGGACCCGACGCGTAACACGGCGCTGATTTGCGTGGTGGAGGATCCGCTGGACCTGGTGGCGGTTGAGAATTCGGGTGGGTTCAACGGGCTGTATCACGTGCTGCATGGGGCGATTTCGCCGCTGGAAGGGATTGGGCCGGACGATCTGACGATCGATCTGCTGGTGCGGCGGGCCGGGCGGGAGCGGATCGGCGAAATTGTGATTGCGACGAACGCGACGATCGAAGGCGACGCGACGGCGATGGAGATTCGCCAGCGGCTAGGCGACCTGGGAGTGCGCGTGACACGGCTGGCGCGGGGGCTCGCAACCGGCGGGGACATTGAGTACGTTGACGCGGCAACCATCGCGCAGGCATTGGAGGGTCGGCGTGAACTCTGAGCTTTCGTCCCAGGCGGGCGGCCAAGCGACGCGGCTGCGCTGGCTGGGTCACGCGACGTTTTTGCTGAGCAGTCCGGGCGGGGTGCAGGTGCTGCTGGATCCGTTCAATGTGGAACTGGGGTATCCGGTTCCGGAGTTACCGCCGATCGACCTCGTGGCGGTGAGCCACGAGCATGCGGATCACAACAATGTGGGGCTGGCGCCGGGGACGCCGAAGGTTGTGCGGGGCATTTCGGATAGCGGCTGGCATCCGGGCACGGTGACGGTGGGCGACGTGACGCTGCACATGATCGGCGGGGCGTATCACGACGAGGCCCAGGGTCGGGAGCGGGGACGGACAGCATTCATGTCCGTGGAGGTGGGCGGGCTGCGCCTGCTGCACCTGGGGGACCTCGGGCACCGGCTGGATACGAATCTGCTGGCGCAGTGCCGGGGGCACCAGGTGCTGCTGATCCCGGTTGGCGGCCATTTCACGATCGACGGCGCGACAGCGGCGGCGACGATGGATGAGATTGGGCCGTCGATCACCATTCCGATGCATTACCGGACGGCGCGCCTGCCGGGACACCCGACGACGCCGCTGGATGAGACTGGATTCCTGGTGGGCCGCGAGGTTCGGCGGCTGGCAGGGACGGAGATGGCGCTGCGTGCAGAGGAACTCCCGGGGCGACCGGAGGTGGTGGCGCCGGCGGTGCCGTAGGGCTATTGGCCCGGCCGGCGTGGGGGGAGGCAGGTGACTTCGGCGTTCTTGGCCAGGGTGTCAAAGTGGGCTTCGCGGACGTTACCGACTTCGACGGACGTGATCATGGCGGACACCTGGACCGGTTCGTCGACGAGGCAGCGCAGGGCCGATTCCCAGCGCAGGGTGACGCCGGCGCGAAGGCGTTCCGGCACCCAGGTGAGGGTCTTGACTTCAGGCGCTCTACCGCCGACCTCACGTCCGCCCTCGTTGGTTACTTTTGCGCGCGTGGTGGGGCTGTAGTCGCGGTCCGAACCGGCGTCTTCGGGAAGGGTCAGGCTGGTTTCGACCAGGACGTCGGTCTGACCGATATTGGTTGCCAGCAGGATGACGTCGGTGCGGCTGGGTCCGATTTGCTCAGTTTGAATCTCAAACTTGAGCTCGGGTCCTGGGGGGGGGGGGGCGACGGGCTCGGCCGTGGCGGCGCAGTCAGCGGCTGCCAGCCCAATCAGCAGGATTGCCAGCCAAGCCACGGCTGACGCCAGGCGCCGAGGCTTGGCAGTGATTTGAGCAGTCATGACATAGAGCTTAATGCAGAATGCGCCGCTGGCGGAGGAATGCGCTCAGACTCGTCAACATCCGGAGGTCATGAACATCGATCGCCCGCTAGCAATCACGCTGCTCTTCCTGCGGCTGGGGCTGACGGCGTTCGGTGGACCGGCGGCGCACATTGCCATGATGCGGCACGAGTTTGTGACGCGGCGCGAATGGCTGACGGACCGTCGGTTTCTGGATCTGCTGGGCGTCACGAACCTGATTCCGGGTCCGAACTCGACCGAGATGGCGATTCATCTTGGGCGGGAACGGGCTGGCTGGCGGGGGCTGGTGGGGGCCGGGGTGGCGTTTATCGCTC
>JAPPFO010000066.1:0-2677 GCA_028875175.1 Chloroflexota bacterium | reverse complement strand
TTTTTGGGTTTTTTTTTTGGGGGGGTCCGGGGGGGGGGGGGGGGGGGGGGGGGGGGCCGGGGGTGGCGTTTATCGCTCCGGCGGCGGTGATGGTCTCGGTGCTGGCGTGGGTGTATGTCGAGTTCGGATCGACGCCGGCGGTGACCTGGGTGCTGTACGGCGTGAAGCCGGTGGTGATCGCGATCGTGGCTCAGGCGATCTGGGGCCTGGGACGCGTGGTGGTGCGCCGCTGGCAGACGGGGCTGCTGGCCGCGGTGGTAATCGCGCTTGGTCTGCTAGGTGTCAATGAGCTTGTGCTGCTATTCGGCGGCGCCGCGGTGGGCGCAGTGCTGCAGCGTCCGCAGTGGCTGACGGGACGGCTTTCGGGGGTGCTGGTCGCACCGCTGGCCACCGTGGGGGTGGTCGGCGCGGTACCAACGTCGTTCAGTCTGCTGGGCATGGCGTTGCTGTTCCTGAAGATCGGGGCTGTGCTGTACGGCAGCGGGTATGTGCTGCTGGCGTTCTTGCGAGCCGATTTCGTGGAGCGGATGGGGTGGTTGACGGAAACGCAACTGCTGGACGCCGTGGCAATCGGGCAGGTGACGCCGGGGCCGGTGTTCACGACGGCGACATTCATCGGGTTTGTGCTGGCCGGGGTGCCGGGCGCCGTGGTGGCGACGGTCGCGATTTTCCTGCCCTCGTTCGTGTTCGTGGCGGCCGTTCACCCGCTGGTTGAACGGTTG
Organism: Chloroflexota bacterium; assembly: GCA_028875175.1. Classification (GTDB taxonomy): domain Bacteria; phylum Chloroflexota; class UBA11872; order UBA11872; family UBA11872; genus UBA11872. The sequence continues at coordinate 1,955 of JAPPFO010000066.1, read as the reverse complement.
CGCGCGTCCAGCATTACGGCGCCGATTCTGGACGCGGTCAACGCGGCCGCCGTGGGCCTGATGACGGTCGTGATGGTGCTGCTGGGCCGCTCGGCGCTGGTGGATGTGCCGACGATCCTGGCGGCGCTGGTGGCGCTGGGCGTCCTGATCCTCACGAAGGTGAACTCGCTGTGGCTGATCCTGGCGGGAGCGGCCATGGGCGCCACGGTGCAAGCGGTTGGACTGGCAACGTAAGGCGATGTTCGCTTGGTACGGATTAGCGGAACCTTGGAGAGCCGGACCCGCCGACGGAATCAGCGTGCAGCCGCGTAACCAATGCCGATCGCTTTGGGCCGTTGCATTCGGCCTTGCTGGAGATCGAACGGCTGAACGAGATGGTGGACGTCGTCGTGGCCCGGAGGTTTTGCGAGGCGATTCAATGTCCCCCGACATCCTTCAGGGGGACCGGATGGCGGGAAACGAAGTCCTGGTCGGATGCCGGGAGACGAACGAGTAGATTCCGCGTTGACTGTGACCGCGCGCGTGAGAAGTCGGGGGCGCCGGCAACTGACGCTGAATTGGAAGCCGTGACGCCGTAGACGGACTACCAGGCAAGACGGGTGCGTCAGAGACGGCGCCCGTACGTCAGGGGGTGGTGACGGTGACGAGGGCTTCGGGGATGGGGCCTTGGGATTGGCCGTTGATGCGGAGTTCGGCGGTGAGGATGCGGCGGATGTCGGGGCTGGGGGGCGCGGTGGCGGTGAGGGTGAGTTCGCCGCGGGCGCCGGCCTGGAGGTCGAGGGGTTGGAAGGCTGTGGAGGTTTGCCAGCCATCGGGGACGAGGAGGCGGGCTTCGAGGCGGGCGGGGCGTTCGGCGTTGTTGCGGAGGAGGAGGCGGTAGGTGCAGGTCTCGCCGGGCTGGACTGACCGCAGGTAGGGGACGAGGCGGGCCCACCAGAGGTCGACGCCCTGGTCGACGGGGTCGTCCAGCAGGTCGCGGACGACGCGCTCTTTGCGGGCGATGAAGTCGCGGTATTCGGCGGCGCGGCGTTGGTCCCAGGGAATGAGCTGGCGGTGGCCGGGGCAGACGAGGTCGGGCTGGACGAGGTCCATGACGTCGGCGCAGCGGCGGTGCATCCAGAGCTGGAGGCTGTTGCGGAGGACGGTGGTCTGGAAGAGCTGGGTGGTCATGTGGCCGGTGTGGCCGGGGGCGAGTTCGAGGAAGATGTTGTCGCCGGTGAAGGCGACCTTTTGGCCGTCGACGTGGGTGGCGAGGACGGAGTGGAACTCGGTTTGGCCGGGAGCGTGGTGGACTTCGAACTCGTACTCCTCCCACTGGAAGCGTTCGCCGTCGGTGAGCTTGCGTTCGATGGGGATGGGTTTGGGGAGGGTGCAGGGGGTGCTGCACCAGCCGGCCGGGTCTTCGAGAACCTGGGCGACTTCGTCGAGGGCCCAGACACGGGCGCCCTCGTGGCGGACGAGGTAGGGGATGCCGGCGGTGTGGTCGTCGTGGATGTGGGTGACGAGGACCGTGTCGATGTCATTGATGCCGTAGGTATCGCGCAGCTCGTCGAGGTGGTGGACGACGAAGCGCATGGTGTCGCCGTCTTCGCGTTCCTGGGCGACGGCCATGTGGGCCCAGAAGGCGTGGCCGTAGTCGATGAAGCAGGCTTTGCCGCTCTGGGAGAGCAGGACGTAGAAGTTGGAGCAGGTGTGGGGTCCGCCCCAAAGAAGGTGGCGGGAGACCTGGATGAATTTGGGGTCGGGCAGGATGTCGAGGCCGTGGTCCCAGTTGCCGCCCAGGAAGCGCATGCCGCCGCCGAGGCGGGCGAGGGCCATGAGCCGGTCTTCGAGGCGGGCGCAGTCGCCGACGGGGTCCTGGATGGTGTCGCCATGGGAGGGGAGGGCGAGGTCGGGGGCGTGGCGGCGCAGGGCCTGGAGTGACTGGAGGGTGAAGAGGGCGCCCTGCTGGTCGC
>JAPPFO010000208.1:4166-12092 GCA_028875175.1 Chloroflexota bacterium | reverse complement strand
GCCAAATACTGCCCCGAAACCTTGCTAGTAGCTGGCGAAGTGGACGGCAACCCGCCCTCCGGCGCCTTTGTGGACCTCATCGATCAGCGTCTGATCGACGGGTACCAGCCCGACATCGTCCGCATCGGCCACCTGCGTTGGAAGCAACTGGAGACCCGCCTGCAGGAGAAGTCGATCCTCCCGATCCCCCACAACTTCGGTAACGGTCGCTTCGGCCTCGTCGCCGGGCTTGCCCTGGCGACCAGCCTGGACAACTGGGTCTCGTTGGAAGATGAACGCATCCGCCCGAACGTTTATGCCGACGACGAATTGACGATCGTCAACGGCGCCTATCAGGCGCCTGACGGCCCCGGACTCGGCATCCAGGTTGACCAGGAAACCTATGAACGCGTCGGAGCTCCCAACGAGGTGGTGATTCGCGCATGAGAATCCTGATGACTGGCGCCACCGGACGCATTGGCGCCAACGTCGGTCGTCGCATGATCCAAAACGGCCACAGCCTGCTCGGTTTCACCGTGCCTGGCGATCCGCAGGCTTCCAAGCTGACTGACATCGGCGCGGACGTGACTGAGGGGCATCTGGAGTCGCTCGACGACGTCCGGCGTGCCGTGGCCTCTGTCGACGCCGTCATTCATCTCGGTGCGGCCTTTCAGGCCGGCGGGCCCTTCACGCCCGAGCAATACATGCAGATCAACGTGCAGGGCACCTTCAACGTATTTGAGGCTGCCCGCGAGCGCACTGGCGCCATCCGCCACATCGTCTTCTCCAGCACCGACGCCACCCTCGATAAGTACCCTCCCGAAGGCAACCCCGAGATCCTCAACGAGCAATCGCTCACCCAGACCCAGACCGACTGGTACGGCTTCACCAAGATCCTCGGTGAGCGCCTGGCCGACCGCTACGTCCGCGGCGACGGTCTCCCCATCACCGTCTTCCGCTTCCCCTGGGTCTGGGGCGCCGGTGAGTTTCTCGACTTTCCGCACTTCCGGCTGTCCTTTTTTCTTGAGTCCTTTCGCAATCGCGCCGATTCAACGGCGCGCCAGACGCTTGCCACACTCGAATCTCTTGACGATGGAACCGATCCCCTGGTGATCGCACTCGACGCCAATGGCCGCACCTGGAAGAAGCACACCCTCGATGTCCGCGACATCGTCCAGGCCTTTGACCGCGTCCTCGGTGTCGAACAGGCCTTTGGCGGCGTCTATCAGCTCGGCGGCCCCGAACCCTTCACCTGGCGTGACGCCGTTCCGGTGGTGGCGGAGGCCCTTGATCGTCGCGTCGTCGAGGCCCGCCTGGCCGGCATGCCCCCCACCTACTACGAATTCGACCTCTCCGCCGCGCGCCGCGACATCGGATTCGAGCCGCGATTCCACTGGCGTTCCACCCTGGCTGAGTCACAGCGCTACACCCGGACCGGCCAGAGTTCAATCGTCCCCACGGAAATACCCCCCGAGGAGTGATCAACCACGCGCGGTCGCGGGATTGCGGCGGACACTTGCGGACCGCTGGTCGATCCGACAGCCGGACAACACGTCCGCGGCTGAGCGGCCCGGCCACACCGGTGCGCCGCCTACAAGCTGGCAGCCGCTGCGGTCGCCCGCCGCCCCGCTTGCGGACTCCATGAGCACGCCCCGCTTTTGCAACCCCCACGTCATCCTCAATCCAATGGCGGCCAGCGGCAAAGCGCTGCGCCTGTGGTCAAGCCTGGAACCAACGGTCGAAGACACGCTCGGCCCGGTGAATGTTCGGTTCACCGAAGCACCTGACCATGCCACGGCACTCTCGCGGGAATCCCTGCACGCCGGCGCGGACCTAATCCTCGTCGTGGGCGGCGACGGCACGCTTAACGAGGTCGTCAACGGCTATCTGTCCGAGGGACTGCCAATCAATCCTGGTGCGTCGCTGGCGTTTTGCCCCGCTGGCACCGGCAGCGACTTCAGGCGTTCCGCCGGCATTCCCAGGTCTCCGCACGACGCCGTCAAGGCGGTCGCGAAAGCGCCGGTTCGAAGGCTCGATGCCTGCGCTATCCGCGTGACGTCCCCGGACGGCGACAACATCACGCGCTTCTTTGCGAATGTCACGAGCTTCGGCGTCGGTGGCGAGGTCAGCCAAGCTGCCAAGTGCAACTTCCTCACGGCGGTGAACGGCCGCGCCGCGTTTTTGTGGGCGACGGCACGGACGCTGCTGCAGTATCGAGCGAAGAACGTTTGTCTGACCTTCGACGACCAGCCTGGCCATTCGCTCCGAGTAATGCAGGTCGCGCTCGGCAACGGCGCCTATCACGGCGGCGGCATGAACGTGTGCCCGTTGGCGTCACTTAAGTCCGGCGACATCGACGTGACGGTGATCAGCGAAACGGGATTCTTCGATTTCCTGCGCTCGATCCCGCTTCTCTACTCGGGCGACATACATTCGCACGCAAACTGCGCCCATTACCGCGTCAAGGGTATAACGGCCACATCCGGTGACGTCGTCTTGGTCGAAGTTGACGGCGAAGCCGTCGGACAACTGCCATGCACCGCCTGGGTGCTCCCAGGGATCCTGTCAATTGCGGGAATTCAAACCTTGGATTAGGCGAACTTCCACGGTCCGTCGGCCGCGGGCAACGACATGGCCACTCTTACTCCCGACGGATCAGCGCCGCCGCCTCACGACCGGCGATCCGCCCATATGCGACGCCGACGCACAGCCCACCCGTATATCCGCGCGTGTACAAGCCGCCAACGTCCGCACCTGCGGCAAACAGTCCGGGTATCGGCTGGCCTGCCAGGTCCAGGATCTGCGCCCGCTCGTTCGCGCGTGCGCCGCCATACGTAAACGTAGCGCCGGGCAGGCAGCGAATCGCCCGGAACGGCGGACTGTCCAGCGGCTGCAACCCGCCGCCGCGTGGCACGCTCAACATGGTCAGGTCGTCCGCTGCGGCCGCCGCGTTGTGCTCCCGCAGCGTCGCCATCAGCGGCCCCGGCGACACGCCCCAGCGCCGCGCCATCTCAGCCGCCAGCGCTTCCAGATCCTCAGCCTCCAGGATATCCCCGCCCGCATTCCGAATGTTCTCCATTCGCCGGTCAACCGCGCCCGGACTCTCGCCCATACCCGTGGCCCGCAGCTTCCGCACGCGTTCGTCGAAGATGATGAAACACAACGCCTCAGGCTGATGCACCACGGCGTGAACGGTCACCTCGTCGCCCAGGAACTCATCGTCGAAGCGTTGCCCATGCAGATTCACGAACACCGAATACGGGCTGAAGTCCGGCTTCACGCTCGCAAAGTTGTGCAGCCCCGTCTCCGCCGGCGGTGCCGGAATCATGTGCCCGTAGAACCGTCCGAACGGCCCCGCCGTACCCGCGCCCGCCTCCTGGGCGGCCAGAAACCCGTCGCCCGTGCTGTAGGCATTGCCTCGCACGATCACGTGATGCGCCCAGCGGCCAAAGTACCGGGCGCGCAGGTCGGGGCTCGCCTGGAATCCACCCGTCGCCAGCACCACCGCCCCGGCCGAAATCTCTGCCGTCCGCCCGCCGCCGCGCGCCTCCACGCCGGCCACGCCGCCGTCGCGTCCTATGCGAATCGACCGCAGCCCCGTATTCGTCAGAATCGTCCCGCCTGCCGCCTCTACGCTCGCGGCTAGGTCGTCCATGAACGTCCGCGCGTCCGGCAAAAAGTCGTGAACATAGCGAGCAAACTTGTACGGGGTCGCATCGGGTCGCTCTTCAACTCGCAGCCCTAGCAATTCGAACCAGGCGACGCCGTCGAGGTAGTTGGCAACCAGGGCCTGCCCCATCGCCCGATCTCCACCGGGCTGCACGCTCAACCACGCCTCAACAGTGGCCGCCGTCCACGCCGACCCCCCGGAGACCGCGGCCGACCCACCGGTTTCCGGCGCCTTTTCAATCACCAGCACCGACGCGCCCTCCGCCAGGGCCGTTCGCGCCGCTGTCAGTCCGCCGATTCCCGAGCCGGCGACGACGACGTCCGCCTGCAGGTGATCGAATGCTTCTTTCATAGGCCCCATCTCACGAAGTCGCGCTCCGGCGCCAAGCCTACGGAGGCGCCCCCGCCGCCGTCACCTCGGCGCCAGCCTTCGGCCGGGTATCGTGCCCCTGCATGGACCATCCGCCCTAGTGACTTTCCATGACAGATCCCGCCCCCTCGTCCGCCGAACCGCGCGTCGTCCACCTTGGCCAGGGCATCGCCGAGCGTTCCGACTGGGGAACCATCGAGTGGCTCGCCAACCGCCGCCTCACCCCGGGCGCCGGATTGACATTCGGCAACGTCCGTCTCGAACCCGGCGCGTCCAATCCTCGCCACCTGCACCCCAACTGTCACGAGCTGCTCTTCGTTCTCGAAGGTGCCATCGACCACGAACTGGATGGTGTAACAGTCCGCCTCGAAGCCGGTGACCTCCTCCACATCCCCATCGGCGCCCCCCACCAGGCCCACAATCGCGACGACCGCCCATGCGTGGTTGTCGTCACCTACTCAACCGAGGACCGTCAGACACTGCCGGCCTGAAGCCAGCGCCGTCGGACGCACAACATTTAGGACCAGATCCCGGTCTCCCGGTACCACTGCACCGCGTCGGCCAGCGCCTCCCGCGCCGGGCGCACCCGGAATCCAAGCTCGGCCACGGCCCGTGCATTCGAGAAGTACAGGAATCGCGATCCGACGGTCACCTCGTCGGGCGTCGCCGGCGGTTTCCGTCCCAGCCACAACCCCGGATGCTCCAGCACGGCGGCCAAAACGCGCAGGACAACCGACGGCAGACCTACCCGCGGCGCGCGCGACCCCAGGACGGAAGCCCCCAGGTCCGACAGTTCGGCATACGTCAGGTTGTGGCCCGTCAACAGATACCGGCGTCCACGAACACCTCGCCGGGCCAGCCTCACTAGACCGTCGGCCACGTCCCGCACATCGACGATGTTTACACCACCGCCCGGGGCAAACCTGACCGGCCCCCTCATCAGCGGCCCCAGCAATTGCTCGGCGTGCCGACCATGGTCCCACGGACCCAGCACCGTCCCTGGGTTGGCGATGGTCACGGGCAGTCCGCCATTCGCCGCGTCCAGGGCCACCTGCTCGCCGGCCCGTTTGTGCTCCGCATACATCAGGCGCCGGGAGGCCGGCTGGGCGACAGCGTCTTCGTCCATTACGTCGTCCGGCCTGTCCGCCAGGCCAACCGCAGCAAGCGAACTCACGTGCACCACTCGGCTCGCACCTGTTTCCCCCGCCCAATCCACCAGGTGCCGGACTCCGTCCGCGTTTACCGCTCGCTGCTTCGCCTCGTCCCCACGCCAGAACGACTGGTCGGCTGCCAGGTGAAAAACCCAGTCGAATCGCGCATCGGGAAACGTGGAGGCGTTGGTCACATCGCCCGTAACCCGCGCCACGCGCACTCCGTCAAATGCGGCATCGGCCCATGGGTCGCCCGGCAGGACCAGCGCCGTCACATCGTGCCCGTCCCGCCCCAGACGCCGAATCAGAGCCGAACCGACCTGTCCCGATGCGCCCGTAACAAAGCAGCGCACGCCGTTAGTCGCTCGCCGGCGTGTCCTTCACGCTGAAGGACAAGTCCCCCAGCCCCTGCACCTCAAAGCCCATCGTCACCTCCACCACGCCCTCGGGCAGGCTGACACCCTCGCTCCCCAGTACGGACGTGCGGTTCAACGCCAGGCTAAAAGGCGACTCCGGCGTCACGTCTGCAAACGAATGGCGAATCCCATCCACTGCGAAGAAGCAATCCTTGAGCGGAACCTCGGCCCCATTGACCTTCAGCGGCAGCAGCCGCCGCGCGTATCCCGAACCAAGTGTGTTTCTTAGCTCCAGCTGAAATCCGTCATCGGTCCGCCGCAAGCTGCCCCGTACGTACAGCCGTCGCAGCAGAAACCCGGGAACCTGCAGCGGCATCAGGCACTCCCTTCGTTCTGCATCATTCTATAGAGTTCAACCTCTGCCTCGACAATAGTGGATGGCAGCAAGTTTGCGCCGGCGCGGTACGAGGCCGCCAGCCAGATCTGCGCCAGGCGTTCCGACAGCCGCGTCATCTCCAGTGCATCTCCGGGGTCTCGGCCTACCGTCAATGTGCCGTGGTTGGCCAGCAGCACCGCCCGCCGTTCGCCCAGCGCCGCCACCGCGTGTTCGGCCAGTTCCTCCGATGCCGCCGGCGCGTACGTACTCACTTCCACCGCGCCGCCCAGGTACACGACCTGCTCATCAACGAACGCGGGAATCGCCTCTCGCCGAACTGCCATCGCGCTGGCATGGACCGGGTGCGCGTGAACCACCGACCCCACGTCCGGCCGCGCGGCATAGATCGCCCCGTGCATCAGTGACTCCGAGGATGGCAGGCCCTCGCCCTCTATCGGGTCGCCCTCAAATGTAACGGTCACGATGTGCTCGGGCGTCAGGTCGAGATACGGGACGCGGGTGGGCGTGATGTGCATCGCGCCCTCGCCTGCGGCCCGGGCACTCACGTTCCCCGCCGACCCAACCACCAGTCCCTCACTGAACATCGCACGCGCCGCCTGTACAACCGCCCATTTCAGGTCTCTGTCCATCTAGAGCGCGTCCTGCACGAAGGTCTCCAGCCGTCCCCGCAAGTCGAGCCACCGCTCGTAATGATCCGCAAACGCGGACACAATCGTCACGTCTGGTTCATACTGGGCGCCACGCGGCGCCAGTGCGTTCGTGGCGTTCGCCAAGCCTCCGTAATCCTGCGACGCGGCGGCCAACGCGGCACCCCACGCTGGTGCGGGCAACGCCGGATACGAGTAGACGCTGGTCCCGCTGACGTTCGCCAGGATCTGCCCGGCCGCAGGCGCCCGTGCGTATCCGCCCGTCAGCCGTATCGGGCCTTCGCCCGGCTGCACATCATCCAGCGCCAGCCGGTTCCCATGAATTGCAAACGCCAGATCCTCAAGTAACGCCGTCCCCAGCACGCTGGCGGTGGGAGCTCCAGCCACAAACGGCGCCGGACTCAGCATGCCCGCCACGCTTAGACCGGGAGCGCTCCAGTCCATCACCCGCAGCCCGGACAAGACAAACACTCCAGCCTCCGCGGCCGACTCATCGCCCACCGCCGTCATCGTGAGTTCATCTGAGGAGAATTGCGCCCCGAGCCATCCATAACCCGTTCCGCCGTCGCCTGAATTCGCCTCTGCTAACTGCCCACCACCCATGCGCAGTCCGCGCCACACCTGGGCCGTGGATTCATGGGCGGCCACCGGCCGCAAAACTGTCGTGCTCCAGCCAGCAGCCACGCAATCGCCATCGACGCTTGAACCCCTGGTTGCGAACTCCGCGGCGTGCGAATCCGGCCAGCCGGCAGCCACCCGGCACTCGGCGGTCAAGCCAACCTTCGCTCGAACCGGGGCCGGGATCTGTTCGCGTTCGACGGATGGTAGCCTCGACCGGGCCCACTCGGGAATCAGGTCCACGGCCCACTGGTCAGTCTCAATGTCCCACGCCCCGGTTTCCGCGGCCGAAACGCGGGTCAGAATCCGTTCCGCACCCAATTGCCCGGCAACCCACGCCTCCAGGGTCGTGATGCGCGCCGCGTCATCGCAGATCTCCGGCCGTTCCTCCGTCAGCCAGCGCAACTTGCCCGGCCAATGGATCATGGCCGGCGTGTGCCCTGTCACGGCCAGCACTGGGCGGTCACTCTCGGACTCAACCGCTGCGCCGGCCAGCGAAGCCCGGACGTCGTCGTTGCCCGACGCGAACAGAACCTCGTCCTGCCCGTCCAGTACAACCAGGCTGTGCCGGCACGCCGCCACGCCGATGGCCTGCACCTGCCGCCCCGCGCCCACCTCTGCCAGCACAGCCAGGCACGCTCGCCAGATTCCTTCCAGATCAAGGTCGCGCTCGTAATCGAGCAGCGACATGGGCGCGCGCGCTCGCTGGCGCCGCGCCTCCCCAACCTGCTCACCCTCG
>JAPPFO010000208.1:0-4156 GCA_028875175.1 Chloroflexota bacterium | reverse complement strand
ACCGCCACCGCCCGGATCCCCGAAGACCCGATATCCAGCCCTACATACACTCGCTCAGGCAAGACGTTCCAAGACCTTCGGATTGACGATTCGCGACGGCCGCCGGCCCATGAGGAACGCCAGGAAGTCATCCACCACCATCGCCGAGTACCGCTGCACCGTGGCGTCCGTCGCCCCCCCGATGTGCGGCAGCAGCAGCGTGTTCGGCGCGTCCAGCAAGGGGTTATCTGGCCGAATCGGATGCGTGTCGAACACATCGAATGCTGCGCCGGCCAGGTGCCCGCGATGCAGCGCCGCCGCCACGTCGTCCTCTCGCACCACGCCCTCGCCGGTCGTGACCACCAGGCGCGCCCCGTGCGGCATTTGGGCAAGCGCCGTTGCGTCAATCATGCCTCGTGTTGAATCCAGCGCTGGACAGTGCACCGTCAGAATCGTGGACTCCGCCAGCAGGTCGCGGATTTCCGCGGGCTCGCAGCCGGCGGATTCGATTTGCCCGTCGCTCAGCGCCGGATCGGTCGCCAGCACCCGCGCCCCAAAGGCCTTCGCCAGCCGCGCCGTCTCACGCCCAATCCGCCCCAGGCCGACAATCCCAACAACCTGTCGACCCAGTTCCGAACCCCGCATCTCCGTGTAGGCCGTCACAGGATCGTCCCAGCGGCGCTCGCCGACATAGGCCGCCGCTCCCGCAACATCCCGCAGCAGCGCCAGCATCATCGCCATCGTCAGTTCCGCTACGGCTTCAGCATTTCGACCCGGCGTATGCGTGACGACCACACCGGCGCGCGTCGCGGCTTCGATGTCCACATGCCCCGAGTCCCCGCGGCAGATTCCCACGAACCTCAGCCCGGGCGCCGCCTCGAATGTCTCGCGCACCACAAAATCCGCCTCGACGAAGAGCGCAATCACCTGCTTGGCAGTGATCTCCTCGGCCAATTCAGCGGGATCCGTCAGCACCAGCGTCTCAGTCCAGGGCCGGACTTCAACCTCCGCCACCGCTCCCAACCGTTCCAGCTCGTCCGCGTCCAACTCCACCAGGCTCAGCACACGCGGCCGGGCCATCGCCGGCGGCGTCATGCCAAACCGCGTCCAGGCATGCGGGCGCTAGGGCACATATCCCCAGCGAGCTTCGGCTTCGTCGGCGGCGTCCACCGCCTCCGCCAGCGCTTTGGCGCTCGCCAGCGCGGCATCCGGCGGCGCCGTATCCACCAGTACGTGCACCTCGGCCGCTTCAAGGCTTAACGAGCGAATCCGCGCGACCCATGTCGCCAGGTCACTGTCCTCGTAGCTGTAGGCCACTGCCTCTACGGGAGATTGCACCGTTCGGGCCCAACCCTCGGCGTTCTGGCCATGCAGGCGCACAATCGCCAGGTCGTCCACGGTCGTCATGTCGAACGGCGGATACCACTCGTCAGTTTCCGACGGCAGATCTGCGACGACCGTCCCCATCTCAAGCTCAATCAGCGTCTCCAGCGTCGACTCCTGGTTCACCGGCACCTGCCACGTCGGATGCCGAAACTCAACCGCCAGCGGCAGGTCGGACAGCCCCTCACGCACCCGTCCCAGGTAGTCCCGCCCCGCGTTGCCGGCCTCGAACCACGGCGGAAACTGCAGAATCACCGCCCCCAGGCGATCCGCGGCCCGCAGTGGCTCCATCGATTCCTGCAAATCCTCGAACAGCACGCCTGGCGGCTCCACCGCAATCTCGGTCCAGGATTTCTTGCGGCGCGGATCCGTCCCCGGCCGCCGCTGATACAACGTCAGCCCCCCAAACGCCACCACGTCAAACTTGAACCCATCCGGTGTCTGGTCCACCCACTCCTGCACCCGCTCCGGCTTCGGGATCCCGCTGAACACGTTCTCGGCCTCCACAACCGTCGCGTGTTCCGCGTACACCCCCAGCATTTGGTTCGGACGCGTGCGGGGCGGATAAACCTCCTTCAGCCGCTGCCAGCCTCGCGTACCGTACCGGCGGACTGCCGTCACCTGTCCGTCCCGGCGTCGTTGCCGTCGGACCCACGCCGCGCCATCATCCGCGCAATCTCTCGCTCGTACTCGCGGTCCCGCCAGCCCTCGATCGCCCGCATGCCGGGACCGAACAGAACCACCACGTGCGCCCCAAGGGCAATCAGCCAGAACAGCATTGGCCAGAAGAACCACAAGCTCTCCGGCGTTGTCACCAGGTTCAGTACCAGCAGCAACAGCCCGATCGCCAGGTAAACCCCCACGTGGGCCGCGAACCCGATCCGCGCGCGCACCCGTTCCGTCGCACGCCGAAAGGCCACGTCCTCGTCAGCAGTTGAAAGATCGGCCATCAGCGCGGCCCCTTCTGGCGCGGGCGCGGAGATTCTAGCCTTCGTCCGGCTCAGACTGTCCGGACCGTGGGCCGCAGAGCTCCTGCAGCGTCTCGCGCAGCACGCCCTCGTCCCTGGGCAGCACCGTGCGCATGTCCAGCCGCACACGGTCCGCCTGAATTCGCCCGATCACGGGGCGTGGCGCGATTCGTAGCCGCTGCGCCAGGTTCTCTGCGTCAGTCCCGGCGCCATCGATCTCAATCGCCAGGCTCGGAAGCGTCTGCCCCGGCAGCGAACCGCCGCCGACCGCCGCCAGCGACTCCACCAGCCGCAGACGGCTTGTGCCTTGGATAATCCGCTCAGCCCGATCCTGCAGCGTGTCGGTCCCGGCCGCGATCATCTGCCAGACCGGTACCTGGTCAATCGCCTCGCCCCGCAGGTAGTGACCCAGCGTTGCCCGAAGACCGGCAATCGTCATCTTGTCCGGACGAAACGCCCGTGCCAGCGGCCGCCGCGCAATCGGCGCAACAACCTCCGCCAATCCCACGATCACCCCGGCCTGCGGCCCCCCCAGCAGTTTGTCGCCGGAGAACGTCACCAGGTCCGCCCCCGCCTCCAGCGCCTCCCCGATGAGAGGTTCCCTCGCCAGCCCGTACGTCGATGTATCCAGCAACGCCCCTGACCCCAGGTCGTTGATCAGCAGCAGCCCGCGCTCGCGCGCCAGGCTGGCCAGCTCGCGTGCGTCTGGGGACTCCGTAAAGCCCACCTGCGCAAAGTTGCTCGGATGCACCCGCATGATCGCGACCGTTTCGTCGGTCACCGCCCGCGCGTAATCCTCCACCCGCGTCCGGTTCGTCGTCCCCACGTCCCGCAGCCGCGCCCCGCTGGCCTGCAGGATGTCCGGAATCCGGAATCCGCCGCCAATCTCGATCGACTCCCCCCGCGCCACCAGCACCTCGCGACCCCGCGCGTGCGCTTCCAGCGCCAGGAACACCGCCGCCGCATTGTTGTTCAGAACCAGCGCCGCCTCGGCCCCCGTCACTTCGCGCACCACGTCCAGAATGTGGTTCGACCGCGACCCGCGCCCACCCTTCGCCAGGTCGTATTCGAGGTCGCTGTATCCCCCTGCCGCCGCCTGCACCGCGTTCAGGGCCCGATCGCTCAACGGCGCTCGCCCCAGGTTGGTGTGGATAATCACGCCCGTCGCGTTGATCACCGGCCGCGGCGCATCCCCCAGCACCAGCCGCGCCCGCAGCGCCCCGGCCTCGGCAATCGCCTCCGGCGCGGCGGCGGCCCGTCCGTGGCTCACCGCACGTCGTACCGCCTCGATCTCTTCCCGCGCGGCCCGCACCGCCACCCGCGACGGAACGTCCGGCGCCAGCCGCCCGATAGCTTGAGCCACGACATCCACTGACGGAATGGCTCGGAAGGCTGATCCGCCGGCCTTCACTTCACGCCCCAAACTTCTGCAGCCGACCGCCGTGCGCCAGCATCAGCGCCATGATCGACTGCGCCGGGAATACGCCCAGCGATCCCTGCCCGCACGCCCGCTCGCCAAAGCGCTCCAGGCTGTCCGGCAGCACGCGTCCGCCCCGGAACAGGCACGGCACCGGATGCCACGAATGCTGCCGCAGCACCGACGGCGTTGAATGGTCCCCCGTCACCACAAGCACATCCGGCTCCAGGTCCATTAATGCCGGCAACCGCCGGTCCATTTCCTCGATCGCCGCCGCCTTCGCATCGAAATCTCCGTCCTCGCCCCGCGCGTCCGGCGCCTTGTGATGCACGAAGAAGTAGTCGTGGTCGTCCCACGCCGCCCCCAGCGCCGCCATCTGTTCGTCCGCCGACTCCAACCCGTCAACCAC
>JAPPFO010000077.1 GCA_028875175.1 Chloroflexota bacterium | reverse complement strand
CTGCTATACAACTTCGCCGTCGACATGTGCGGCTGCCGCGGCGACTGGGTTCCCGCATCGATCATCGACGAGCGCGTCGCCCATATTCGCCGCCAGGTCGGCAACGGCCACGTCATCTGCGGCCTCAGCGGCGGCGTCGACAGCGCCGTCACCGCCGCGCTCATCTCGCGCGCGGTCGGTGATCGCCTCACCGCCATCCTTATCGACACCGGTCTCCTGCGAGCCAACGAGACGGCCGAGGTCAAGGCAACTTTCGAGAACGACTTTGACCTGCAACTCGTCATCGTCGACGCCGCCGACGAGTTTCTTGATGCCCTCCGCGGCGTCACCGACCCCGAAACCAAACGCCAGGTCATCGGCGAACGCTTCGTCCGCGTCTTCGAGCGCGAGGCCACCCGCATCCCCAACGCCGACTTCCTCGCCCAGGGCACCATTTATCCCGACGTCATCGAGAGCGGCGGCGTCCACGGCTCCGCCGCCGTCATCAAGAGCCACCACAACGTCGGCGGCCTCCCCGACGACCTCGAGTTCGAGCTCGTCGAACCCTTGCGCGACCTCTTCAAGGACGAAGTCCGCGCGCTCGGATCTCAACTCGGGCTCCCCGAAATCCTGGTCTGGCGCCAACCCTTCCCCGGTCCGGGCCTGGCCGTCCGCATCGTCGGCGAAGTCACCGCCCCCAAAGTCGCCCTGCTGCAGCAGGCCGACGCCATCTTCCGCGCCGAGATCGCCGCGGCCGGCCTCGAACGCCAGCTCTCCCAGTACTTCGCCGTCCTCCCCGGCGTTCAGACCGTCGGCGTCATGGGCGACGGCCGTTCCTACGGAGAGCTCGTCGCCTTACGTGCGGTCACCACCGACGACTTTATGACCGCCGACTGGGCCCGCATCCCCAACGACGTCCTGGCCCGCATCTCAGCCCGAATCGTCAACGAAGTCCCCAACGCAACCCGCGTCGTCTACGACGTGACCTCCAAGCCGCCAGGCACGATCGAGTGGGAATGAAGATCCTCGTCGTCGGCAGCGGCGGCCGCGAACACGCCCTCTGCTGGCGCGTTCGCGCCGATCGCCCCGATGCCGACCTCTACTGCGCCCCCGGCAACGCCGCGATAGCAGAAATCGCCACGACAATCCCGCTTGCCGCCGACGATATCGGCGGCCTCGTGGCCTGGTCCGTGGCCAACCGCCCCGAACTCGTCATCGTTGGACCTGAGGACCCCTGCGCCCTCGGCCTGGTCGACCGCCTGTCCGAGGCCGGCATCCGCGCCTTCGGTCCCTCGGCTGCCGCCACTCGCCTCGAATCCAGCAAGGCCTGGACCACCGAGCTTCTCGACCGCGCCGGCGTCCCCATCCCGGACTCCGCCACGTTTGAAGCGCCAGGCGATGCCCACGACTACGTCGACGACTCGGTTGAGCCCCTCGTCGTCAAGGCCGACGGCCTCGCCCTCGGCAAGGGCGTCCTCGTCTGCGACACGCCCGACGAGGCCCACGCCGCCATCGACGCCATCATGGTCGAACGCCAATTCGGCGACGCCGGCGCCTCGGTCGTGGTCCAGGAGCGCTGCTTCGGACCTGAGCTCTCCGTCTTCGCCATCTGCGCTGGAACCAGCTTCCAAATCATCGGCTCAGCCCGCGACTACAAGCGCGCCTACGACGACGACCGCGGCCTGAACACCGGCGGCGTCGGCGCCTATTCACCGGTGGCGGACGCCGACGAGGCGATCCTCCAGGACGTCGCCGACCGAATCATCGGCCCGACCCTCCAGGCCGCCTCCGATGCCGGTTGCCCGTTCACCGGCGTCCTCTACGCCGGCCTCATGCTCACCGAAGAAGGTCCCGTCGTCATCGAGTTCAACATCCGCTTCGGCGACCCGGAAGCCCAGGTCATCCTCCCCACCACGCGCGGCGACCTCGTCGCCGCCATGCTCGCCGCCATCGACGGCGACGTCACCAGGGTCGACCTTGCGCCCGACGGCAGCGCCGCGGTCTGCGTGGTCCTCGCCTCCGGCGGCTATCCGGGTTCCTACGAGACGGGACAAAAAATCGATGGTTTGGACGCTCTTCCCCCCGGCGCGTTGGCATTCCACGCGGGCACCGAAACCCGCAACGATGGGATCTACACCGCCGGCGGACGAGTTCTTGGAATCGTTGGCACAGGGCCGGACGTTCCGGCAGCGAGGGAAATTGCGTATGCGGCGGTGGATCAAGTGACCTTCCATGACTCCCAGTGGCGAACCGACATCGCCGCAACCGAACTGGCCCCGGTCGGCCAATCGAAAGCGGCGGTGCCTTCATGATTCCCCGCTACTCACGACCCGAAATGGCCGCCGTCTGGGACCGGCAGATCTACTTCGAAAAGCAGCGCGATGTTGAGCTCGCGGCCGTCAACGCCTGGGCCCGCGCCGGCCGCATTCCGGCCGAAGACGCCCAGCTGCTGATGAAGGCCTCATTCACCCTCGAACGCATCGACGAACTGGAGAAGGTCAACGACCACGAAACCAACGCCTTCGTGGACGCCCTGGCTGAATCCGTCGGCCCCGAGTCCCGCTGGCTGCACCTCGGCCTCACCTCCAGCGACGTGCTGGATACCGGCCTGGCCCTGCAACTCGTCGACGCCACTGACCTGCTCGATAAGCGCCTTGAGACTCTCGAGGACGTCCTCACCGACCAGGCGCTCGCGCACAAGCACACCCTCATGATCGGCCGCAGCCACGGCGTCCACGCCGAGCCGATCACCTTCGGCCTCAAGCTCCTCATCTGGCTTGGCGAAGTCCAACGCCACCGCGCGCGCCTGGCCGAAGCGCGTGAGCACATTGCCGTCGGCAAAATCTCCGGCTCCGTCGGCACCCACGCCAACGTCCCGCCGGACGTCGAGGACTGGACCTGTGAGGAGCTCGGCCTGGCCGTGGCGCCCGTCTCCAACCAGATCGTCCAGCGCGACCGCCACGCCCATTTCGTCTGCACCCTGGCCATCATCGCCAGCTCCCTCGATAAGTTCGCCACCGAGTTGCGCTCGCTCCAGCGAACCGAGATTCGCGAAGCCGAGGAGCCGTTCGAAACCGGCCGCCACGGCTCCTCGTCCATGCCCCACAAGCGCAATCCCTCGCGCCTTGAGCGTGTCTCCGGGCTGGCCCGGCTCCTGCGCTCCCACGCCCAGGTCGCGCTCGAGAACGTCACGCTCTGGCACGAGCGCGACATCAGCCATTCCTCGGCCGAGCGCATCATCCTTCCCGACGCCTGCCTCGCCCTTGATTACATGCTCTATATCTTCATCCCGATCGCTCGCGACATGCGCGTCTACGCCGACCGCATGGCGGCCAACGTGGACCTCACCGGCGGCCTCATCTACTCCCAGGGCGTGATGCTCGCCATGATCCACGCCGGCATGTCCCGTCAGGACGCCTACGACGTCATGCAGGAACACGCCACCGCGTCCTGGGATGGTGGCGCCAGCTTCCAGGATGCCGTGCGCGCCGACCCGCGCGTCACCGCCCTGCTCAGCACCGAACAACTTGACGCCGCGTTCAGTCCCGCGCCCCATCTGCGCTGGCTCGACACGGCCTACGAACGCATGGGCTTGGAATCCACGCCGGAACCGACGCCGGCGGTAGCACAGGAGGTCACCTCGTAGTGAGCGCAACCATCACCGAAACCGCGCTGTCAGGACTCACCCTGCTCAACCGCGGCAAAGTCCGCGACATTTACGACCTGGACGACCGGCTGCTGATCGTCACCACCGATCGCATCTCCGCCTTCGACCATGTCCTCCCGGACCCGATCCCGGGCAAGGGTGCCGTGCTCACCGGTATGTCCGAGCACTGGTTTGGGCTGACCTCCCACATCGTGCCCAACCACCTCATCACCACCGACGTCGACGAGATGGGACCCGAGGTCGCCCCGCACCGCGACGCCCTGCGCGGTCGCACCATGCTCGTGCACAAGGCCGACCGGATTGACGCCGAATGCGTCGCCCGCGGCTACATCACCGGTTCCGGCTGGGTCGACTACCAGCGCGACGGCGAGATCTGCGGCATCCCCATCCCCGCCGGCATGCAGGAAGCCGAACCGTTCGACGAAACCCTCTTCACCCCCGCCACCAAGGCCGAATCCGGCCACGACGAGAACATCGGCTTTGAAGACTTCCGCGCCATCGTCGGCGGCGTCGCCGACCAGCTGCGCGACCTCACCATCGCCGTCTACGAGTTCGGCCGCGACTACGCGAAGGAGCGCGGGATCATCCTCGCCGACACCAAGTTCGAGTTCGGCTACGTCAACGGCGAGATCACCCTGATCGACGAGATCCTCACCCCGGATTCCTCGCGCTTCTGGGACATCCGCGAATACCAGGTCGGCATGTCGCCGCCCAGCTTCGACAAGCAGATCGTGCGCAACCACCTGATCGCCACCGGCTGGGACCGCGAACCGCCGATCCCTAGCCTCCCGGCCGAAATCATCGAGCGCACCGCCGAGCGCTACCGCGAAGCCCAGGCGTTGCTCGCTGGATGACGGGCCAGCACTTCCGCGCGCGGGTGACGGTCCAGCTCAACGCCGGCGTCAACGATCCGCAGGGGCTGACCGTCCGCGGCAGTCTCCACGATCTGGGCTTTAGCGAGGTCGCCGACGTTCGCATCGGCAAGCTCATCAACATTGAGCTTGCGGCCGCCAGCGAGGCGGCTGCCGCCGAGCGCGCCGAGGCCATGTGCCACCAGTTGCTGGTCAACCCGGTGATTGAGTCGTTCGCAATCGAGGCCCTCGAGCCCATCGCCAGCGAAGCCCCGCAACCCGCGTGAACTCCGCCGTCGTTGTCTTCCCCGGCAGCAATTGCGACGCCGATACGCTGCACGTCCTCAACAACGTGGCCGGCATGGATGCTCGCTACGCCTGGCACGCCGACTCGGCGCTGGACGACGTGGATCTGGTCGTATTGCCGGGCGGCTTCAGCCACGGCGATTACCTGCGCACCGGCGCCATGGCCGCCCGCGCCCCGATCATGACCGCGGTGCGCGACCACGCCGCCCGCGGCCGTCCGGTCCTCGGCATCTGCAACGGCTTCCAGATCCTGCTGGAAGCCGGCCTGCTCCCGGGCGCCATGCTGCTCAACGACAGCACCCAGTTCCGTTGCGAGTGGACCCACCTCCGCGTGGAATCCACCCGAACTCCGTGTACGTCCGCAGCCGGCAACGGCCAGGTGCTGCGGCTACCCATCGCGCACGCCGAGGGCAACTACGTCATCGACCCCGACGGCCTGGACCAGTTACATGACCAGGATCGCGTCGTCTTTCGCTACGTCTCCCCGGACGGCAAGCGTTCTGCCGACGCCAACCCCAACGGTGCCGTCGACGACATCGCCGGCATCTGCAGCGCGGGGCGCAACGTGGTCGGCATGATGCCCCACCCGGAGCGCGCGTCCGAGGCCGCCCTTGGCGGCGAAGACGGGCGCGCTATCTGGGATTCCCTCCTGGCAGCGGCGGGCGCATGACGCTCACCCCGACGCACGAATCACCCAGCGACGAAGTCCTCCGCGAAGTCGCCCTCACCCGCGACGAATACCACTTCGCCGCCGACCTGCTGGACCGACCGCCCAACCCCGTCGAGCTCGGAATCATCGGCGGCATGTGGAGCGAGCACTGCGGCTACAAGCACTCCCGCCCACTGTTGGGCCGCCTTCCCAGCGAGGGCCCCCACGTCCTCATCGGCCCCGGCGAGGAAAACGCCGGCGCGGTCGACATCGGCCATGGCCTCGCCATCGTCATGAAGGTCGAGAGCCACAATCACCCCAGCGCCGTCGAACCCTTCCAGGGCGCCGCCACCGGCGTCGGCGGCATCCTCCGCGACATCTTCACCATGGGCGCCCGCCCCATCGCGCTCCTCGACAGCCTGCGCTTCGGTCCGCTGGACGACCGCCGCGGACGCTATCTGGCCAACGGCATCGTCGGCGGTATCGGCTGGTACGGAAACTGTATGGGCGTCCCCACCGTCGGCGGCGAAGTCCAGGTCTCTTCCTCCTACCGCGGCAACCCGCTCGTCAACGCCATGTGCGTCGGCCTGATCGAGCACGACCAACTCACCAGCGCCGCCGCCAGCGGCGCCGGCAACGAGCTCATCCTGGTCGGCGCCGACACCGGCCGCGACGGCATCCACGGCGCCACCTTCGCCTCCGTTGACGATCCCGAAGCCTCCCACCGCGGCGTCGTCCAGGTCGGCAACCCCTTTATGGAGAAGCTGCTGCTCGAGGCCTGCCTCGAAGTCCTCCAGACCACCGACGCCATCCTGGGCCTCCAGGACCTCGGCGCCACCGGCCTCACCAGCTCGTCTGTCGAGTCCGCCGGTCGTGGCGGCACCGGCGTGGTCCTGCACCTGGAGCACGTCGCTCGCCGCGCCTCGGGCATGACGCCCTATGAAGTTATGTTAAGTGAGAGCCAGGAACGCATGCTCGTCGTCGCCGCCCGCGGCCGCGCCCACGAAGTCCAGCGCGTCTTTGACAAGTGGGGCCTCCACAGCGACGTCATCGGCGAGGTCACCGAGACCGGTCTCCTGGACGTCAGGGACAACGGCCACTCCGCCGCCAGCTTGCCCATCACCATGCTCACCGACGCGCCCACCTACACCTACCCCGTCGAGCGCCCGGCCTATCTTGATGAGGTCGGTTCGCTCAACCTGCAAGTCCTTCCCGAACCCGACGATCCGACTGCGGCCTTCCTCCAACTCCTCGCCTCCCCCAACATCGCCAGCCGCCGCCCCATCTACCGACAGTACGACCACATGGTCGGCGCCAACACCGTCATCGCGCCCGGCGGCGACGCCGCCCTCCTGCGCATCAAGGGCACTCCGATGGCCGTGGCGCTCTCCACCGACGGCAACGGCCGCACCACCTACCTGGACCCCTTTGTCGGCGGCGCCGCCGCCATCGCCGAGTCCGCCCGCAACGTCTCCTGCACTGGAGCGCGGCCCCTCGCCTTCACCAACTGCCTCAACTTTGGCTCCCCCGAACAGTCGGCCGCCTACTACCAGCTGTCCCGGGCCATCGACGGCATGGCCGCCGCCGCTCGCGCCCTGGAAACCCCGGTCATTAGCGGCAACGTCAGCCTCTACAACGAGTCCGGCGGCGAGGCCATCTGGCCAACCCCCGTCGTTGGCATGCTGGGCGTATTGGACGAAGCCGAGTGGCGCTGCGGCATGGGCTTGGCCAATGACGGCGACGAAATTGCCGTCCTCGGCGCGGGCCGCCCTCGCCTCGACGGCAGCGAATACCTGTCCACGGCGCATGACCTCGTCGCCGGCCAGCCGGAGATCAATCTGGTCGACGAAGTCGCGGTCCAACGCCTCGTCCGCGAGCTGATCGCCGGCCGCCTCCTCTCCTCCGCGCACGACTGCTCCGACGGCGGACTCGCGGTGGCCCTGGCCGAGTCCGCCTTCGCCGGCGGCCGCGGCGTCCAGGTCCCCGACCTGCCCGTCTCCGGGCGCCTCGACGAGGCCCTCTTCGGCGAGTCTCAATCCCGCATCGTCGTCAGCTATCAGCCCCTCGCTGCGGCCGCCATCGCCGCCGCGGCCGCCACCCTCTCGGTGCCCATTGCCCCGCTCGGTGTTGTCGGCGGCAACCGCCTCCGCATCGGCCCCATCGACGTCTCGCTGGACCAGGCCGAACAGATCTGGTCCCAGGGCCTGGAGTTGGCGCTGGCCGGACAGGCCTCGCCCGGCTAACATGCGGCACGGGGAGCACGTAGCGGAACAACCTGCTCTGGCACTGAGCCTGGGTCCGTCTTACGAACCAGCCGCCCCCGACGGCTCGCCGAATCTGCGCGAAGCCTGCGGGGTTATCGGCGTCCACGGCGCTACCGACGACGCCGCCGTCCAAACCTACTTCGCCCTCTTTGCTGTGCAGCATCGCGGGCAGGAAAGCGCCGGCATCGCTGTCGGCGACGGCCAGCGCCTCCACGCCGAACGCCGCATGGGCCTGGTCTCGCGCGTCTTTTCCGACCACCGTCTGGCTCGTCTCAAGGGACACCTCGCCATCGGCCACTGCCGCTACTCCACCGCCGGCTCCAGTAACGCCTCCAACATCCAACCCATCCTGCGCGACACCGATATCGGTCCAATGGCCCTCGGCCACAACGGCAACATCGTCAACGCCCTCGACCTGCGTAGCCAGGCCGTGGTGGATTCGTACCCGCAGACGTCAACGACCGACTCCGCCGTCATTGCCGACCTCATTGCCACCGCGCCCGGCGCCACGATGGTTGATCGCGTTCGCCACGTCGCGCCGAAACTCAGCGGCTCGTTCTGCCTCATCATCGCCACGCCCACCCAGCTGATCGCCGTGCGTGACGGCATGGGCAACCGTCCGCTCGCCATCGGCCGCGTCAACGGCACCCGCGTCATCGCCTCCGAGACCTGCGCGCTCGACACCATCGGCGCCACCTTCGAACGCGATGTCGAACCCGGCGAAATCGTCGCCATCGACGATGACGGCATGCAGTCGATCAAGCTCGAAATGCCCCAGCGCCACGCCATGTGCGCCTTCGAGTACATCTACTTCTCCCGCCCCGACTCCATGCTGGACGGCGCCAGCGTTCACTCCGCCCGCCGTTCCATGGGCCGCCTGCTCGCCCGCCAACATCCGGTCGATGCCGACATCGTCATTGGCGTTCCCGACTCCGCCACAGCCGCCGCCACCGGCTATGCCGAGGAATCCGGCCTGCCTTACGGCGACGGATTCGTCCGCAACCGCTATATCGGCCGCACATTCATCGAGCCCACCCCGCGCCTGCGCAAGCTCGGGGTCCGCCTCAAGTACAGCGCCCTCCCCGATATCACCGCCGGCAAGCGCGTGGTCATGGTCGACGACACCATCGTGCGCGGCACCACCCAGGCCTCGCTGGTCAGGCTGCTGCGCGAAGAGGGCGGCGCGACCGAAGTTCACGTGCGCATCACCGCCCCGCCCATCCGCTGGCCCTGTTTCCTCGGCATCGACATCCCCGACCCGGACGACCTCGTCGCCCACAAGCTGGACGTCGAACAGATCTGCAAGGACATCGGCGCCGACAGCCTCGGCTACCAGTCCACCGAGAACCTCGTGCAGGCCATCGGCCGCTCCAGCGATCGCCTCTGTCTCGGCTGTTTCACCCACACTTACCCGCTGGACGTACAGCTAACCTTCGACAAGTTCATGCTCGAACGTCCCGAGAACATCGGCACGGCCATGGTCTTCCCCAGCGAGGCCACCATCGATCGCGTCGAGTCCGGCACACCTTCCTCAGGCTGAGCCGACCTCCCGCGTGCACGACACCCCAATCTCCAGCTACGCGGAAGCCGGCGTTGACCTGGACCTGGCGCAGCGCGCCAAGGCCGGCCTGAGCTCCGCCGTCGCCTCCACCGCAACACCCCTCACCCTCGATGCCTTCGGAGCTTTCGGGGGCGTCATCCGGCTGCCCGACGACATTGCCGACCCAGCCATCGTCGCCAGCATCGACGGCGTCGGCACCAAGCTCCACCTCGCCATCGAAGTGGGCCGCCCCGCCGATGCCGGACGCGACCTCGTCATCCACTGTCTCAACGACGTGGCCGTCCAGAACGCCCGCCCCATCGCCTTCCTCGACTACGTCGCCGCCGACCGCCTGGATCCGGCCATCCTGACCTCGCTCGTCCAGGGCATGGCCGCGGCCTGCCGCGACGCCGGCGTCTCCATCGTCGGCGGCGAAACCGCCCTCATGCCCGACACCTACGCCCCCGGCCGCTACGACGCCGTCGGCGCGGTCATCGGCGTGGCCTCGGCTGCCCACCTGCCGGACCCCACCACCGTTTCCGTCGGCGACGTCTGCATCGGTCTCCCCTCCAGCGGCCCCCACACCAACGGCTACAGCCTCGCCCGCGAACTGCTCTCCATCTACGACCGCGACACGCCCATCGGCGACCAGTCCCTCGAGGACGCCCTCCTCGCGCCCCACCTCTCATACCTGTCCGAGTTCACCGCCGCCTTCGCCGTCCCGGGCACGCGCGTCGCCGCGCACATCACCGGCGGCGGCATCGCCGAAAACCTCGAGCGCGTCCTCCCCGGCACCGTCACCGCCCTCATCGACGCCACCACCTGGCCCCAGCCACCAATCTTCGAAGCCATCGCCGACGGCCTCGACGTCTCACCCGCCGAGATGTTCCGCGTCTTCAACATGGGCGTCGGCGCCATCCTCGTCGCCTCGCCCGACGCGGCGGCCCGCCTCCTGGACGAAATGCCCCACGCCCTGCGCGTCGGAACCATCGCCGACCGCCGCCAGTCGCCCGTGGAGCTCACGCCCACCCCATGAACCTGGCGATCATTGCCTCCGGCCGCGGCTCCAACGCGGCCGCCATCCTCGACGCCATCGCCAACGACAGACTTGATGCCCGTCCCGTCGCCCTCATCACCAACCGCGAGAACGTCGGCGCCCTCGACGTCGCCAGAGCCCACAACGTCCCCGGCCACGCGATCTCACGCCGCGACTTCCCGTCACGAACCGCCCAACAGCGCCGCATGCTCGAAGTCCTGCAGGACTCCGGCGCCGACTTCGTGGCCCTTGCCGGCTTCGACGCCATCCTCCGCCCCTTCATCGTCGCCGCCTATCCAAATCGCATCCTCAACATCCACCCGTCCCTGCTCCCCGCCTTCGCCGGCGGCATGGCCCCCGTCCCGCAGACCGACGCCCTCCGCGCCGGCGTCAAGATCAGCGGCTGCACCGTCCACGTCGTAACCGAGGACCTGGACGCTGGCCCCATCGTCGCCCAGGCTGCCGTCTCCGTTCTGCCCAATGACACCGTCGGCTCGCTGTCGGATCGAATTCTCGAACAGGAACATCGGCTATATCCTTTGGCCTTGCGCTGGTTCGCCGAGGACCGTGCGCGCATCGTCGACGGTCGCGTTCTCATCGATTCGGAGGAAAGCCAGGCGTTATGGCCGCACCCCGCGCCCTGATCAGCGTCTACGACAAGACCGGGCTTGAAGACCTCGCCGCCGGCCTCGCCGCCCGCGGTTGGGACTTCGTCGCCTCCGGCGGAACCGCCGCCACCCTCGCCGCCGCCGGGCACACGGTTAGCGCGGTCGAAGACGTCACCGGCGCCCCCGAAATGCTCGACGGCCGCGTCAAGACCCTCCATCCCGCCGTCCACGGCGGCATCCTTGCCCGCCGCTCCTCCGACGAGCACTTGGCCGAACTAACCGATCTTGGCATCGGCACAATCGACCTCGTCGCCGTCAACCTCTACCCCTTCGCCGCCACCCTCGCCGCCACCGACGACCGCGCCGAGCTCCTCGAAAACATCGACATCGGCGGCGTCGCCCTCATCCGCGCCGCCGCCAAGAACGCCGACGACGTCTGGATCCTCGTCGACCCCGCCGACTACCCACGCGTCCTCGAAGCGCTGGACCACCCGGCGAGTGCGGATGCCCTCCGCCGCGAACTCGCCGCTAGGGCCTTTGCCCTCACCGCCTTCTACGAAGCCCACATCGCCGCCTACCTGCAGCAGGACCTGGGCCAGTCCTTCCCTGAACTCCTCACGCTCCCCCTCCGCCGTCTCCAGAGCCTCCGTTACGGCGAAAACCCCCACCAGCCCGGCGCCTTCTACGCCGCCGGGGCCGCCGAGCTAGGCGACACCCAACTCGCCGGCGTCGAGCAACTCCACGGCCTCGAGCTCTCCTACATCAACATCCTCGACCTGCAGGCCGCCTGGGCTTCCGCCAACGACTTCGACGACATCGCCGTATCCATCATCAAGCACACCATGCCCTGTTGCCTGGCGACTCACCCCGAGTCCCAGGTCGAGGCCTACCGCCGCGCCCGCGAAACCGATCCAATCTCCGCCTTCGGCGGCATCCTCGGCTTCAACCGCACGGTCACCTCTGAAACCGTCGCCGCCATGCGCGGCCACCTCTACCACGTCATCGTCGCGCCCGACTACGAACCCGCCGCCCTCCGCCGCCTGCGCCGCCGCAAGGACCTCCGCATCATGCGCTGGCCCGCCGCAGTCACCCGTCCGCCCCTCCACTTCGAGGCCGCGCACGTCTGGGGCATCGACCGCGGCTACCTCGTCCAGGCCCCCGACCGCGCCCCCCCCCCCCCCCGCGAAAGGGGGGGGGGGGGGGCGGCCCAACCCCCCCCCCACCACCACGACCACCTCCGCATAGGCCACAAGGTCATCCGCCACGTCAAA
>JAPPFO010000044.1 GCA_028875175.1 Chloroflexota bacterium | reverse complement strand
TGTGGTGGTTGCGGACAACTTATCTTGGCCCTTAATTTGGGGCATACCTTACTGCCTCACCGTAATGCGTATCTCTCCTATTACAGGCTTTTGGGTTTGGGGGGGGGCGGGGGGGTTTGGGTGGGGGCGGGCCAGGTGTGCTGTTCGTGGATGGTGAAGTTGGCGGTGTGGAGGGCTGAGGCGAGGGTTTCTGGGGCGAGGTCGGTGAAGTAGCGGGGGAGGGAGCCTTGCCAGGAGGTGGTGCGGACGCCTGAGCCCTGGCGGACGACGAGGTAGAGCCAGCCGTGGTCCAGGACGCGGCGGAATTCGGTGAGGGCGAGGGGGATGGCGGCGGGCGGCAGGTGGCCGAGGGCGGCGAAGCACCAGAGGGCATCGAAGGCACCGGACGGGAAGGGCAGGCGGCGGAGGTCGCCCTGGCAGAGAGAGCCGGCGTCGTCGATTTGGCGGGCTTGACGCAGCATGGCGCGGGCTATGTCCAGGCCGAGCACCTCGGCGCCGGCGAGGCGGAGCAGGGTGGCGTCGCGGCCGGGGCCGCAGCCGGCGTCGAGGATGCGTGGACCGACGTGGGGGGTGGGTGCGGCCAGGCGGGTAAAACGCTCGGCTTCGTCCGCGGCGGCGTAGTCGTCGATGCGGCGGGCGTAGTCCACGGCCATGCGCTCGTAGGTGGCACGGTGGGTGCGGACCCAGGCGTCGGGGTCGTTGGGCGGCGGCTCGGACGGACCTTGGGCGTCAGTCATGGCTGCGCGTCTCCGTAGAATCGGCCTGCCGCGCCTGGTACAGAGGACTGATTTATCCCCAGCCGTCCGCGACCGCCACGTCCGCGTCGCGATCGAGCGTCCGACCCCGAACCGTCGCAGCCGGAGGAGCCCGGACTCCGGCGACCGCTTGACCGGGACGCCGGGGCCGATCCCGAGCAATCGTCGGAACCTGCGCGCGCGGAATCCGCGGAGGCGGAACCGGCCGGGCCGTTCGTTCCTGAACCTCGAGCCGACGCCGGATCGGGCGAGGACGCCGCCGGCGCGCAACCGACAGAGGGGCCGCCACTGGTGATCCGGCGTGTCAGACCATCCGGCATGGACCAGGACGTTGGCGAGGGCGAGGCAGGCGACCCTGCAATGACGGGCGCAACGGCGCCGCCCGCGGATCCATACCGTCCGCTGACGATGCAAGAGACCCTGGACATGATCCAGAACCGCCTGCGGCGCATGGAAGGCACCTGGCGGGGGACGGGACTGACGATCCTGGGCGTGGCGGTAATGGGGGCGCTGACCTGGGGGCTGATCTCGGTGGCGGTGCCATGGTCGGGCGGGATCGTGGAGTCGGTCCAGGCGGCGCTGACGCTGGACCTGGGCTGGCCGGCGATTCCAGCGCCCGACGATCCGCGGGTGGACCGCTCGACCGACCTGGTGGCGGCGGCGTGGGTTGGCGCGCCGCTGATCCTGGGGGTGTTCTGGTTTGCGGCGGCCTATCACCTGGATCGCACGAGCCGGCGCGCGTTTCGGGTGGTGGAGGGCGGCGTGCTGCGGCAGACGGCGGGCTATACGGTGATCGCAATTGGCGTGATTTTTCCGCTGATCATCCTTGGGCTGGTGGGATCGGCCTGGGGGGTGTTTGCGCTGCTGACGTGGGCGGCGGCGGGCGAGGCCTGGGGTACGGCGGCCACGCTGATCGCGCTGCTGGCCGGCTTCGCGGGGGTGGTGCGGGCGGCGAACGCGGTGCTGGACCGCCGGTACGGCGGCTGAAGCGAAGGAACCGGAGATGACCTCGGCCATGCACGCGCCAAGTCCATCGCCCGGGCTAAAGGGAAGGCTGGCTGGGCTGGCGCTGAGCAGCCGGCCGCGGCAGTGGCCGAAGAACCTGCTGGTGCTGGCGGCGGTGTTGTTCTCGGGCGAGTATCACAACAGTTCCAGCCTGCTGGCGGCCGTGGCCGCGGCGGCCATCTTCACGCTCGCGACCGCCGGCCTGTACCTGCTGAATGACGTGATCGACGCGCCGCGCGATCGTGAGCATCCGGTCAAGCGTCGCCGTCCGATCGCGGCGGGGGTGGTGGCAGTCGGTTTGGCCGTGGGGGTGGGAATCGTCCTCTCCGCCGCGGCGCTGGCGCTGGCGACGGTGCTGGCGTGGCCGTTCGGCGTGGCGCTGGCGGTGTATCTGGGCCTCCAGGTGGGCTATTCGCTGGTGCTGAAGCACCTGGTGATCCTGGATTTGCTGGCGATTGCGATTGGATTTGTGATTCGGGCGGTTGCGGGCGCGCTGGTGATTGAGGTGCCGGTGTCGCCGTGGCTCTATACCTGCACGTTTTTGCTGGCGCTATTCCTGGCGGTGGGGAAGCGCTGGGCCGAGTTGGGCGGGGAGGCGCGCTCGTCGGCGGCGCGTCCGGTCCTGGACCGGTATACGCCGGAGTTTCTGCGGACGCTGGTGGTGATCGCGGCGGCCGCAACGCCGTTGAGCTACGCCCTGTACACGTTCTCGGCGCCGAATCTGCCGGCGAACCACGTGATGATGGTCACCATTCCCATTGTGCTGTACGGGATCCTGCGCTACGTCTACCTCCTGCAGAACAACGGCTCGGGCGAAGAGCCCGAGCGGGTGCTGCTGAGTGACCCGGGGATCCTGGCGTCGGTGGTCGTGTGGGTCGCCGTGAGCTGGGCAATCCTGCAGTTCGGCGGGGGCTGACGGCACCGCGGGAGGCGCGGCAGCGGCCAGCTGAGCGGGGCGGAATCCTTGTAACCGGGGAAGCTGAGCTGGTCAGGCGCTGGCAACCGAGTCCTTGGCGAGAGCGGTTAGGACTCGAGGGTTGCTCCCAGCACCAGGCGGTCATTCTCGGGGTCGTCAACCAGTTCAAAGTCGACCCAGCGGTCGTGGGTAATCATGAGGCGCAGGCGGTCGGGCTGGCGCTCGCAGCCCAGCGCTTCTTCGGGCGTGATGTCCATGCGGCGGCAGGCGTCGGCATAGAGATCACTCAGCGAGACGCGTCGTCGGGAAGCCAAGTCGTTCACAGCTCCTTGCGGTCAGCCGGCAGTCGGGTAGCGCCGGCGGCCCATTGTCCACAATCGCGGGCCGGGCTTGCGACGGTCTGCAAACCGTTGACGCCCGGCGCGGCGCCTTTCTAGACTCAACGGTAGCGGCGCTGCGTGTCGTTTCCGCGCCGACCCAACGTTCGTTTACACGAGGTCGCGCCGCCACCCGAACCGAGGAGCAGTTAGCCGTGCCCGAACGACATCGCCTGGCGGCGGAACCCCGCACCGTCCTGGGAAAGAAAGTGCAACGCCTGCGGCGGGAAGGCGTGATTCCGGCCAATCTGGTGCAGGCCGGGCACCCGTCGATTGCCATGCAAGTATCGGAGCGGGCGCTGGCGGACCTGGTGCGCGCCCAGGCGACGGGCCAGTTGGTGGACCTGGAGTCGCGGGACTTCAGCGAGCCGGTGCTGATGGATGACGTCGAGATCGACACGCTGACGAACCGGCTGGTGCATCTGACGCTGCGCAAGGTTGATCTGACGAGACCGATTGACGTCATGGTGCGCGTCGCGCTGGAAGGGCACGCTCCCGCCAGCGATAACGCGGAACTCCTGGTCCTGCAGCATTTGCAGGAGGTCGAGGTCTCCGCCCTGCCAGCCGAGATCCCCTCCAGCCTGATCGGGGACGTGTCGGGCCTGGTCGACATTGGCGACGAGGTTGTGGTGGGAGACCTGCGGGCCGAAGACGGCGCCTACGAACCGGTTGACGACCCGGAGGCGAGCGTGATCCAGGTCACGGCGGCCCGTGCGGTTGAGGAGGAAGAGGAAGAAGAGGTCGACCTTGAGGAAGTTCCGCTGGAGGAAGGCGCCGAGGTACCCGCTGAGGCGCCAGAGGCAGTGGACCCCGCCAGCGAGCAGCCAGCTACCGGCGCCTGAGCGAGGCGGTATCCGCGTCAGGGTCGGGGGCTTCAGCAAAGAGGTATTGCGCGCCGGCTCCGGCACCGGCGGCCCGGTCGGCCGGATTGAATAGCGCGCAACTCTCGAGGGATAGGCAGCCGCAGCCGATGCAGCCGGTCAGCCGGTTGCGCAGTGCCTGGAGGTCGGCAATGCGCTCGTCCAGCGAGCCGCGCCAGGTTTGGGACAGCCGCTGCCAGTCGTGCCGGTCGGGCGTTCGCCCCTGGGGAAGCTCGTTCAGCGCTACCCGAATCTCCCGCAGGGTGAGACCGAGGAGTTGGGCGGCGCGGATGACGGCAACGCGCCGTAGCGTCTCCCGGGCGTAGCGGCGCTGGTCGCCGGCCGTGCGCTCGGACGTGATTAGCCCGAGCGACTCGTAGTAGCGGAGGGCGGAGGTGCGGACCCCGCTGCGGGCGGCGGTTTGGCCGATGGTGAGCTTGTCCGGTAGGGGCGGCAGCGTACTTCCTCGAAAGGCCTTGACTTCAAGTGTACTTGAAGTTTGAGAATGGGTTTGTAGGCCACTGAGGACTTTGCTCAATGGGACCGATGCAGGCGACCGCGATGTCGTACGAGGACGTGCCCGCTCTGGTGACGCTGATGACGGGCGATGAGAAGCATGGGGGCGCCGCTGAATCGACGCTGGACGTGCTGTGGGTGCTGTATGACCGGGTTCTCAGGGTGGATCCGGACGCGCCGGACGATCCGGACCGTGACCGGTTCTTGCTCTCGAAGGGTCACGGTCCGATGGCGTACTACGCCGTGCTGGCGGCGAGGGGGTTTGTCCCGCTGGATGCCTTACCTACGTTCGGACGGTACGACTCGATCCTTGGCCAGCACCCGGACCGCGCGCTGGTCCCAGGGGTGGAGCTTTCCAGCGGATCGCTGGGGCATGGGCTACCGATTGCCTTAGGCCTGGCCGCGGGGTTGGACCTGGAGGGGCGTGCCGGGCCGCGGGTGTTCTGCCTGATTGGCGACGCGGAACTGGATGAGGGCAGCAACCACGAGGCGATTGCGCTGGCCGGCCGGCTGGGCCTGTCCCGCTTGACGGTCTGCGTGATGGACAACCGGTCAGCGACGCACGGTTGGCCAGGCGGTATCGACGAGCGGTTCCGGCTCGAAGGCTGGACCGCGGCAACCATTGACGGCCGCGACCACGACGCCATCGAGGCCGCCTTCTCGACGGACCACCGGGGCCGCCCACACGTTGTGGTGGCCGAGGTGGAAAGAAAGGGATAAACCGAATGTCTGCGATGCGTGACCGCTTTATGCGCGTGACCGGAGCGTTGCTGGACGAGCGGCCCGACCTGGCCGTGGTGCTGGCCGACATTGGCTATGGGTACTTTCAGGACGCCGGCGTGGTGGCGCGGCATCCCAGGCGGGTGCTGAACGTCGGGATCCGGGAGCAGTTGCTGGTCGGCTTTGCCGCGGGACTGGCGATGGAGGGAATCCGGCCGATCGTGCACTCGTACGCGCCGTTCCTGGTGGAGCGGCCGTTCGAGCAGGTGAAGCTGGGCTTTGGGCACCAGGGGTTGGGGGCGGTGTTCGTCTCGGTTGGGGCGTCCTATGACGCCGCCGCGGCAGGGCGAACGCACCAGGCGCCGGAGGACGTGGCCCTGATGTCAACGCTGCCGGGGTGGCACGTGCACGTGCCGGGCCATCCGGACGAGGTGGAAGCGATTCTGCGTTCGGCGGCGGGCGGTAGGAGACTCGACTACATCCGCCTGGCGGAGTCGGTCAATCCCGAGGCCGTGCCCTATTCCAGCAGCCTTACGCCGATTCGACGAGGATCGGCCAGGGGCGTGACGGTGATTGCCGCGGGTCCGAGCCTGGCGCCGGTGCTGGAAGCGACGGCCGACCTGGATGCGACCGTGCTATACGCATCGACGGTGCGCCCGTTCGATGCGGACGGGCTGCGGAGGTTGCTGGGCGCACCGGAGGTGGTGCTGGTGGAGCCGTACCTGGCCGGGACGTCCTCGGCCGAGATCTCGGCGGCCTTAGCAGATTCGCCGCACCGGCTGCTGGCGCTGGGCGTGGCGCGCCGGGAGCACCGGCATTACGGCAGCCGCCAGGAGCACGACCGGGCGCACGGCCTGGACGCGGCGGGGATTCGGCGGAGTGTGACCGATTTTCTGGCTTTGGCGGCGTGAGCCCGGCCGGCGTGCTTGGACAGTCGAGCCCCGGGCCTGACGGACTGGTTGGGGTGGGCGGCGGAGGCTAGACGATGGTGGGGGCGGCGAATTGGCGGCCGAGGGCTTCTTCGAGCTCCGTTTGGGCGACGAGGACGATCGAGTCGCCGGCCTGGAGGCGCGTGGAGGGGGAGGGAAGGACGGCTTCGCCGTTGCGCAGGATGACGCTGATCCGGCCGCCTTGCTCGGGCAGTCGCAGTTCCTCAGGCGTGGACCCGTCAGCGGCCGAGCCTTCGGCGACGGTCATTTCCACGAGTTCCAGGCCGGCGCTGCGCAGGCGCATGAGGTGGACGACGGGGGCGACGCTGACGTCGCGTTCGATCATGGTCATGACGAGGTCGGTGGCGTTGACGATGGCTTCGATGCCCAGGGTGCGGAAGGTGTCGCTGTTCTTGGGGTTGTTGATGCGGGTGATGGTGCGGGCACGACCTTCGGAGAGGGCTTCGCCGAGCTGGCAGATGACGATGTTGTCCTCGTCGTCGCCGGTGACCGCGATCAGCAGGTCGGCCCGGCCGATGCCGGCATCGATGAGCCAGCGTCCCTCGGAGGCGTCGTGGGGGACGACGGCGTCGCCGATCTCGTCCTGCAGGGCGCGCGCCTTGCCGGGGTTGGACTCCATGACCACGACTTCGTGACGCTCGGCCAGGAGGTCGCGGGCGAGTTGACCGCCGACTTTGCCGCCGCCGGCGATGATGACGAACACGGGGCGCTAGCTTCCGTTCTCCGCCGGACCGTTTGGCTGGTGCGATTCCCAACCGAGGGCCTGCTCGAAGGCGTCGCCGACGATGGTCGTTGACGAGATCGTCTCGAAACCGAGGCGGGCAAAGGTGGAGGCCCGCACGGAGTCCTTGACGCGAGCGATGGCGCGCTCGACGTTGAACCGCTTGCGGGCCAGCTGCACGGCGATGAGGTTCGAGTTGTCGCCGTAGGTGGTGGCGATGACGGCATCGGCGCGCTCGATGCCGGCGGAGACGAGGCAATCCTCGTCAATGGCGTGGCCGACGATGGTGGCGCCGCTGAAGGTGTCGGACAGTCGGTGGAAGGCGGCGCGGTCGCGGTCGATTACCACGACTGAGTGCCCCTGCTCGCACATGCGGCTGGCGATTTCGGCGCCGGCGCGCCCGCAGCCGATGACGATGGCGTACACCGTAACCTGACCCTTTGTGCGTTCCCGGAAAATTGTAAGGCGGCCATAGTACGCAAGCGCTGGCTGGGTGGGGCATGCTGCGGCGAATCTTGCCAGCCGAGGACCCGCCGATGCTGTACGAATTGCGTATCTACGAGATTCTGCCGGGCCGCATGGACGCCATCATGAACCGCTTTTCCCAGCACACGATGCGGATCTTCGAGCGCCTGGATATTGAGGTGGTGGGGTTCTGGCAGGAGGTGGTGGGCCGCAGCGACCGGCTGGTCTATATCACCCGCTTCGAGAACCAGGCTGACCGCGAAGCCAAGTGGACGGCCTTCCAGTCCGACTCGGAATGGCAACGCGTGCCGGCCGAGACGGAAGCCAGCGGGCAGATTGTGGCGCGGGTGATCAATAGCTATATGACGCCGACGGGGTTTTCGCCGATGCAGTAGGGAGGCGGCTGGCTGCCCGCGTTGCCGGATCCCATGGTTCCAACAAGATTGTTGGCAACAGAATTGTTGGGAAGTTGTGGGGCGGTTGGGCGCGGTCTTTTGGCGCGGGGTGCGCGGGTCAGTGGAGTGGGGTGAGTGGGCCGGGAGGTGAAAAATCCCGGCTGCAATGTTTGATCTGCCAAGCGATTCGCTCGCGGGCAAGATGCTGGGCCATGCGGTCCAAATCCAGCCCCTCGGACATCCAACGAGAGCTTGGATATCTGGTGGGCACGTTGGCTTCCGCGATGCGAACCGGGCTGGATCGGGAGTTGGCGTCCTTCGGTATCTCGTCCGCCCAGTGGGCGATCCTTGATGCGTGCCATGAAGGGGAGGCGGACACGCTGACGGGTCTGTCGCGCGTTATCCCACTTGACTCGGCTTCCATCAGCCGACATGTGGAGCGGCTGGTGCGGGTGGGCCTGGTTCATCGGAGTCGCAGCACGCGGGACCGACGCCTGGTGCGACTGTCGCTGACCGACACGGGGAACCGCCTGGTGCCGGAGCTGGCCCAGCGAGTGCAGGCCAATAACGCGAAGTTCCTGGCCGGCATTACCGAGCGTGAGCAGGAAGCCATGATGCGGACGATTCGGCGAATGCTGGAAAGCTCCCAGGCCGCGGTGTACGAGGGAGACGACTAACCGGCACGCCGCGATGAAGACGGACGACGCGTCGCCGGGCTGACGCCTAGTCGCGGAAACGCTGTTCCCGGTCGGCGGGCTACTGGGCCAAGGCTTCGGCGAAGTCGGCGGGTTCGTAGAGGGGGCGGATTTCGACTTCGCTGGGGCCGGGCATGGGGTTGGGGCAGCGCTTGATCCACTCGACGGCCTCGTCCATGTCCTTGACCTGCCAGAGCCAGAAGCCTGAGACGAGTTCGCTGGTGGCCTCGAAAGGGCCGTCGATGACGGTGCGGCTGTCGCCATCAAAGGCCACGCGCCTGCCCTGGGAGGACGGCCTGAGACCGGCGCCGTCGAGCATGATGCCGGCCTCGATGAGCTGTTGGTTGAAGGCGCCCATGGCCTGGATGAGTTCCAGGGAGGGCATGACGCCGGCTTCGCTGTCGGCGGTTGCCTTGATCAGGACCATTACGCGCATGGTTGAGCCTTTTCGGATTCGTTGCGAATGCCCAGGCGCTCATCCAGCGCGTGGCCGCTAACGGAAACTCGTCGGGATCTCGTGATGGGCTTGTGTCGCCGGTGGGCCGGACTGGACGAAATCGAGAACCGAGGTCGACTCACGGGTCACGCCGTCGTTGGGCATGGGGATGGTGTACGTGAGCCTGGCCTCGTCTCCAGCCACCTCGATGCTCTCCACGAAGTTGCGAATCAGGGCTTTGCGCTCCGGGACCGTCCCCTGCTGCAAGAACGCCCGGAAGTCCGCCACATACCCCTTGATCTCCTCGGTGGTCGGAAGCTCCACCCGGCGCTGCTCCAACTGAGCGGCGGCGTTCTCCCGCGCCGCCTCCAAGTGCTCTTCCCGATGCCGCAGCGCCAGGATGCGGGGCGATAGGGCCTCCAGGGTGAGCGCGCTGGTCTCCAGGGCCTCGTAGAGCCGCGCCAGCCGCTGGCGCACGTCCGCGAGTTCGGCGTCGACGGCGGCCAGCCGGCCGGCCAACTCCCCGGCCATCGCGTCGATCTCCTCGGCCACCAGCGTCACCAACTCGACGATGGTCGCTTCGGTCAGAATCCGCTCCCTGATCTTCTCGACGACGAACGCCTCCACTCTGGGAGCGCTCAGGTAGCGTGCCTCGCACGTACCTGCGCCTTCCCGGTGCAGGGTGCCGCAGACGTAGTAGGCGAACCGCCCGCTCTTGGCCCCCTGGCCGGTGTAGGGCCGGCCGCATAGGCCGCACCGCAGCAGCCCGCTCAGCAGGAACTTGCTGCCCACGCTCGCCGGCCTGCGAACCTTCGGTGCGCGATCCCGCATGGCCTGCTGCACGGCGTCGAACAGCTCCCGGGACACCAACGCGGGCCAGGCGCCTTCCACGCGCACGGGATCGGGGTTTTTCTCTCCCTTCACCGTCCGTCCCCACACGGCGGTGCCGGTATAGGCCTCGTTGGTCAGCAGGTAGTGGAGACCACCCTTGTACCAGCGTGTGCCACGGTTGGTGAGGCCCCGGTCGTTCAGCTCCCGGCAGATCTCCTTGAGACCGTTGCCTCGAAGCGAGCTCTCGAAGATCTCCTTCACCACCGGAGCCGTGGCCGGATCCACCTCCAAGGTGGGGCGTTCCTTCATCCCATCGTGGACCTTGACTCGCCGGTAGCCGAAGGGTGCCCTGGACCCCAGGAAGTAGCCCCGGGATGCGGCCTCCCGCATGCCGCGCGTGACCTCTTGGGCCAGATTCTCGCTGTAGAACTCGTCCACGCTCTCGATGATCGCTTCCATCAGCTTGCCGGTCGGCGAGTCGTCGGCGGGCTCGGTGATGGAGACCACGCGGATGCCCTTGCGCCGCAGCATGGACTTGAAGGCCACGGCGTGCTCGCGCTTGCGGGTGAAGCGGGAGAACTTCCAGACGAGGATGACCTCGAAGGGCGCGTTGGGCTGGCTGCCCTCGTCGATCATCTCCCTGAACTGCGGACGGTCGGCCACGCGGCCGCTCTCGGCCTCATCCACGTACTCGCGGGCGACGACGTAGTGCTTGGCTCTGGCGTAGTCTCTGAGCGCCCGCAGTTGAGCAGCCACTGACAGGTCCACATCCTGCCGGTCGCTGGAGACCCGGGCATACAGGGCCACTGGGGTGGGTGGCTCCAGTTGCTGCGTCTTCATCTTGTCCTCCTTGATTCTCCTCATATCCTACCTATGCTGACCCAGCCTTGCGCTTGATCGATACTTCTTGGGAATACGCATGGCCTGTGCCACCTCGGTCTCCGCTGAGTGATCACCTGTGGCTAGATTCACATTAATGCGTATAATAATTTGCTCGGTCTTATCATCAATCCAATAGGAGACTAACCCGTATGTAGCCATTCGATAGACCAGCTCAATCCATCTGAATACGGCATCAACCTCGGGAGGATCGCACTCACCGTGTCCCCTAACGCCGTGCAGCATTTCTGTCATCCGATATACGGTGTGCTCAAATGCCTGAGCGAACTCGCGAAATGCGGTTTCCAGTGGTTGCTGGTCGATGTCACATCGCTGACCTAAGGTGTTAAGAAATACCCATAGCTCATTGCATCCGTCACGCCAACGAGTCAGTTCATCTGAATCAGCGTGCCAGAATTGCCGCCCCTCGTCTTTCAACCGTTCGATAGCCCCCATCGCATCCCGAAGGTGATGCGATGACGGTCGGGACTCAAATGGGTGAACGATATCCAGCAGTCGCTGATAGCGTCTATCCCTAAACCGACGCGAATCCTTTGAGTGATTTGCATGCGTAGACACGAGGCTGTCCCCAGTTGGATAAGTCCGACCTGCCGCTCAACACCTATCGTTCTGGACAAAGTCGCGCGGCACGCTGAACTGGCCAGTTATGGACAGGTCCACGTCCTGGCGGTCGCTGGAGACCCGCGCGTACAGGGCCATCGGTCGGTCGTCAGATTGTCGCGTCATGGGCATGTCTCCCTCGTCTCCTCCCGTCGTTCCTCATCTCGCCCGCCAGCCGTCCATCCGATGGCCGTTCACCCTGCGCCTACGCCTCGTCCAGCTCGCCCGTCGCTGCCGCTCCCGGACCGCCCGCCTATTGTGCGCCATGGGGCGGCCTGGGTAGTCAGGGCGGCGACATGGGGGCGGCACGGGAGCCAGCCCTGGGGACGGGGGCTGGGTCGAGAGGGCCGGGTGAGGGTTTTGTTCGGGCAGGGTTGCGGTAGGTCCGAGCGGCTCGGCCCGTGAGTCTGCCGATCCGGCTGCCGCTCAGCCATGGCGTGTGGGGGGCCTGCGCACAGGCTCCCCCTACAGGGTCTGCACATTGGCGGACGCCGCGTGATGTCATGGGGGTGTACAGATAATCAAGGAAAGTTGCACAAGTGCACATGCGTCGTGGATCAGGTTCAGCCGGGCGCCAGGCGAGCGGCAGGCTGCACGCGAGCAAGTACCGGGGCATAAGGCTCGGTTGCATCGCGAATTGCAGAAGTGCAGGGGGTGTTTCGAGGCGGATGTGGCGCTGGCCAGCGGCGAACGGGAGCCAACGCGGCGGACGATGGACGACGCGATGACGGGCCAGCTCCCGCCCGAGGCGCGCGGCCGCCGCGAGGCGGACGCGCAGCTCCTGGCCCTATTGGACGACTTGGTGCTCGCCGAGGGCCGGCTCAAGGCGGCGCAGACGCTGGGGGTCAACTACCGCACGTTGGTCAAGGTCGTCGAGTCGGGCCGGCTGTCGCCGCGCATGCGCGACGCCCTCGAGCGGCGGCGGCTGGCCGAGGGTGAGGCGACGGCGGCCCAGCAGTGGGATGAGATGCGGGCCTTGGCGCAGCGGATCGAGCGTGCGGAACAACGGCAGACCGCACTGGAGCAGGCGCGGCGCGGTGACGACGCGGCGGAGGGTG
>JAPPFO010000200.1:10075-12263 GCA_028875175.1 Chloroflexota bacterium | reverse complement strand
GAGCTGGCCTATGCGCGGGCGGGGACGGCGTGGCACCGGGTGGAGCAGGGGGCGGCGTTCATTCCCAACGGCACCGACGGCGAGTGGGATTGCGGGAATCTGCAGCCGGCCTCGCAGCCAGTGTTCCTGGACGATGAGATCCGCTATTACTACGCCGGGACGACCGTGGGGCACTCGCCGCACTGGGAACTGGAGCCGCAGGAGGCGGGGCTGGGCCTGGCGCGGTTGCAGCCGGACCGGTTTGTGGCGTTGCGGGCGGGTGAGGCGACGGCGGAACTGGGGACGATTGCGTTCAAGGCGCCGTCGGTGGACGTGTTTATCAACGCGCGGACGGCGGACAACGGCGAGGTGGGGGTGGAGCTGCAGGATGCGGAGGCGCGGCCGCTGGCGGGGTTCACGGCGGGGGACTGCCGGCCGATCAATGGGGACTCGACGGCGCACCGGGTGGAGTGGCGGGGCGTTGGGCAGGCCGAAGCGCCGGTGGGCCAGCCGACGCGGATACGGGTGACGGCGCGGGGGGCGTCCGTGTACTCGGTATTCGTGACCGACCCGGGCGAGTCGCCGGTGTATCACCAGTTCGAGGCGCTGCGGCCGGAGAACGAGGCCTGGTAGGGGACCGCCGGCACCGGGCCGGCCCAGCGGCGGGGCGGGGACAATAGGCCAAGGACCCGGGCGCCGCGCGCCGGATGGCAGCCGCCGAAGAGCCCGAGACGTCCCGATGGGACAGGAGTGGCGCGGATGAAGAAGCTGATGTTCTTTGACTATCGCGAGCTGGAGCTGCTGGACGGATTCACGCGGGAGGTGGAGCCGCCGGTGAAGGACCCGGGGGCGCCGCTGATGACGCCGGACCTGCCGTGGGAGCACGGGAATATGCAGTTTTACGGCAGCGTGCTGCGGGCGGCGGACGGGCGGTTTCGGGCCTGGTACGAGGTGTGCGTGCCGCCGTTCAGCCCGCGGCTGGCCTACGCGGAGAGCGACGACGGGCTGACCTGGCGCAAGCCGGAGCTGGACACGTTCAGCCAGGACGGGCGGCGGACCAATATCGTGTTCGACGCGGAGCAGACCAGTCCGGCCCTGCTGGAGGACCGCGAGGACCCGCGGCCGGACTGGCGGTACAAGATGCTGATGGGCGCCGAGCCATCCCGATGCATTGCCGCAATGCACAGCGCGGATGGCATCCACTGGAAGCCCGTGCGCACGCTGGTGGGCCGGGTTCATCCGGTGATTACGACGAATCCGGACTGCCCGATCGGCTTTCTGCGGGCGCCGGACGGGCGGTTTGCGGCGTATCACCGCATGGACGGGTACGGGCGACGGGTGTTCCGGAGCGAGTCGTGGGACTTCGTGCACTGGTCGGGCGAGCCGCGGATGGTGCTGGAGCCGGACGCGGGCGACCCGCCGCAGACGCAGTTTTACGGTCTGGGGGCCTGCACGTACGGGCCGTACGAAGTGGGCACGCTGTGGATCTACGCGACGGATTCGGGTGACCGGGGATCGACCAAGATGCACGGGCTGCAGACCCCGGAACTGGCCTACGCACGGGCCGGCACGGCCTGGCACCGCGCCGAGCAAGGCACGGCGTTCATTCCGAACGGGGCGCCGGACGAGTGGGACTCGGGCAATTTGCAGCCGGCCTCGCAGCCGGTGTTCCTGGACGACGAGATTCGCTACTACTACGCGGGCACGGACGCGTGGCACTCCATGTGCTGGGAGGTGGCGCCGCAGAACGCGGGCCTGGGCCTGGCGCGGCTGAAGCCGGACCGGTTTGTGGCGCTGCGGGCGGGTGAGACGCCGGCGGAATTGGGCACGATTACCTTCAAGCCGCGCTCGGTGGACGTGTTTGTGAACGCGCGGACGGCGGACGATGGTGAGATCCGGGTGGAGTTGCAGGACGCAGATGCGCGGCCGCTGCCGGGGTTCACGGCGGCGGACTGCCGGCCGATCAATGGGGACTCGACGGCGCACCGGGTGGAGTGGCGGGGCGTTGGGCAGGCCGAAGCGCCGGTGGGCCAGCCGACGCGGATACGGGTGACGGCGCGGGGGGCGTCCGTGTACTCGGTATTCGTGACCGACCCGGGCGAGTCGCCGGTGTATCACCAGTTCGAGGCGCTGCGGCCGGAGAACGAGGCCTGGTAGCAGGCCGCGAGCCAGGCTGGCCGACTATCGTGGCGTCTGAGGCAGTGACTGG
>JAPPFO010000200.1:0-10065 GCA_028875175.1 Chloroflexota bacterium | reverse complement strand
TCCCGTTTGGGCTGGGCGGGCCTTGGCTGGTGGTTGCGGCGGGGCGGGGCGCTGCGCGATAGGCGGGAGGGCGTCTATCGTGGCGGCTGAGGTAGCGGATACGGGAAGCGCGGCGCCGGCCGGGCGCGAGTTGGAGAAGCACACATGGCCCTGCGAATGATCCAGGTTGGGACCGGCGGGATGGGGACGACGTGGTGCCGGGACTTCCTGCCACCGCACGTTGCGGCGGGGCTAATCGAGGTGGTGGCCGCGGTGGATACGAACCCCGAGGTGCTGGGGAACGCCCGGGAGCACCTGGGCCTGGCTGAGGCGCAGTGCTACACGGACATCCAGCGGGCCTTCGACGAGAATCCGGCGGACTTCTGCACGGTGGTCGTGCCGCCGTATTCGCACGAGGAAGTCGTTGACCAGGCGGTGGCGCACGACCTGCACATCCTGTCGGAGAAGCCGATCGCGGACACGCTGGTGGCTTCGGTGCGGATTGCCGACAAGGCGACGAAGGCCGGCAGAAAAATGGCGGTGACGATGAGTCATCGCTTCAACCAGTACAAGACGACGATGCGCGAGAGCCTGCGGTCGGGTCGCTACGGGGACTTGAACTACCTGGTGTTCCGGTTCACGCAGGAGGCGCGGCAGCTGGGAGCCTGGGGACTCGGGTTCCGCTACGAGATGGAGGACCCGCTGCTGGTGGAAGGGTCGGTGCACCACCTGGACATCCTGGCCGACCTGGCCGGCGCGAAGTGCGACACCATCTACGCGCGGACCTGGAATCCCGCCTGGAGCGCATTTGCCGGCGACTCACAGGCGCTGGTGACGATGGAGTTCGAGAACGGCGTGCGGGCCACGTACGAGGGCTCCAAGGCGAACGCCGTGGGGCTGGACGGCTGGGGCCGCGAGAACACGCGCGCGGAGTGCGAAGGGGCGACGC
This sequence comes from Chloroflexota bacterium, assembly GCA_028875175.1. Lineage (GTDB taxonomy): Bacteria > Chloroflexota > UBA11872 > UBA11872 > UBA11872 > UBA11872. Next base: position 9,137 of record JAPPFO010000200.1, on the reverse strand, counting down.
TGATCCTCGGATCGGACCGCCTGGAGTGCTTCCCGTTCGACCCGACGCGCAATGCTCGCACCAAGGGGGAAGGCGACGGCCACACCGTTCCCTGGCTGGAGCAGCCGTTCTGGGGCCACGCGTGGTTGATCGAGAAGTTCGTGCGCTGGCTGGAAGGCGGCGAGCCGATGGAAACGAACGTGATCGACAACCTGCAGTCGGTGGCGCTGGTGACGGCCGCGATCGAGAGCAGCCAAACCGGGCTGCCGGTGAAGGTGCAGGAGCATTTGGCGGAGGCGTGGGGGGAGGTGGGGGCGGGCTAGAGCCAAGACCCGCTCAATCTAGTGAACGCGATTGCTCTTGCGAAGATTGCAGTAAGCGTGTGTGGCTTGGAGATTCTGGATGTCGTCTGACCCGCCTAGCGACACTGGGAGGATATGATCGACATGAATACTCCGATCGTAAGGCGGATCCTGGTATGGCAAAGGTCTACCACAGATTCCGCAAAGGCCGCGTTGATAACGAATCAGATCTGGAAGGTTTCGACATAGCCCCGATGTCGTTCGCCGCTGTGTTGTAGCCCTATTCGAGTAGCCGCGATAGCGTCCTCTCCCACGTATCGTTGTAGATCCAGGCTCTTGTATCTCTGCATATACCCAGACAACGAAACAGACTACCAGTATCAGTATCATTACGACAGCTAGTGCGTCCAAGACAGCTCCCTAACAGCGTCCGGCCGGTGAAAGTCGAATCACATTGACGACTGATAACCTCGCGACACGTGAGCACGGGCTGTTCCCCAATGTCCGAAAACCCATCACAGACGCATCCTGCTGCACTATCTCCTGATGGGTCATGCGAATAGCCAGTCAGTCGTTTCTTCACTAAATCCCTTTAGGCTCAATTCCGTATTCTGCCAGTCAGCAAAACGATATCGACCTAGAATGTCTGCCCCTGAATCACTCGCAGGCGCATAGTCTAAGATCCGAATCGGAGCCTTTCTTTGCCCCCGGACCTCCAAGTCTGGAGCGACCTCTGTATAGTTGGAAAACATGTGAAAGAGTGTTTGCCGAACATACTCATCGTAGGTCGGAAGTGAGTACCCGATAACTCCGATTGACAAGTTCAGACCGCCACGTTTCTGAATGCCCCACCAAAAGTCACGCAAAGTTCTCGCATGGAACAATTTGGTCTGAGATGGATGGAGTATTAGAGGACACCATTGCCAATACTTGAGAGCTATCAGTGGTGCAAGATCATCGACTCGATAGATGTTGGATAGCAGGTCGTCTTTACTCCGAGGACCGTCGGTCAGCAGCTGCGATTTCACAATTGGATTGTCGCCAAAGATAGGGTGCTGTTTCAGAAGTGACGACGAGGAACCAACCAGAGCGGATATTTGCCTTCCATAGTTTGTTCTATCGCACCAGTCAATCGAACCATGCAACTTAAGCACAACCAGTTCATCTTTCGAATTGTCGACGATACCGCTCGCTCTTGTTATACGGGAGTAACGATTAGGGAAGAGCCTATAGGGTATACCTTCAGCTTCAAGAGCGGACTCCAGCAGGGTGTCGTAATTGAATGAGATCACGAAATCACGCGTGTCGAGTTTACTTGCCAATTTGCGGTACAGTTGTGGTGGGCTAGACGGTGTCCTCTGATGTAGGACATCAACAATAGCATGTTTGACAATGAGCTGAGTCTCATTACCGTCTTCGCTCCAAGTGTCAGCCCCCTTTAGGCCGAGGAAGTGCTCGACATCCAAAAACGCGAGAAACTCCTCATAGTCTACTTCGTCTGCGCTGAGCGACTTGCCCTCACAGGCGGACATGTATTCGAGGTATCGACCAAGGTCTGACTCCAGATGGTTGCCTGCACCGTACTTGGCGTGTGCTGTCCGGCGTATCTCCTGGAACAGTTCTGCTCCCAGCGGGAGGCCCGCTGGTCGTGAGAATCCAGCACCAAGGATCAGAATCCTGAGGGCCATAGGCGTTTCCCCCGCTCAGCTCGTAGGCCACGGTTGCCCCGAGGATCCTAGGTTAGTCCCCCCGAGCTTCGTTCAAGGGGCTCTGCCAGCGCTAGACTTGGCAGTCGTTGAAGCTCCGCCTCGCCGACATATAGACGGCGTCTTAGGCATCCCTTCTCGTCGTAGAGCAACTCGCCGTAATTGACCGGCCACCTAGCAGCTTAATGCAACTTCTGGAGTTGGTACGCATGAACTGCTGTAACTGCCAACTCTGACGGCTCGTGACCATTGCCAGGGTGTACCAATTTTGGTATACTCATTCGCAGTCGTGGACCTGAAGCGAATTCCAGCAGTCTTCTACCGTTCCGAGTCTGGCACAGAGCCGGTTCGAGATTGGCTGAAGTCCCTGGAGAAGCAGGACCGGTTCAGGATCGGGACGGACATCAAGACGGTTGAGTTCGGGTGGCCAATCGGGATGCCGACGTGCCGACCGCTCGGACACGGCCTGTACGAAGTTCGGACCAACCTGGGCAACAGGATTGCCCGGGTTCTGTTCTGCATTGGCGACGGCCGCATGATTCTCTTGCACGGATTCATGAAGAAGTCGCAGAAGACCCCGAAAGCCGACTTGGACCTTGCGCGAATCCGCAAGCGCGGCTGGGAGGCCGCAGGATGACGAAGATTCCCAATCCTCGCGAGGGCTCGACGCTCGACAGCCTGTTGGAAGCCGACGGCACGCTGGCCGAGGCCGAGGCGGCTGCCGTCAAGCGGGTGCTGGCCTGGCAGATCAGCCAGACGATGGCCGACGCGCAGCTGAGCAAGGCCGAAATGGCGCGGCGCATGCACACCAGCCGGGCCTCACTGGACCGGCTGCTTGACCCCGACAATCCGTCGGTCACGCTGCTCACGCTTCAGAAGGCCGCCGCCGCGCTGGGCAAGCGGCTCAAAGTTGAGCTGGTTGGAGCCGCCTAGTTACCAGGACTGGGGCACGGCGGTTGGCGAGAGACGGGCCTGGGCCAGGGCTGAATCGGGCGTATCTTTCGAGTCTGCCTAGCTGAGCCAAGTATCCCGTGGGATACAATGTGGGCGTGCAAGTTGAGGTGCGTCAGACCGATGTGTATGCGCTGGTTTGGAAGGCTTCGGGACCGGCAGGCGCGGGCGCGAATCGACATTCGCATCAGGCGACTGGCGCTGGGCAACCCCGGCGACGTTCGACCCGTCGGCGAGGGAGTGTCAGAACTGCGGATCAGCTACGGCCCTGGCTACCGCGTGTATTTCGTGCGGCGTGGGCAGTCGCTAGTGATTCTGCTGGCGGGCGGCGACAAGAGCAGCCAGGCGCGACACATCACCAAAGCTCGCAGCCTGGCACGAGGGCTCTAGGAGGATATGGACATGGCGACGACACGAACCCAGCCATGGGACGCGGCGGATCACCTGGAAAGCGACGAGGACATCGTCGCCTACCTCGAGGCGGCCTTCGAGGACGGCGACCCGGCGCTGATTGCGGCCGCCCTGGGCGACATTGCCAGGGCCCGGGGCATGACGAAGGTCGCGGCGGACGCAGGCCTGGGTCGGGAAAGCCTCTACAAGGCCCTCTCCCCCGACGGCAATCCGGAGTTTGCCACCGTGCTCAAGGTCATGCGGGCGTTGGGGTTGGGGCTGCGGGTGTCGGCCACTCGCCAGGCTTAGGCCAGCCCCTAGAGGTATTTGCGCGCCAGCGCCTCGTAGCGCGGATCGTCGCGTTCGGCGGGGCGGAAGCGTCCGCGCCAGCGTGTGGCGACGGTGGGAGAGTCGTTTGCGAGAGTCTCCCGAAGTGAAGTGTCGATCAGGGACGAGAGCGACAAGCCGCGTGACCGTGCCAAGCGCTCGGCCTCGTGAGCCAGCGCATCGTCGATGGTGATTGTGAGCTTCCGGTTCATGACGGGAGTTTGATTCTGCGGCGGTCAGCCGGAATGACGATTTCAGTCTAGGAGCATCCCGGGGCCAGTCCCAGGCTGCGAACAGCCTGGGCCACATCTGTCGGGCGAGCCGCTTGACAATCTCTGTCCGGCACCTCACGGTAGTATCGATATCGATATCAGAATCATTCAGGGAGGGTGTTGCCGTGGACTTTCAGATCAGAGGCGCCTCGTACGCGATCGAGCCTGAGGACATCGTGAGCGCAACGCGGAGAGTTCAGCCCAATGCGACCGACGGTCGGAACAAGTACTTCGTCGCGCTGCACGGGCAACAGTACCCAATCAAGCAGGTTATCCAGTTGGTCACCGGCCTGGCGTCACCCGTGTTCACGGCGCAGTACGCCTACCGAATCCTCAGCAGGCTGGGATTTGAGATCTCAGAGCGTAAGGACGCGACGGTGTACGCCCGTCCACCGCGTGCGCCAGACACGGGATTGGACAGCAGCGAATATCCGCCGGAGGCAACTGTGGTCGTCAAGGCGGACGACGCCGCCGAGCAAGTACTGAAACTATTGGTGCTATTTGAGACTGACGAGGACGGTTGGCAGGTGGCGAGCTGCCCGACGCTCCCCGGGTGTCACAGTCAGGGGCGGACTAGGGACGAGGCGCTCGCAAACATACGCGAAGCCATCCGGGGCTATCTGGCAAGCATGCGCGAACACGGGGATCCCTTGCCTTCCTCGTCTGCGTTTCAGGTGCTTGAGGTGCCTGTTTAGTGGCGCGACTTCCCGTCATTTCTGGCGACGAGTTCGTCCGAGCGGCTGCCAGAATCGGCTATGTCTGGGACCGAACACAAGGCAGCCACATGATCCTTATCGGACCGTCGGGCCGCAGGCTCTCGGTCCCAAGGCACAGGGAGCTTGGTCGAGGGCTCCTGCGGGCGCTTATTCGTGAAACTGGCCTGACGAGGGAGGAGTTCCTGCGACTGCTTCGCTGACACCCCGATGTCGGCCACAGGGGGCGCAGACTTCGGTTACCGCGCCTAGCCCACTTCGACTTGGCTGGCTTGGCCGGTGTGGGTGATGCGGAGGATGTTGTCGATGTGGCGTTCGAAGGTGTCGTCGTGGGAGATGACGACGAGCTGGCTGAAGCCGCGAACGGCGAGGATTTGCTGGGCCAGGTTTTCGCGGCGTTCGGCGTCCAGGTGCTGGGTGGGTTCGTCGAAGAAGGCGATGTCGAGGTTGAGCAGGTCGCGCAGCAGGGCCAGGCGGACGGCGAGGGCAGCGGCCATTTGCTCGCCGCCGGAGAGCTGACCGAAGCGCCGTTCCAGGCCGCCGCGGCCGAGCACGATGTCGTAGTCGGCGGCCCAGCGCAGGCGGCCGCCGGGCGCGCCCATGATGTCGCTGTAGATCTCGTCGGCGCTGTCGGACACGCTGGCCAACAGGATTTCGGTAACGCGGGGGCCGGCATCGCGCAATAGGCGGCGGATGAACTCGGTGCGGTCCTCCAGGCGGGTGACGCGGGCGATGCCGGCCTGGGCGGTTTCCAGGTCGGCGCACACCTGGCGCAGGGCCTTGACGTCGGCGGACAGGCGCTGCTCGTCGGCCTGCATGCGGGCGGTGCGTTCGGCCAGTTGGCGGGCGAGGCCGAGGGCGGCGTCGCGGGCCTGGCGGGCCGACGCGAGCGCCGCCGGGTCGAAGCTGGCGCGGGCTTCGCGGAGGGCCGATTCGGCATCGGCCGCAGCCGCCTCGGCCCGAGCGGCCTGCTGCCGGGCCGTTGCATGCTCGACGGTGCGGGGCTCGAGTTGGCCGGCCACGACTTCGTGCTGGAGGTAACGGTTGTGGGCGTCGGCGTGCTCGGCCAGCGCGGCGCGGGCAGCGGCCAAGGCCGCGAGATCGTTACCCAGAGCCTGTAGGTCGCGGGCGGTCGACTGGAGCGAGGTCTCGGCCAGTTTGCGACGGTGCTTGGCGATTGCCAGCAGGTCTGCGGCGGCGGCCTCCACGGCGGGATCCCGGGTTGAGGACAGTTCGGCCAGGGCATCGACCGCGCGGTGGGCGGACTGGGACAGGGTGTCATGGGCGCTTGACGACTGATGCCGGCCGTTTGCGAGGGTCGCCAGATCGGCCGTGTTGCGGGCTTCCAAGGCGTCCAGCAGGACGGTGGCGGCGGCGATATCGAGGTCGGCGGCATCCAGGCGGCGATGCAGATCGGCCTGGCGTTCGCGGGCGGTGTCGCCCTGGCGCGCTTCGGCTTCGGCCTGCTCGGCCTCGGCCACGCGGCGTTCAGCCTGGGTAATGGACGTACCCAGCGCTGCCAGCCGCTGCTCGCGCTCGGCGGCCTGGCGCCGAAACACGCCGGCCACGTCGGGGATGGTTTCCAGGTTGCGGCAGACCTCAGTGAAGAACGGACAGGTGCGGGTGTCAGTGAGCAGGCGCTGGGCGTGGCGGTCAGCTTCCAGGAGAGCTTCGACGGTGGCGCGTTCCTGCCGCCGCCGATCCAACAGCTTTCGCCGGTCGGGGAGCTCTGCGGCGACCGCGGCGCGAGCCTCCAGCCGTTTCAGCCGGCGGCGTCCGTCGTCGTAGGCCTGAACGACCGACTCGCGTTCGCGCATCCAGCGGGTGTGCAGGGCCTGGGTGTCTTCGCGGGCCTGGCGCAGGGAGACGTTGGCGGCCGCCTTGCGCGCCCTGGCTTCGGCGATCCCGTCGCGGAAATCGGTTCGCACCTGGCGAAAGCGGGCTTCGAGATCGCCGTCGAGTTCGAGGGTGGATGACGCGTGCGCAGGCCGGCCGGCCTCGCGGCGCACTTCCGACAGGTCGTCCTGTGCGCGCTCCAGCGTCGCGGCCCGCCGGGTGCGTTCCAGGTCCAGGTCGCGGGCGCGGTGTTCGACGGGCTGGAGTTCGGCCACGCGGACCTGCGCGGCCTGGTAGGCCGAGTGCGCGGCGCGGGAAACTTCCAGTTCTCCTGCCGCGGCGCGGGCTTCTGCTTCGGCCGCGGCGGCGCGGTCAACTCGATCCGCCGCCTGCCTGGAGCGCTCCGCGACGGCCAGGTGCTCGCGCTGGGCCCCTTCGAAGGCCTTACGGTGGGCATCCTGCTCGGCCAGGGCTTTAGTCGCGGATTCCAATTCGGCTGCTGCCTGCCGTTCGGCCGTGCGGGTCTGTTCCAGCGCCTGCCGGGCCGCGGACAGGCGGGCGAGGAGTTCCGGTTCGGCGGCCAGGCGGCCTTCCAGGTGGGAGGCCTGGACCTGCAGCTCATGCCGCGCCCCGGCGTAGTGCTGGGTGAGGCGGCGCAGCAGGTCGGCGGCCTGCTGGTATTCGGCGGTGCGCAGGATGGGGTCGAAGCGGGCCTTGCGCAGGCGGGGCGAGTCCAGGAAGTCGGCGGTGAGACGGCCCTGGGGCACGCCGACGACATGTTCAAATACGTCGGCGGGGCTGCTGAGGCCTTCCACGCCCAGCTGGCCGGCCAGCCAGGCTTCGAGCTCGGCGGCCGGCTGGTCGATGGCGCGGTTCAGCTCGACGTCGAAGAGCGAGACGGTGGTTGTGGCGTTATCGGCGAGGGTGTCCGTGGCCCGCGAGCGGGAGCGGCGCATGGTGCGTTGCACGCGGTAAACGCGGCCGTCGCGCGGGGAGGTGAACTCCACCTGAACCATGGATTCCCTGGCGCCGTGGCGCATGAAGCGGACCTGCGGGCGGTGGGGCATAAAGCCGAAGAGGCCGTAGCCGATGGCTTCCAGCAGGGTGGTCTTGCCTGCGCCGTTGGGACCGACGATAGCCGTGAGGCCGGGCTGGAAGCGCACGGTGGCCTCGACGAAGCTCTTGACGTTGCAGAGGGAGACCTCGTGGACGAACACGTCAGCCCACCCGTCGTTCCAGGTGCTGCGCCAGCGCCTCGGGGGGTTGGCCCTCAAGGGCGGCGGCCTTGAGATCCAGCGCGGCGGCAGTGAGCGCCTCGGCTTCGTCGGCGTGAGGCGACTCCTCGATTAGCTGACTCAGCACTTCGCGCTCGATGGCGCGCACGTTGGTTCCGTGGCGGGCGGCCGTGGTGCGGCGCCGGTCGCCGGCCAACTGCAGGGTCACGCGCACGTGCAGCGGCTGGTAGGCGGCGCGCACGATCTCGGCGAGGCGCTCGGTGTCGAGGTGGATCCGCTCGAAGCGCAGGCGGCCGGTTAGCCGCAGCTCGATCACCGGGGGTTCGCTGAACAGTTCGAGGGGGCCCGAGACGGCCGCCTCGACATCGGCGGCGAGTTCGTCGAAGTCCGCCGCTTCGCCGGCTTCCACGCTCAGGCGGCGGAACGGGCGGCGGGCAACCACGTCATCTCTGAACCGAGCGCCGATCTGCGCCGGGCGGCCGGGGCGAAGCGTTACGTCGTAGAGGCCGCGAGCCCGGCCCTCGCCCTCAATTGGCTGGCCGGCCAGACCTTCCAGGATGTTGTGGGCTTCGAGCGCGCCGGGGTTGAAGATCCAGGGGTTGCGTTCCGGCAGTTGGTAGGCGTAGTGCACGTGGCCCAGCGCCAGGTAGTCGGTGAAGGCGCGGATGGGGGCCAGGTCCTCCAGCGTGACGCCGCCGACGCCCAGGTGGACGGCTTCGTCGACGCCGGTGTGCAAGATGCCCAGGACGGCACGCTGGTTGCCAGAAGGCAGGGCGGAGAGCGAGGCGGCGATTTCGGGGATGTGGGCCGCCAGGCGCGCGCCGAGGTACTCCACGCCGAAAATGCGGGCGGCGCCGATGTCGGTGTAGGCGCCGAAGCCGCGTTCGCTGGTCCAGGGTTGGGCCTGGAGCCGGCCGGTCAGCGGATCGAACTGGCGGAGCAGGCGCAGGCGGCCGTGGCGGCTCAGCTGCCAGAGCCAGGAACGCTCGCCGCGACGGAACCAGCGTTCGTGGTTGCCCTCGTTGGCGACGACCGGGATGCCGGCGCGGGCCAGCCGCTCCAGCGCGATGTCGGCGGCGGCGTAGGTGGACGGTTCGATGGACTTGGCGTCGAACAGGTCGCCGGCGATGACCACGAAGTCCGGTGCGACCCGCAGGCAGTAGTCCACGGCGTCGTCGAAGGCGCGGACGAAGTCGGCGGCGCGTTCGGCCAGCCCGTACTGGCGGAAGCCCAGGTGGACATCCGCGAAGTGGACGAAGCGGATCGGGGCGTCGCTCATGCGAGACCGTTGCATAGCCCAGCGGTGGTTGCCCGGAGGACCCTCACCCCAACCATCTCCCAGAGGAGGCCTTTGCGTAAACCGAGGCTGGTTGCCCGGAAGACCCCTCACCGAATTCGGCCGAAGACGGCCGAGTCTGCCTCTCCC
>JAPPFO010000306.1:1938-12330 GCA_028875175.1 Chloroflexota bacterium | reverse complement strand
GGACTAGCGATCCTCATCTGAGACCCCGGCCGTGCCGGCAGTCTGGACGCTCACCTTCTCAACCGTCGAGCCGCCTCGCTCGTGACGGAAGCTGGCGTCCGATGGTCAGCTACCAGACGCGACCGGCGTAGAAACCCGACGCGGCCGGACCTGCTGCTACGTACCGGAACTACCCCGCAAACCGGTCCACCAGGACGGCAATCAGCGTCCCAACCACGCCAAAGCCCAGTCCGTCGATCCATCGGGTGAGCCTAGTCTCCAGGGCATGCAAGTCGGCCTTCGTTGCCAGGTGCTTGCGCTCGGCTTCAACGACGCTGAGTCTTTGCTCGTATGAGGCGGTGCTCATGGTTTCCCTCCTCGGAAACTGCTTCGATTTCACCGCCCCCGGTCAGGTTGGCAAACGCATCTGCCGACCTGCCGTTTGATCGATCCTACCCCACGTACCCACCCTGCAATTCCCTGCCCATTGCCCATCGCAAAGTCCGACAAACACGTGGCTGCCTCCACCCAGTTGCCCCACGGCCTCACAGAACGTACGTTCACGCCGCCGACGTCGGCGCCTTCCCGCGCCCGCACATCGTGAGGTTGTCCTGTGGCCGTCTTTCGCTGTTCCTGCCACCAGATCACCTGGGGCGACAATCTCGTCGAGGCCATCGACGACATCGGCAGCTTCGGCTACGCCGGCACCGAGACCTTCGGAACCGTCGTCGCCCAATTCGCCGGCCGTGCCCACGACTTCCAGGCCATGTTGGAGGCCCGCGGCCTGCGCCTATCGGCCCTCTACGGCGGCGGTCCGCTGCACGATCCCGCCCAGCAGGCCGAGGCCATAGCCAACAACCTCGCCATCATCGACTTCTTGCATGAAATGGGATCCGACCGCCTGGTAGTGGGTCCCGGCAAGCGCACCGGAACGCCGACAGCCCAGGACCTGGCCAGGTTTGCCCGCGGTGTCAGCGAAGTCGCCGCCGCCGCTCGCGACAAGGGCATCGTCGCCGGCATGCACCCGCACTGGAACACGGTCATCGAGCAGCGTGACGAGATAACGCGCTTCTTCGACGCCGTCGACACCGACCTCGTCAAGCTGGCGCTTGACCCCGCCCACATCGCCAAAGCCGGCGACGACCCGGTGGAAGTCGCCTCCAGCTACCGCGACATCCTCACCTACATGCACATCAAGGACTACGTGCCCGAACTCGACGGCGACAGGCCGGACGTAGCCAGCGCTCAGGACCACGCCCCCCGCATCGCCTTTTTCGGTGAACTGGGTACCGGCGTCGTGGATCTGCCCGCGCTGCTGGACGTGGCCCGCGAAGCCGACTACGACGGCTGGCTCACCGTTGAACTCGACCGCTCGCAGACCACCCCGCGCCAGAGCCTCGAGGTCAACTCCCGCTACCTCATCGAGCGCCTGGGCTTCGACCTCGGCGGCGAGAACGCTTGATGGCCACGCCTCTCCGTATCGGCCTCATCGGCTGCGGCCGCATCCAGGAAGAGGGCCACGCCCCCGTTCTACAGCGCCTGCCGGACGTCTGGCAGGTCTCCGCCGTGGCCGACCCCACGCTCGAGCGCCTCAACCTCATCGGTGACCGCTTCGGCGTCCCGCCTGAGGCCCGTTTCCCGGACTATCGCGACTTGCTTCGCTCCGGCCGCGTCGACGCCGTGGATATCGCCGTGCCTCATCGCTTCCACGCCCCCGTCTGCCTGGGTGCCGCGCGCACCCGCACGCCCTTCCTCAGCGAAAAGCCGCTGGCCACCTCACTGAAACAGGCCGACGAGATCATCGCCGAGGTCCAACGCCACGACATCCCCGCCGGCATCATGCACAACTACCTCAATCGCCCCAGCACCGCCGCCGCCCTGGCCGCCATCCAAGCCGGACGCATCGGCCGCCCCTTTATGTTCCGCATGGAGCACATGGGCAGCGGCTGGTACGTGGGCGCGGCCGCCTACGACCCGACCTGGCGCAGCCGCCGCCAGGATGCCGGGGGCGGCGCCCTGCTCGACAACGGCTACCACAACCTCTACACCGCCGAAGCCATGCTCCAGTCGCCCATCACCCACGTCTCCGCCCGCGTCGGCACCCACGTGCGGAACCAGGACGTGGACGACACCGCCGCCCTCATGCTCGGCCACGCCAGCGGCGCCACCTCGATCGTTCTCGCCGCCTGGAGCGCCACCAGCGCCACCGGCCTCACCGAGGTTCACGGCGATCTTGGATCTATCCGCCTTGACCGTGGCGAAGCCGTCCTGCACACCGGTGATCGAACCGAAGTGCTGGAAAGCACCAACGCCGACGAGCTCGGCTTTACGCCCATCTTCCGCCGCTTCGCCGATGCCGTCCGCGGCGACGCTCCACCCCTCCACACCCTGGACGAGGGCCGCCGCAACCTGCAAATCGTCTTCGCCGGCTACGATGCCGCCATCGACAACCAGGTTGTCCGTGTCAAAAACTGACCAGGCCTCGCCAGGTACCGGAGGCGCCGCACCGGCCACGTAACCCGAACGCCTGACCGGCCCTGAATGCCACCCCGTCGCCGCCTCCCCTGGCTCGCGGTCTTGGATCTGCCGCGCGACGTGCTGGCGTCCATGGCCATTACCGTGGCCGTCGCTTTTGGCAACGGCTCCATCGCCTCGGTCCTGGCGCCGATCAGCCGCGACTTCAATCTCGAGGACACTGCCGGAACGGCCCTCGCCGCGCTCATTGCCAGCTTTGCCGTCGCCCGCCTGCTCATCAACCTGCCCATGGGGGCCCTGGTCGACCGGATTCGCCTGCATCCCCTCTTCTACGGCGGCGGCGCGCTGGCCATCCTCGGCGTCATACTTACAGTTGCGGCGCCCTTCTACTGGCTGCTCCTGCTCGGCCGCATCGTCGAGGGCGCGGGGTCCATCACCGCCAGCGCTGCCGCCCAGGCCTACGTTGCCCGCCAGGCTCCCGAACGCGAGCGCGGGCGCATGCTAGGCGCCGTTAGCTCCGCCACCATGATGGGCGGCTTCCTCTCCCCCGTCGTCGTCGGCGCCGTCGCCACCCTGGCCCACTGGCGCATCGGCATGCTCCTGACCGTCCTGGCCATCCTGGCCGGGATGTTCATGGTGAAACGTTATGTAAAGGACGACCCGCCGCCCGCCCAGGCGTCCACACTTAGCCCCGGCCGACCTGAAAGCCCCCTGCGCTTCGCCCGCCGCGCGATCTACTCGCCCGGCCGTCTGCTGTTCGTCAACGGCATGGCCATGGCCCTGGCGGTCCCCATCTTCGGCTTCAAGGCTTTCTTCTATCCCCTCTTCGGCGGCGAGGTCCTCAACCTCCAGCCGTTCCTGATCGGCATTGCCATCTCCCTTTCCACCCTCATGCGCTTCCCCGTGGCCATCGTCGCCGGCGCCATGTCCGATCGCTACGGACGCCTCTGGGTCTACGTGCCCAGCGCGCTCGCCATGGGCCTGGTCAGCGTCCTCGTCAGCCAGGCCGGCAACGCCGCCACCTATGTACTGTTCGGCTTGGCCTTTGGCCTCGGCGGCGGCGCGATTCCCACCATTACCTCAACCGTCGTGGACCGCGCCCCGCGCGAGCGTCTGGGCGCCGCCCTCGGCACCCACGCCTTCCTGCGCGATATCGGCGTCGCCCTCACCCCCCTCGGTCTCGGCGTCGCCGTGGACGTCCTCGACTTCACCGCCAGCGCCTTCACCATGCTCGCCTTCGCCGCCCTCTCCGCCCTCCTCGCCATCGCCGCCGGCGAATCCGCCCCAGCCCGCCGGCAGCGGGCCCGGATTTAGTCAGACAAGGCAGTTCTTACGGAACGCTGCCCTATGAGACCTCGCTATCAATAGGGAAGCTGGGTGTCGGGATGATCTTGCATGTACCGGGCCTGGGCGACGCCGAAGTTTTCCTGGATTTGGAGGGAGTGGCCGCCGTCGACGACGAGGGTATGGCCGGTGATGAAGGAGGCGTCCTGGGAACAGAGGAAAGAGACGGCGGCGGCGATGTCTTCGGGGCGGCCGCAGCGGCCGACAGGGTATTGGGCGGTGAAGAAGTCGAATCCGCTGGGGTTGTCGTCCCAGATGCCGGCCTGGATGTTTTCGGTGACGATGTGGCCGGGGGCGACGGCGTTGACGCGAATGCCGTCGCGGCCGTATTCGACGGCCATCTGGCGGGTGGCGGCGATGAGGGCGGCTTTGCCGGTTTCGTAGACGAGGGCGCCGGGGGCGACGAGCAGCCCATGAATGCTGGAGATGTTGACGATGCTGCCGCCGCCGGCGCTGCGCAGATGCGGCACGCCGAATTTGGCGGACAGGTAGCTGGCCTTGACGAGGACCGCCATGGCGCGGTCGTACACGTCCGGCGGGACCTCTTCGGCGCCGCCGGTCATGGCTTCCATGGCGGGGTAGGCGTTGTTGACGATGATGTCGAGGCGGCCCCAGCGGTCGACGGCGGCCTGAATCATGGCCTGGACCTGGTCGAGTTCACCGACGTTGGTGGCGCAGGCGGCGGCAGTGCCACCGGCGTCCCGGATACGGCCGGCGCGATCGTTGGCGCCATCCGCGTTGATGTCGGCGATGAGGACGGAGGCGCCTTCCGAGGCCAAGCGTTCGGCGATGGCGCCGCCGATGCCAGTGGCACCGCCGGTGACGACCGCTCCGCGGCCTTCGAATCGACGAGTTGCTGCTGCCATATTTCGCTGTCCTTCGATGCGAGTCAGGCGGTGGCCGGGGCGGGTTTGCGGGCGGAGCGGCGTGAGGTTTGGGTGCGACCGTTTCGCGAGGGGCGGGAGGAGCGGGCTTCGGGCGCCAGGACGCGCTGAAGGTATTGGCCGGTGTAGCTGGCGGGCTGGTCGGCGACGTCTTCGGGGGTGCCTTCGGCGATGAGTTCGCCGCCGGCGTCGCCGCCCTCCGGTCCGAGGTCGATGATCCAGTCGGCGGACTTGATGACGTCGAGGTTGTGTTCGATGACGATGACGGTGTTGCCGGCGTCCGCCAGGCGCTGGAGGACCTGGATGAGCTTGCGGGTGTCGGCGAAGTGGAGGCCGGTAGTGGGTTCGTCGAGGATGTAGACGGTCTTGCCAGTGGCGCGCTTGGAGAGTTCGGAGGCGAGCTTGATGCGCTGTGCTTCGCCGCCGGAGAGGGTGGTGGCGGGCTGGCCGAGGCGGATGTAGCCGAGCCCGACATCGACGAGGGTGCCGAGCTTGCGTTCGATGGACGGGATGTTCCGGAAGAAGTCGTGGGCGTCTTCGACGGTCATGTGGAGCACGTCGGCGATGGTTTTGCCCTTGTAGGTGATGTCCAGGGCCTCACGGTTGTAGCGGGCGCCCTCACAGACCTCGCAGGTGACGTAGACGTCAGGCAGAAACTGCATCTCGATGCGGTTGAGGCCCTGGCCCTCGCAGGCTTCGCAGCGGCCGCCCTTGACGTTGAATGAAAAACGGCCGGGCTTGTAGCCGCGGGCGCGGGACTCGGGGACAGCGGCAAAGAGGTCGCGGATGGGTGTGAAGGCGCTGGTGTAGGTGGCGGGGTTGGAGCGCGGCGTGCGGCCGATGGGCGACTGGTCGATCTCGATGGCCTTGTCGATGTGTTCCAGCCCGCGGATGCGAGAGTGCTCGCCGGGGACGTTGCGGCTGCCCCAGATGCGCTGGGCCAGGGCGCGGTACAAGACATCCTCGATGAGGGTGCTCTTGCCGGAGCCGGAGACGCCGGTGACGCAGATGAAGCAGCCGAGAGGGAACCGGACGTAGAGCGACTTGAGGTTATTGGCGCGGACGCCTTCGAGGGTGAGGTTGGCGCCATTGCCGGAGCGCCGGGCCATGGGTACGGGGATGTGCTCGCGGCCGGCGAGGTAGGCGCCGGTGAGGGAGTCGGGGTGGGCTTCGATGTCTTCAGGAGGACCTTCCGCGACGACCAAGCCGCCGTGTTCGCCGGCTCCGGGGCCGATGTCGATGACCCAGTCGGCGGAGCGGATGGTCTCTTCGTCGTGCTCGACGACCATGACGGTGTTGCCGAGGTCGCGCAGGCCCTCGAGGGTGCGGACGAGGCGGGCGTTGTCACGCTGGTGGAGGCCGATGCTGGGCTCGTCGAGGATGTACATGACGCCAACGAGGCCGGAGCCGATCTGGGTGGCGAGGCGGATGCGCTGGGCCTCGCCGCCGGAGAGGGTTCCGGCGGAGCGTTCGAGGGTGAGGTATTCGAGGCCGACGGCTTCGAGGAAGCCGAGGCGGGCGTTGATCTCCTTGAGGACCTGGACGGCAATGGTGGCGTCGCGCTTGCTCAGCTTGAGGCCATTAAAGAAAGCCGCGGCGGCCTGGATGGTGAGGGCGGTGGCGTCATGGATGGAACTGCCGCCGACGGTGACGGCCATCGATTCGGGCCGGAGCCGCGCGCCCAGGCAGACGGGGCACATGCGGCGAGTCATGAAGCGCTCGATCTCGCCGCGGATGTACTCGGACTCGGTGCTTTCGTAGCGGCGGCGGAGGTTGGGGATGACGCCTTCGAACTCGAACTCGTAGGCGCGGCGGCGGCCGGCGGCGTTGGTGTACTGGACGACCAGGGGCTGGCCAGGCGCGCCGTAAAGGATGACGTCGACGATGGCGGGGTCGAGACGCTCGATGGGGGTGTTGGTGCGGAAGCCGTATTTGCGGGCGAGGGCTTCGATGACGTGGCGGGTCATGGAGGACTCGCGGGTGTGGGCCTTGAGCCACGGAGCGATGGCGCCCTGGGCGATGGTGAGAGAACGGTTGGGAATGATGAGGGCGGGGTCGAGCTCGAGCTTGGAGCCGAGACCGTTGCAGTCGGGGCAGGCGCCGTGGGGGGTGTTGAAGGAGAAGAGCCGAGGTTCGAGGTTGGCGAGGCTGACGTGACCGTTCTTGCAGGCGAGACGTTCGCTGAGGGTTAGCTCGTCGCCGTCGACGATCTGGATGGTGACGAAGCCCTCGCCGAGCTTGAGGGCGGTTTCGAGGGAGTCGGCCAGACGCATGCGGGAGTCGGATTTGGGGGTGAGCCGGTCGACGACGATATCGATGTCGTGCCAGAGGTTGCGGTCGAGATCGGGAACGTCGTCGAGGGGAACAACCCGGCCGTCGACGCGGGCGCGGACGAAGCCGGCGCGGCGGGCGTCCTCGAAGACTCCCTTGTGCTCGCCCTTGCGGTGGATGATGACGGGGGCGAGGACCATGAATCGAGTGTCGTCGTCCCAGCCGAGGATGAGGTCAACCATCTCCTGGATGGTCTGGGAGGTGAGAGGTTCGCCACAGGAATGGCAGTGGGGCTGGCCGATGCGCGCCCAGAGGAGACGCATGTAGTCGTAGATCTCGGTGACGGTACCGACGGTGGACCTGGGGTTGTGGGAAGTGGCTTTCTGGTCGATGGATATGGCGGGGGAGAGGCCCTCGATCTGGTCGACGTCGGGCTTTTCCAGCTGGCCCAGGAACTGGCGGGCGTAGGCGGAGAGGGATTCGACGTAGCGGCGCTGGCCTTCGGCGTAGAGGGTGTCGAACGCGAGGCTGGACTTGCCGGAGCCGGAGATGCCGGAAATGACGACGAGCTTGTTGCGAGGTATCTCAAGGTCGATGTCCCTGAGATTGTGTTCCCGCGCGCCGCGGATGACGATGGAGGAGTCGGCCATAACAGTCCAGCTTAAGCGATTCGGTGTGAGGCTGTTGGCGGCAAGTATCTGGAAGCTCGGCGGCGACGGGGTGCCGAGGTGTGCTGGGTCAGAGGGCTAAGGTTGTGGCAGTAACCGCCAGGTAGCAGGGTTCGATCAGATGCTGCGTTTGTTGCTGGAGCGGCTGGAAGCGCGGGCGGCGGCCGGGCGGCCGGTGGCGGTGGCGCTGGCGGGGGCGGGTCGGTTTGGGACGAGCGTTGCGGCGCAAATAGCTCAGATCGACGGGTTGCGGCTGGCGGCGGTAGCGGATCCGAACGCGGGCAATGGGGTGGCGGCTCTAACGGCGGCGGGCTGGGCGGAGGGGCAGTGGCGGCGGTGCGAGGGCGCGGGCGAGGCGCAGGCCGCCATCGAGGCCGGGGCGGCAGTGCTGGCGCCGGACGCAGAAGTGCTGGAGTCGGCGCCGATCGACGTGTTGGTGGAAGCGACGGGGATACCGGATGTGGCGGCTCGCAACGCGTTGAATGCCCTGCGGCAGGGGCGTCACGTGGTGATGGTGACGGTGGAGGCCGACGTGAGCTGCGGGTGGGCGCTGGCGCGCGAGGCGCGGCGGCAGGAGGTGGTCTACAGCCTGGCGGCGGGCGATCAGCCGGTGGCGATCATGGAGCTGTTCGACTGGGCCAGAGCTTTGGGTCTGGAAATCCTGGCAGTTGGACGCGGTACGCGGCGGTATCCGGCGGACCGGCACGGGGATCCGGAGCGAGCGCTGGCGAGGCTGGGGTACGACGAGGAGGCGTCGGCGCGGTTGAGGCTGAACGCGCAGATGTACAACTCGTTCCGCGACGGATCGAAGGCGCAGATTGAGATGTGCGCGGTGTCGAACATGACGGGGCTGCCGCCGGATCGACGGGGGATGCATGAGCCGTCGGTTGGACTGAGCGGCTTGCCCGACCTGTTTGCGGACGCGGAGGCCGGCGGGCTGCTGGAGGGCACGGGCGTGGTGGACCTGGCGAACGGGGTGGGAGCGGACGGGGAGTCGGAGCTAGCCGAGAACATCGCCGACGGGGTGTGGGCGGTGGTGACCTCGGCGGATTGGCATATCCGCGAGGACATGCGGATTCACGGGACGAGGGTTTCCAGCGATGGACGGCGGATGGCGTTGTTCCGGGAATACCACCTGTGCGGAGTGGAGACGCCGCTGAGCATTGCGCAGGCGGCGCTGCTGGGAGCGTCCTCCGGACTGCCACACGAGACGCCGACCTCGGAGGTGCTGACGTATGCGAAGCGCGACCTGCGGCCGGGGGACCGGCTGGACGGCTCGGGCGGGCGGCTGGTGTACGGGCTGATCGACCGGGCCGAGGCGCTGGCGGCGGAGGGGGTGTTGCCGCTGGGGCTGTCGTACGGGGCGAAGGTGCGGGCGGCGGTGGCGGCGGATCAGCCGATACCGGCGGGGGCGGTGGAGGTGGATGAGAGGTCGTTTGTGGCGAGGCTGCGGGAAGAGGCAGTTTCCGGGCGATGACGGAGAGCAACGGTTTGCGGCGTCTGCATGCGACGGGAGCCGGCATGTCACCGCGCGGTATGGTGACTGTGGGAGCGATGCATTCTGGCGGGCCTTGACCGCAGGGGACACGTTTCCGAGTGATTGGAATCGGGCCGGGCAGGTTCGCCCGGATCAGCGAGCCGCACGGGGCGGACTGCGGGTCTGAGGTCAGAGCTCATGGACAAGCAGACTCCACGCGAGCAGCCGCACTCAGCCTTGGCGTTTTTTCTGAATCTGCATGCAGCCACGCCCACGATGGTTGGACTCACGATGCGGTATGAGCTCGAAGGTGACGTGTGGGTTGGCGTGTGCGAGGAGCTTGGCACCTCCACCTACGACCCCGAGCTCGAGGCCGTGATGCACGAGTTGGGCGAGCTTGTGCTGCACGAATTGAACGCGCTGGAGGCGGATGGGGAGCGCGAGGGTGTCTTTGGACGGTACGGGATTGAAACGCTGCCGGTGCCAGCCAATGTTCTCGGCCGAATTCGCGACTTCAACGTGCCCATCTCGCCAACTGAGAACAAACAGCCCGGGACTCAAGCCTGGACCCCGCAGGATCAGCTTGCGCCCGCGCTAACGCCCGCCCACTCCTAACCGCGAGGCAGGCGGATGTCTCCGTGCCTGCTCTTCAGGCTATTTCGACGTTAGGGCAGGCGCTCCGGTCGTTCTAGTCGACGGGTTGGTGGAAGTAGAAGCAGAGGCCGTCGGGGGCGATGAGGAAGAAGACGCTCATGTTTTGGCCGCCGTGGTCGTCGATGCGCGATTCGCCGGGTGAGAGGCCGCTGGCTTCGAGTTCGCGGCGGGCGCGCTCGATGTCGGTAACGAGGATGGCGGCGCCGTCGTTGGAGGCGTCGCCGCCGTTGATGGCGAAGCCGATTTGGACGCCGTCGCGCTGCATGATGACGGTTGGGACGGGGTCGTCGCGGCGTTCGACCTCGGTAAGGCCCAGCGCGTTGGCGTACCACTGGGAGGCTTGATCCAGGTCCTCGACGGGGAGCGCCAGGACGTCGTCCTGGTACGGGTTGGCGGCTTTGAAGAGTGGTTCGGTGGTCATGGCCTAGGCTCCTCCGCCATGGACGCGGCGGGTTCGAAAGCTCTTGTGGTCAGAGCGTACAACTGATAGTTCGTTGGGGCCTCGTCAGACCTCGTGATAACGGAAGCAGGTGACGAGGTGGTCATTGACGAGGCCGGCGGCCTGCATGAACGCGTAGCAAATGGTGGGACCGACGAACTTGAAGCCGCGGCGCTTGAGGTCGCGGCTCATGGCGCGGGA
>JAPPFO010000306.1:0-1928 GCA_028875175.1 Chloroflexota bacterium | reverse complement strand
GATGTCGGTTTCGGCGGGGATGTCATCCATGGCGCGGAAGGCGTTGCGTAGCGGGCGGCCGTCGACGAAGGACCAGATGAGCGCGTCGAGTGAGCCGAGGTCGTCGATGGCGCGCAGGGCCGCGCGAGCGTTGCCGACGGTGGAGTGGATCTTGGCGCGGTTGCGGATGATGCGGGAGTCGGCACGGCGGGCTTCGATGTCGGCAGGGGTGTAGGCGGCGATGCGCTCGAGGTCGAAGCCGTTGAACACCTCGCGATAGCCCTGGCGGCGGTGCAGGACGGTGCGCCAGGAGAGGCCGGCCTGGGCACCTTCCAGGGTTAGCAGCTCGAAGAGGGCGCGGTCGTCGTGGAGGGGGACGCCCCACTCATGGTCGTGGTAGGCCTGCATCAGCGGGTCGTCGCCGGCCCAGGGGCAGCGCGGACGGTTCATGCCGACTCGTCCAGGTCGCGGGCGTAGCGCACGAGATGGACGGGGCCGTGCCAGTCGTGGGTTGCTTCGGCGCCGTCGAAGGCCCAGCCGTTGGCCTGGTAGAAGCGGCGGGTTGGCGGCAGGTCACGCAGGGTCCAGAGGACGGCGACGCGATAGCCGCAGGCGCCGAGCGCCGTGACCAAGGAATCGAGCAACGCTCGTCCCACGCCGCGTCCCTGCCAGTCAGGATGAACGAAGAGCGCGCGGATCTCACCCGCGTCAGCCGTCAAATCGTCCTCACACGCAGGCTCGGCCATGCCCATCCCGATGATCGCGTGGCCGGCGCAGGCCACCATCACCGACGAGCGATCGACGTCCCGGATCGCTTCGCGGCAGCGCTGGATGCGGTGCGGCGGGAGCGTGAGACTGTCGAGGAATTGGTCCGAGACGATGCCGCGAAAGCAGGCCTTCCAGGTGGCGATACGTACGGCCTCGAAGGCCTCGATGTCGTCGAGGGTGGCGGGACGGACCGTCCAGGGCTGTGGGCGGGTCACGGCTGGTCGCTCAAGTCGCGCGCATAGCGAACCAGGTGGACGGGGCCTTGCAGGTCAAGGCTGTCTTCGGCGCCGTCTACCTGCCAGCCGTTGGCCTCGTAGAAGCGGCGGGTCGCGCCGCGGTCGCGCAGGGTCCAGAGGATGGCGCTGCGGTAGCCGCGGGCGCGAAGGCCAGAGGTCAGACGCTCAAGCAGCGCACGGCCGACGCCACGGCCCTGCCAATCGGGCTGTACGTAGACCGCGTGGATTTCACCGATCCCCTTCTGTAACCGACCGTCTTGCGGTGGACCGGCGTAACCTATGCCGATGGTCCGAGAACCGGCGACTGCTACGAGGCTCCCACCCACCTCGGCGCGTTCAATGGCCGTTCGAAGCCCGGCCACTCTGGACGATTTGACCGCGAGACTGTCGAGATAGTCGTCTGGAACGATCCCGCGGTAGCAGGCTTTCCAGGTTGCGATACGGACGGTCTCAATGCCCTCGGCATCGTCGGGGGTGGCAGGCCGAACAGTCCAGGGCTCAGTGGGGTTGGTCGTCACGGTTGTTGGCGTTCCCCCGAGGCCTGTGGCCGCCAGGTTTCGGCACGGCGCAGGAAGACGCTGGGATCGGTGCGCCACTCGGCATATCCGATGCGCCGATTGTCGGTCAGCCAATTGATCTTGGCGTCGATACAGGCCGCCATTTCGCCCGCATCCGCGGCGAGGGCGAAACCGCCGTACTCCACCTCAGCGTCCAGCGCCGCGATTTCGAATGCATCGCCGGACGCATGCACGGCGTCGCGATTGCCAATCTCGCCACGCGCCAGGGCGTCAATACGGCCGTCGCGCAGCGCCTGCAGCAGTTCCATTTCGCCGCTCTCTTCACCCAGGTAGATGACCTGCGGCAAGTCCGGCGCCGGCGGTTCCAGGCGCTGACGGCCCTCCAAGCCTGGCGAAACGCTGGCCGCCGTGATGCCGTAGGCCGCAC
>JAPPFO010000256.1 GCA_028875175.1 Chloroflexota bacterium | reverse complement strand
TGAAGGTGGCGACGACCTGGATGCCGTCGGCGGTGCGGTAGGTCACGTTGCCGCGATCGGCGTCGGCAAACGGCAGCGGCGATAGGGCCGGCGGGTCGCCGCAGCCGGCGAGCGATCCGGCGCCCAGCGCCAGGCCGGCCGCCAGCACGGTCCGGCGTCTCAGGCGCGGTCGCACGATGGATTGGTGTTGGAGATCATTCCCCTGCATCGTAAGCGCCACTGCGGACCAAGACACGGGAAGTCCAAAGTGACGTACGGTGCGGTGAGCGACTAGCTGCCAGAAGGGGACGGGTTTCATGCAGTTGGCCTTGTCCGGGCTGCTGTTCGACCACGCGCCGGCCGCCGAGTTCGCCGCCGCGGCGCGGGAGATCGGCTACGGCAGCGTGGAACTCCGCGGAACGCGGCATCAGTTGCCACCCGATGCGGATGCCGCGCGCCTTGATCTCCTGAAGGAACTGTTCGAGGGGCTGGAGATTGCCAATATCGCCTCCCACGCCGGCAACTTCGCGCTGATGGACGAGGCCGAGGCGCTGGAAGCCCGCCAGACCGCGCA
Organism: Chloroflexota bacterium; assembly: GCA_028875175.1. Taxonomy (GTDB): domain Bacteria; phylum Chloroflexota; class UBA11872; order UBA11872; family UBA11872; genus UBA11872. The sequence continues at coordinate 11,839 of JAPPFO010000256.1, read as the reverse complement.
CCGCTTCCTCAAGTGGGCCGCCTTGCTGGGGGCTTACAGCGTGCGGGTCTGGCCGGGTTGGGTGGCGGCCCCGGAAGCGGAGCCCGAGCACTGGGCGCGGGCGGCGCGCCACCTGCGCTGGTGCGCCGAGGCGGCGGCGGACCTGGGGGTGATGGTGGCGATCGAGATGCATCACGGCTCGCTGGCCGAATCGGCGGACGGGGCCAACCGGCTGCTGGACGAGGTCGATCGGCCAGCCGTCGGGCTGATTCTCGATCCGGCCAACCTGATGCAGACGCCGACGCCGTTCGGGCCTCGCTGCGTCGGCCCGGTGTGGGACCGCCTGCTGCACGTACACGTCAAGGATCACTCCATCGTCGGCTCAACCGAGCCGGGGGCCTACCCGTTTCGCCTCTATCTCGATCACATCGGCACCTGGATCGAGCGCATGGAGCCGCCGCGCCGCCGGCTGGGTCCGGGTTGGTTCGCGAAGCGGGCGCTGGGTGAAGGGCACGTGCCGTGGCCCCGGCTGCTGGCGGAGTTGCAGCGCCGCGGCTACTCGGGGCACCTGATCGTGGAGACGGAAGTCGGACCCGGCGTGCCCACCGGGCGTACCCTGGCCGAGCGCGAATTCACGACGATGAGCCGCTGGATCGAGGCGCTGAGATGAACCTGGACACGCGCCCGCTGGAAGCCCGGCACCTGCCAGCGGCGGCGGCGCTGTGCCGGCGCGAGATCGCGTACTTGCCGTTCTCGGAGGCCATTCTCCAGGACCGCATTCTGGACGATCCCGACTTCGACCCGGACCTCAATCCGACGATCTGGCAGGGCGAGCGACTGGTTGCCATGGCCTGCGGGGCGCCGCCGAGCGAGGAGTTGCAGACGGCGGGCGGGGTCAAGCTGTTTGCCGTCGCGAGCGACCTTCGCCGCCAGGGCATCGCGACCCGGTTGTTCGACCACATCGAGGATCGGCTGACCGGCCTGGGCGCCGGCGAGTCCGTGGCGATCATCGCGGGCAACAACCGCTTCATGCAGGGCCTGGACCTGCGCTACACGGAGGCGCTGTGCTTCCTGGAGGCGCGGGGCTACGAACGCGCGGGCGACGGGATGGACATGGATGTGGACCTGCGCAACACGCCGCTGGACACCTCGGAGAAGGAAGCGGAACTGGAGCGCGACCACGGGCTCTGCGTTCGACGCCTGACGATGAATGACTACCAGAAGGCATGGGACTACGTGGCGCGCGAGTTCGAGTACCCCAGCGCCCTGGCCGCGGCGCCGGTCGGGCGTCGCTGGGCCTACCTGGCGACCTCGGGCCTGAAGCTCGACCCGCCAACCTTGTGGATGGCCGAGAAGGACGGCGAATTCTGCGGCTTCGCGGTGACCGACGTGGCCGCGCCCGAACGGCTGGGGCCGATGGGGGTCTCGCCGGAGGTCCGGAAGTTGGGCGTGGGGACGGTGCTGCTCAAGCGCGCGCTGGCCGACCTGCGGGCGCGGGGCGTGGAGACCGGCGTGATCTACGGCGCCGGGCCTTATGCCTTCTACGCGCGCACCGTGAACGCGACCATCAACGCCGTCTTCTGGCGTCTGCGCAAGCCGCTGCCGTAGCTCCGCTTTTCGCAATGTTTCACGTGAAACATCGGGCCAGATTCGGCCGGTGCTAGGCTCCCTCGCGCGAGTCGCCGGTAGGGACTTCTCGATATGAGCGCGAGCACCTGGGCCTATTCGAACGGTGAGATCGTCCCGCTGGAGCAGGCCCGCTACTGGCCGAACGACTTGGCCATCATCTACGGCGAAATCGTCTACGAGGCCACGCGCACCTTCGGCGGCAAGCCCTTCAAGCTGAAGGAGCACATCGACCGGCTCTACCGCTCGCTGCACTACTGCCGCCTGGACCCGGGGCTGACGCCCGAAGAGTTGACCGAGGTCACGCTGCAGGTCGTCGAGCGCAACAGGCCGGACCTGCCGGACGGCAGCGACACCTGGATCTTCCACAACATCACGCGCGGCTCGCACCCGCAGTTCCCCGGTGTCGGACGCGGCGACGCGGGGCCTTCGGTGTTGGTGTGGACGCACGAGCTGGGCTTCAAGTACTGGTACCGCTACTACCAGGAGGGCGCGCACTGCGTGACGCCCTCGATCCGCCAGGTCAACATCGCCACCCAGGACCCGCGCATGAAAACGCGCAGCCGCATGTTCCTGGCGCTGGCCGAGCAGGAAGTGAACGCCCTGGCGCCGGGCGCCTACACGCTGTTGCTGGACGACGAAGGGCGCATTGCCGAGGGCACCGGCGCCAACTTCATGGTCGTCTCCGACGGCGCGATCCTGACCCCGCGCACCGGCACCGGCCTGGCGGGCGTGAGCCTCGCCACCGTCCGCGACCTGAGCCTGGACCTGGGCGTTGAAGTCCGCGAAGCCGACCTGACCCTCTACGACGTCTTCAACGCCGAGGAGACCTTCCTCAGCAGCACCCCTTACTGCCTGCTGCCCGTAACCCGCGTCAACGGCACCCAGCTCGGCACCGGCCACCCCGGGGAACTGTTTGCCCGCCTGATCGACGCCTGGAGCGAAACGGTTGGCGTAAACATCATTGAGCAGGCTCGGAGGCTGGGCGAGGCGGCCTAACGCTCTGAGGCGGCTCGTGTCAGACTGACGGCCAGAGGCGGCGCGGGAGCGAGGCCGACAACCATGGGTAGCGGCTTCATCAACCGGATGCTCCGCGCCCTGCGGCTGGAAGCGAGCCTCTACCGCGAGGTGTCGGCCGCTGACGGCGATACCCGGCAGGCAGCACTGGTGGTTCTGCTTACGGCCGCGGCCGCCGGCGCCGAGGGTGTTTGGGTGAGTGTCAGCGGCGCCGGGATTATCGCCATTTCGCATGTGGCCGCCTGGCCGGTCTGGGCCTTAGGGATCTGGTTAGTTGGCGCGCGACTGAAAGCGCCAAAGGGCGACGCGTCGGGATTCTGGCAAGTCGCTCGCGCTATTGCGTTCGCACAGGCGCCGGGCGTTTTCTTCGCGACAAGCCTCGTCCTCTTTTGGATCTCGGCGCCGCTGTGGGGCACGGTTCGGACGCTGATCTCGGTGTGGGTGCTCGTAGGGACCTTTCTCGCAGTTCGGGAGACGTTGGGGCTCAGCAACGGTCGAACGCTCGGGGCGCTATTCGGCGTAGGCGCGGCTATTGCAGTTCTGCTGGGGCCGCCGATCGTATTCGTCACGGTGTGGGCCCTTCTGCCTGATCTTACGCTTGGCCAAATCGTCGCGACCTTCGCCTACGGGGTGTTTGACTTCAACCTTGGACTGGGCCTCATTGACAAGGTGATGAACCTCATCCTTGATGTCGCTATTGAACTCATCGTGTAGCAAGGAGCGGCAGCGATGGGTCACGGTCTGATCAGCCGGATGCTCCGCGCCTTGCGGCTGGACGCGACCCTCTACCGCGAAGTCGCGGCCCCCGGCGCCAGCACTCGTCAGGCCGCGGCTGTGGTGGCGCTCGCGGCGCTGGGAACCGGCGCAGCCCTGGGCGCAGTCTCGACGTTGCCACTGGCCTGGGGGACTGGACGGCACACGACGTTCGAGGGGGACCTGCTGCGGTTCGTGTTCTACGCGGTTTTCGTGGCGACTGTGCATCTCGCGGCCTGGCCGCTTTGGGCGGGACTTCTCCGGATGGCCGGTAAGTGGCTGGCGACGAGCGATTCCGAGGCGCGGGATCTCGGCCAAACGGCCCGCGCTATCGCGTTCGCGCAGGCGCCGGGAGCGTTGGGCGTCTTGGTTCCGTCGTTGCTTACGCTCCTGTGGGTCATTCCGGCGGACCCTGAGCCCCTGAGGATCGGGTCGCGGACTGCAAACGTGATGCTGCTGGCGGGCACAGTGCGGACGTTGCTGGCGGCCTGGGTTCTGCTGGGAACCTTCCTGGCGGTGCGCGAGACGCTGCAATTGAGCAGCGGACGAGCGCTTGGCACGGTCTCTGCCGCGGCTGCCGCCAGCGCGGGGCTGTTGGGACTGGCCACGGTGGTGATCATCCTGGTGTCCAAGCTGATGGTCATGATCGTTCAGCCCTATCCGTCTGGCTGGAACTCCGACCTGGCCGTGGCCGGGCCGTGGCTCACGGCGTACGGCTACGGGATCCCGGCCGCGCAGGGGCTCGAGTTCAACCTTGGACTGGGTCTCAGCAGACTGGTGATGGAATTCGTCGCGCCGCTCGCGCCCGCGATCATTCCGTAAGTGCGATGCCGAGTGTGGCCCTTGCGCTACCAGATGCGGGACGACATTCGACAGGCTGATGCGTATCAATGGGTTGGCGCGCCCGGCGTTGGGGGCGGGTGGGACGAGAACTCAGGACAGCAGCGGTGCGCCCGACGGCGGCTACGTGGGATTCGGCAGCAGCTTGATGCAGACGGGGTTGGGGATTTGGGTTGTGTGGCCGGCGGGGTGGAGGTGGCCGGATTGTTGGTCGATGCGGAAGGTGACGATGGTGCTGGAGTCCTGGTTGGCGGCCAGGAGCCAGGCGCCGGAGGGGTCGATGGCGAAGTTGCGGGGGGTCTGGCCCTGGGTGGACTCGTTGCCCAGATGGGTTAGGCGGCCGGTGGCCTCGTCGATGGCGAACATGGCGATGCTGTCGTGGCCGCGGTTGGAGCCGTAGACGAACTTGCCTGACGGCGCGACGTGGATGTCGGCACAGGTGCTTTCGCCGTCGAAGTCGTCCGGCAGGGTGCTGACGGTCTCGATCTCGCCAAAGATTCCCAGGTCGGGCACGTAGCGCAGCACCGTGATGGACGAGGCCAGCTCGTTGATCAGGTAGGCGAACCGGCCGTTGGGGTGGAAGTCGAAATGGCGCGGTCCGGCACCGGCGGGGGTGCGCACCCAGGGGACGTGGTGGGGCGCCAGGGTGCCGTTGTCCAGGTCGAGGTCGTAGACCAGCAGCTTGTCGATCCCCAGATCCGGCGAGAAGGCCAGGCGGTTGGTGGCGTCCAGGATGATCGAGTGGGCGTGCGGTCCCTGCTGCCGCACGGGATGGATGCTGGATCCCTCGTGCTGAACGAAGCCGGTCAGGGGCGCCAGACTTCCATCCGCCTCGATCGGCAGCATGGCCACGCTGCCGCTGCCGTAGTTGGCCAGGAGCACATACGCCTCAGTGGCGTCCACGCTGATATGGCAGGGCACCTCGCCGCCCGTGAGCTGCTCGTTCAGGTAGGTGAGAGCGCCGGTGTCGGAGTCGATGGCGTAGGCCTTGATGACGCCATGCGACTCCTCACCGACGGCGTAGAGGTTTCGGCCTGACGGCGACACTTCCACCCACGACGGATTGGAAATGCCGCCGATCACGCTCAGGCGTTCCAGAGCCCCGGTGCCCGAATCGAACCGATACGTATAGATGCCTTCGCTGGCGCCGGTGGTGTAGGTGCCGATGAAGGCGAAGTACTGGTTGCTCATCGGGGCGACCTCCGATCCGACTCCCTTATCGCGCCGCCAGCGGAGCGGCGTCGCGGACGGCGGGGGAGACGCCGGCGGCGAAGGGCTTGAAGGCGTTGTGCATGAGGGCGGCGAGCTCGGTGGCCTGGGCGTCGTAGCGGGCCGGGTCGGACCACTGGCCGCGGGCGTCCAGCACCTCGGCGGGCACGCCGGGGCAGGCGGTGGGCACCTGGAGGCCGAAGACCTCGTCGGTCACGTAGGGCACGTCGTCCAGCGCGCCCGAGAGGGCGGCGCCGAGGATGGCGCGGGTGTAGGGCAGCGAGATGCGGTCGCTCTCGCCGGCCGGACCGCCGGTCCAGCCGGTGTTGACCAGCCAGACGGCCGAGCCGTGCTCGTCCAGCTTCTCGCCCAGCATTTCGGCGTAGACGCTGGGCGGACGCGGCAGGAACGGGGCGCCGAAGCAGGCGCTGAAGGTGGCTTCAGGCTCGGTGACGCCGCGCTCGGTGCCGGCCACGCGGGCGGTGTAGCCCAGCAGGAAGTGGTACATGGCCTGATCGCGCGTGAGCCGCGAGATGGGCGGCAGCACGCCGAACGCGTCGGCGGCCAGGAACACCACGTTGCGCGGGTGGCGGCCCAGGCCGTCGGGCACCACGTTGGTCAACTGCGTAAGCGGGTAGGCGCCGCGGGTGTTCTCGGTGATCTCCTCGGAGTCCAGGTCCACCATCCGGGTGTCCGGGTCCATGGGCACGTTTTCGAGCACCGTGCCGAACTGGCGGGTGGTGGCATAGATCTCGGGCTCGTTCTCGGCCGAGAGCTTGATGGTCTTGGCGTAGCAGCCGCCCTCGAAGTTGAAGATGCCCACGTCGCTCCAGCCGTGCTCGTCGTCGCCGATCAGCGGCCGGTCGGGGTCCATGGAGAGGGTGGTCTTGCCGGTGCCGGACAGGCCGAAGAAGAGGGCCGTCTCGCCGTCCGATCCCACGTTGGCCGAGCAGTGCATGGGCAGCACGCCCTGCTGGGGCAGCAGGTAGTTCATGACGGTGAAGATGGACTTCTTGTTCTCGCCGGCGTAGCGCGTGCCGCCGATCACCACCAGCTTGCGGGCGAAGTTGACGACGATGAAGGTCTCGGTGCCGGTGCCGTCCACGGCCGGGTCGGCCTGGAACGGCGACAGGTTCACCACCGTGAACTGCGGGTCGTGGTTCTCCAGTTCCTCGGCCGTGGGGTGAATGAACAAGCTGCGGACGAACAAGCTGTGCCAGGCATACGCCGTGACGAAGCGCACAGGCAGCCGGTAACGAGCGTCGGCGCCGGCGTAGAGGTCCTGCACGTACAGGTCGCGGCCCTGCGCGAATGCGCAGGCGCGGGCAAACAACGGCTGGAACTTTGCCTCGTCGAACGGCTGGTTGTTCGGGCCCCACCACACGTCGTCAATGTTGCCGGCGTCCTGCACGACCCACTTGTCGGTGGGCGAGCGCCCGGTGTGCGGGGTCGTCATGGCGATCAGCGGACCGTAGTTGCTGATTTCGGCCTCGCCGTTTCGCACCGCGTGCTCGTACAGCGCGGCAGTGCTGAGGTTCCAGTGGATGTCGCCGGTGTGGGTCAGGCCGAGGTCGTCGAGGTTCTTGTCGCTTGCCATGGCGGTCGTGTGGCTCCCTTGGTCGGTGTTGACAGTGCGGCGCGCGGCTAGAGCGGGCCGGGATGTTTGGGTCGGTACGTAGTCGCCTCTTGGGGCGGCCCTATCTTATTCGACGAAACCGGCCCGTGGGCGAAATCAGACGATGCGTTCGCCGTCGAAGCCGGCGGGTCGGCGGCCGGCGGTGGCCTGGCGGGTGGCCTCGATGGCCTTGGAACCGGCAGCCAGAGCGCGATCGTAGTCGCCCACGCGATAGGCCTCCTGGTGTTCGAGCCAAGCGGAATTGGGCGTCTTGCCGGGCGAGTCGGCCGAGGCCAGGTAGGCGCGTCCGAAGACGACCATGTCGTCCATGGTCACCTGTTGCCCGACGCACTGGCGGTGCTTGCGGCGCTCGACGGGATCGTCCAGGGCCACGAGGCGGCGGGCGGCGTCGGTGATGCGGTCGATCAGGGTTTCGGCGTAGTGCCGGCCTTTTTCGCGGCTGGCGTGGGTACGCGGGTCGTCGCCGCCGACGCCTTCGGGCCACTTGTCGGGCGCGGGATCCAGAGCGTGGAGGTCCACCGTCTCCGGATGCAGGTACATCATGATGGAGGTCTCGATGGCGGCGGCGTGGTCCATCGGCTTCTCGAAGTCGCCGAGCAGCTGCGAGTCGACGGCGGCGAGCACCAGGATGTCCGACTGCCGCATGGCGTCCAGCGCGGCGCGGCGGTAGGCCAGGTAGTCCTCGCTGCCGCCGTGCCCGCCCAACCAGATCACGACCTTGACGCCGTTGCGCGCCAGGTAGTCGAGGACGGTCTGGGTGTTGGATTGAATCAAGTCGGGGGCGGCGGGCATGCCCAGCGGCCACGGCACTTCCCACGCGCCCAGGAAGACGGTGGGATAGACCAGCCCGCCGGTGCGTTCGGCGGCGCGGCGGCAGATGGCCGTGGACTTCACGGCATCCAGGCCCACGGCGTTCTGGCGGCCGTGCCATTCGAGTGGGCCAGAGGGAACGTAGACGCATGGGAACTCAGCCAGGGCGTCCCAGATCTGTTGGGGACGACAGCGTTCCCAGCGGCGCTCGACCGAGGAGTCCATGCTCACGGCGCCTTGCCGACCCGACCAAGCACGCCCTTGGACGTGAGGTTGTCGTACACCTCCCGGGCCCAGGACACCTCGGAGTCGTCCTCCGGCGCGTAGCCGATGACGCGGCGGGCGTTCTCCAGGCCCCAGAAGGAGCGGGTGTTGTCGGAGATGCCGTAGAAGACCTGCCAGGGAACGCCCCACTCGTTGTCGATGTTCTCGGTCTCGATGGACTTGACGAAGAGCTGGGTCAGGTCGCGGGGACTGATGTAGGCGCCGAGGTTGCGGCGGACGGGATAGCCCTGGATGTCGCCGGACAGCTCGGTTGGATTGAGCTGGCGTGGAGCGCCGATGCGGATGTGGACGTTCTCGAGCTTGCGGCCCAGCGTGCCGGTGGCAAAGACGAAGCCCAGGTGCTCGTAGGACTCCTTCGCCCAGCCGTAGTAGTTGTCCGAAAGCGGGCGGATGTCGTTGGTGGCTTGCAGCATGTCCATCTCGCGGCTGCGCAACAGGTGTTCGTAGAAGTCGGCCGCGTGGTTGGAGCTGGCCATCACGACGCGGCGCACATTCTCCTCCAGCGACAGCCGGAAAACGTTGTAGGCCATGCGGATGTTGTCCATCTCGCCGTCGAAGTGCTCGCGCACGTCCTCGGTGCGGCGAATGAAGGCCAGGTGGATGACCGCGTCACAGCCGGTGAAGAGCGGGCGCAGCGTCTCGCGGTCGTCGAGCAGGCTCTGGACCTGGACGCCGGGGACCTCGGAGCCGCCGCGGCCGGTGGTGGTGACGTCGATGAGGGTGCAGTCGTAGCGTTCGCGCAGGGTGGGCAGCATCTGGGCCGCCACGTAGCCGGCGGCGCCGGTGACGAGAACCTTGGGACGGGCCATGGGGTTCACCTTGAAGCTGGTGCCGCATCGTAGCAACGGAGGGACAGGGGCGCGGCGTTCGGGCTTGACGTTCGCTTTTTGTACGGTATAGTGAGCCGACCGTGTGAGGAAGGTTCCGGCGGCGCGGCATCCCCACAGATCGGCTTGCCGAGCCCTCGCTCCCCGTGGACGGTCAGTAGACGTCCGCAATCTCACGGTCGCCCGAATCCCCCTGCCGCGGCGGCCGATGAGACCGATGGGCGAGTGGTCGAGCAGCCGGCGGCTGTTCCTCCTTCGTGCCGTCGGGACCTCCTCCGCGCGGTTCACGGGGGGACGCGAGAGTGGTGCCGGCTGGTGCATCCACGGCATGGTTGGCTCTGGACACTCGGAGCTCCTGGCGAAGGAGAAGACTGATCGCAATGTCCAATGCGAGCGTCGGGCGCATCTGGGTGGGCACGGCCAACTGGTCGGACCACACGGGTTTCTATCCGCGAGGGACGAAGCCGGGGGAGCGGCTGGCGTATTACGCGTCACGGCTGGGGGTTGTGGAGGTCAATGCCAGCTTCTACAGGCGCATTGAGCCCAGCGTTTATGCGCAGTGGGCCGAGCAGACGCCGGAGGCGTTCACGTTCCTGGTCAAGGCGCACCGGGCGGTGGCGAATCCGCCGCGCGATCGGCAGCTGGCCGCCGAGTACATCGCGAACCAGTTCAAGGGCGTGGAGCCGCTGCGGGAGGCCGGGAAGTTTGGTGGATTCCTGGTGCAGTTGGGCGCAAATGTGCGACCGAAACCGGAGACATATGAGCACCTGGCCTTGCTGCGCGACGGAATGGGTGATGACCCGATTGCCATCGAGCTTCGGCACCCGGCCTGGCTGGGCGAGATGAGAGCAGAGACGCTGGAGCGGCTGCATGCGCTTGGGCTAGGCGCCGTGATTGCCGACGAGCCGCGTGCGGCGGCTGTCGGCTTGCCGGAGCCCGTGGAAGAGCTGACGGTGCCCACGCTGGCGTACTACCGCTTCATGGGACGCGACAGCGCAGGCGGGGTGTCGGCTCGCGAGCGCCGGGCCCTGCGAGCGGAGCACGCCTACATGGACGCGGAGATTGCGGAACTGGCCAACCTGGTGACCGCCCGACACGATCCCGCCACTGCCACCTTTGTGATCTTCTACAACAAGAAGGGTCCGAACCGGGTGGAGGCGGCGATGCGGATGGCCGCGGTGCTTGAGCGGCGGGGCTACTTGACCGGTTAGGGAGTTTTCGACGCTGACGCGTCGGCGACCTCCTGCAGGACACCTAGTAGACGTTCGGCGGCGCGGGGCCAGGTGAAGTCGCGGGCGCGTTGCCTGCCGCGATCTACAAGCTCGGCGCGGCGACATGGCTGAGTGACGACGCGTTCGATGGCTGATGCGATTGCCCGGACATCTGTCGGATCAACAAGCTGTGCCGCCCCGCCGGTGATTTCGGGCAGGGAGGTTGTGTTGGAGGCGATGACGGGGCAGCCGAGGGCCATGGCTTCCAGGGGAGGGTGACCGAAGGTTTCGGCGAGAGAGACGTAGACGAGGGCGTCGGCCTGCTGGTAGTGGGGCGCGATTCGGTCGTGCGGGACGGGGCCGAGCAACGACACGGCGTCGCCTACTCCAAGCTGGGTCGCCATCCGCCGCAGGTCGGCGGCGGTGAGATCGGCGTCGGCGCCGACGATGCGCAGATCGTGGGGGATGCGGTTGCCCTGGCGCAACGATGCGAAGGCCTGGAGCAGGCGGGGGTAGTTCTTGTGGCCGTAGAGGGTCGAGACGGTCAGGAGATACGGGCGTTCGGTTCGACGGGCCGGCGGTGGCCTGTCGAGCGCGCTGGCGATGTGCGGGGCCAGGCCGTGGGGAACAACGCGAAGGCGGCCTGAATCTAAGCCCAGCAAGCGCTGCGCATGGCCGCCGGCGGCCGACGTGCCCGCTACGACGCGATCGGCGCCGAGCAGCGAGCGACGCAGCGCGAATTGGAGGTACGTGCGGCGCAGCCAGCTGAACTGGTGTGGGTGGGTGAAGCACTGCAACGAGCGCAGCATGACCACCCGAGGCTGCGGACCGAAGGGCGGTGCGACGTTCACGAGGTGGAGGGTGACGTCAGGGCGAAGACGTCGGAGACCGAGCGCGTAGCCGGTGTGCTGGTAGAGGACGCGGAGCGGGCGCAAGCGAGCCGCAGAGCGCATCGGGCGGACCCTGATGTTGGGCCGTCCGGAGAGTTCGTGCAGCGGGGCGAACGCGGGGCAGAGAACGTGCCATGAGCAATGCGGGGTCAATTCGGCCAGCGCGGCGACGAGGTTGACGGTGGTGTGGCGCAAGGGCCCGGCGCCGGGCAGGAGTCCGGTACCTGCAGCGACAGCGTCCACCGCGACTCGAAGGCCCGCCGCCACGGCGTCGCCAGCGCCCGTGCCCGTCGGCTTAGCGGGCGCCACGGCGGGAGCGCCGCGGCGCTACAGGCCCAGCAGTTTGCGGTAGCCCTCGAGCGTGAACTCGGGGGAATCCGCGAATGCCTTGCGCGTACCTTCCTCGGCGAGCACCTCGCGAGCGGCGTCGGCGACCTCGCCGGCGATTTCCGCGGGGATGGTTACCAAACCATTCACGTCGCCGTGGAGCAGGTCGCCGGTCTGGATCGGCACGCCGTCGATCACCACGGGCTCACCGGCGTCGAAAATGACGGCGGTGCCGTGGGCCACCACAGGTCCGCGTGCGAAGTAGTGAAGACCGAGCGCCTCGACCTCGGGAAGATCGCGAACGCCGCCGTCGGTCACCAGTCCGATTCCGCCCAGCGTCCGGATCATCGTGCCCATGACGTCACCGCAGTGGCAGGACTTGGAAGGGTTGTTGCCGGCGTCCTGGATGACGACGACGGACGGTCTGGG
>JAPPFO010000060.1 GCA_028875175.1 Chloroflexota bacterium | reverse complement strand
TCTCCAGCGCATCGGCAAAGCCCTCAAGCAGATCGGCGGCCGCCTTGTTCAGCATTTCCAGGGACTTTCCGGTCGTGCGGACACTCCGCATTGTGACCGATTCCTCGTGCGCATTCAGGGCGACCGTGAGCTGCGGCGGTTGTGCGGGCGCGTAGCCAGGGCGAACGCAATCCCCCGGGTCGAGACGAAACGCAGCTCGAGAATCGTTGACCTGACGAAAAGCGAACAAGCTGATACGATCACCATATGAATACCGAACGAACATTTGGCGAACGAAAGCTGCAAAATCAGGGGTGGCAGCCGTTCACGCAGGCGACGCGCGAGCGTGCCATGCAGGGCTCGCACGCACTTGAACGGGCGCGGGTCGCGCCCGCTTGTTTCGATTGCGGCGCTCCGCTTCGGCCTCTGGGCCGGTGCCTGAGCTGTCCCGCCTGCGGGTGGGGAGCTTGCGGTTAGCGCGGCCTGAACCAGCGCCGCGGTTTATTGGACTGACGCCGGACCGGACGATTGCCAAGGTACCGGCGGACCAGGCGCAGGTCGTTCTTGAGCAGTTCGCGTGGGTTGGGCGCCGGGTCGGGGTCGTGGCCCCAGATGGCGCCGGCGTGGTAATCGCCTTCGAGAATGGCCAAGACGTCGATTTCGCGTTGGGTAACGGCGCTGAGCAGGTCCGGCCAGTCAGCGACGCCGTCCGCAAGGGTGGCGGAAGTTCGTGACCATCCGTCTGGCCCGGCCACGACGGCTGAGTTGGTGATGCTGAGGGCCTGCACGTGCTCGCCCAGGGCGTCGAGGTCCAGCCGCCAGGCTTCGGGAAGAATGGGGCCGAGCGCGCCCGGGGCGAGGCACATGCCCACGTAGCCGGGCAGGCGACCATGCAGCAGAGCGGCGGCATGGCCCGACTGTTCCTGGAGGGATCCGGGCAGTTCGCGCACGAGCGCCCGCAGGTTGTGGCGGCGGCAGATCGTTTCCAGGCCGCGCAGCCCGGCGCGGGCGGCTTGCAGAGAGTCCAGGTAGGACGCGCCGTCGAGTCTCGCCCAGGCGCCATAGCGAATATACGGAACCCGTGCTTCCTCGCAGCCGCGGTGGACGTCTTCGGCGTGGTCGTCGAACGGCGAGGTCAGGTTGGTGGTCACCATGACGACCCGGACGCCCGCATCGGCGCAGTCAACGGTGACCTCGATCAGGTCGATGGCATCGGACGGATCCACCTGGCCGCCAGGGGCAATGACGAGATCGATGGCGTCCAGGTCCAGCGCCCTGGCCTCCGCGACGAGGTCGGCGGAAGAGTGGCCCGGGAAGGCGACCCCGGAGAGCACGTAGCGTGGGAACTTGAGCGCCATCTGGCGAACCCCGGGGCGGGACGGAACCCGAGCCTACTGCCAGTCCAGCAGGGGACGGATCGGCAGGTCGAAGACGTAGGTCTGGCGGAAGGGTTGGGCCACCTCGAGTACGCCAACTTGTAGGTGGTAGTCGATGAGCGGGATCGACAGGTCGTCAATCCGGCCGCGCGACAGCTGCAGGCTCAGCCGGTAGTCGCCGGTAGGCTCCGTCTGGCGGGCTACCCGCGGCGGATAGTTCCGACCGTCGACCGTTTCTCTGAAGGTACGAGTTACCGGGTCGTAGTGAAACTCAGTCCGCTGCGCCGGCGCGGTGATGTGGGCGGTGCTCTGCCAGAAGCCATGCGAGGCTCGCGCATCGTTGCGCGGACTCTCGTGGTAACCCAGACCCAGGTTGCCTCCGGTGCCGGTTGGGTTGGCGGTGATGATGACGCCGCTGACGACGCCGTCGTGCGCGCGCACGTCAATTGAGATGACGTGGCGCGTGATGTGCTCGGCTGTTACAGGCGTCCCCGCGGCCTCGGGGGTCAACCTCGCCGCGACAATCTGAGGCCGGAATCCGCTGCCCACCGCACCTATCCCCAGCACGGAATCGGTGATTGGCGGGGCGGTGATCCAGGTAAGCCCCTGAGCGACGGCGACCTCGGCCGGACCGACGGTGATAACTCCGGGAGTGGCGGCAACCACGCCGAACAGGATGGGATCGCCGGCGGGTTGCAGGTGGGCCCCGGTCGCCAGTCGGTCATCACGCAGACCTAGCTTCAAGCTGCCGTCGACCGGGATATCCAGCGTGCCGAGGACGTTGCCCAGGTCATTGGCCGTGAGCCGCCGCGTCGGTGCGGTCTGGTAGACCGTCCAGTAGGGCGTGATATGGATCGCATCGGATGCCAACAGACCGTGAGTGCGCGGATCGTCGGTGCCGTTGAGTACCAGGTAGTCAATGTTCGTATCGGTCAGCTGTGTGTAGGGAAACGCCGGCGCGCTCGCAAAGCCGCGCAGCTCGCGTCCAACCAGCAGGCCCGTCCACACGCTGCGGGTTCGGGCAGCCCAGGCGGAGGCCTGATGACTCGGGAAGTGGAAGCCCAATACGTGGTCGCTTAGCCGCCGCCGGGCCTCGGGAACCGGGTAGGTCAGATGCGGACCGAAGTACACGCGGCTGCCCGGCGGAACCCGGTCGGCCACGGCCCGTCCGTCATGGGCGATGCGGCGCTCGACGTTCCAGCCCACGCCTTGCCAATTCCACCAGACGCTGAGGTAGGTGTTGTAGATCAGGGCCAGCGAAAGGACGGTCAGGATGGCGAGGGCGACACGGCTGAGGGCGGGCTCAATGGGCGCCAGCCGCGCCTCGAGACGGCGGCTCGCTGCATCGTTCCAGAGCTTGAACTCGCCGTGATAAATGTTCGCGATGCCCGACGCCAGGAGAACCGCAACCAGGAACGTTACGTAGGACAGGTTCTTGAAGTGCCCATAGTGATAGCCCGCGCCCGCCGCGACCCAGAACATGAACCCGGCGAACCCCGCGGCAAGCGCCAGCGTGACGCGCTGATCGCCGCGTACGGTGAGCGCGCCCAGCAACGCCAGGGCCAGCGCGGGCCAAAACAGCGCGCCCAGCAGAGCTTCCAACGCGTTGCTGCCGTCCGCCCCCAGCACCGACTCGAGCGGGCCGTCGCGCGGAATCAGGCGGTAAGCCTCCAAGCCAAAGGCCAGTTCCACGTTGGCGAATTGCCGGTCGCCCCAGGCGTTGCCGAACTGCCCGTTCAGATCGCCCGCGATGTTGACAAGCTGTGGCAGCGCCCACACCAGGAGCCAGGCGAGTCCGGGAGCGCCCAGGATGGCCGTTCCCGCGCCCAGGGCCACGGCGCGCCGCAGCGTCGTCAGGCGATGTCCGCCCGTAATGGCCAATACCGCGACCAGCATTGCCGCCGCGGCCAGATAGACGGCCGAGATGGCCCAGAAGTACGAGACCAGCAGCGCGGCGCTCACGAGTGCGGCCAGGGCCAGCGCCCGCGTGCCGCCGCGCCGAAGAGCCACAATCCCCGTCGCGGCCGCGAGGGGAAAGAGCGCGAACGCTACCGAGTGCGGTCCGAAGCCCATGCCGGCGAACCAGAGCGGCAGGCCGTGCAGCGCATAGATCGTCGCCGCCAGACCGGACGGACGTTCGGACATCTGGAGACCGGTTCGGGCAAAGACGAAAACGGCAGGCACGCTGGCGGCCAGCAGCAGATACAGCAACGGGGCGTAGGCGTGGAAGGCGGGGGCGTTGGAGACAATTGACCCAATCGACAGCAGGTACGGGAAGCCCCAGCCGCGCGAGTGATTGCGCAGGCTCTGGAACTCCTCCTGGAACGGTCCTTCCGTCAGCCCGTGCATGAATACGGTGTTCCACTTCAGGGCCTCGGCCAGGGGGACGTAGAGGTCTTCGTCGATATTGAGTCCTAACATCGCGCCGGACCGGCCGTGCAGGTGCGGGAGAAAGGCGGCTATCAGCAGCAGCGCGCCAGCAACCAGGGCGACGGTTTGCGGTTTGGACGGCCTTGGTAGCCACCAGCCGTCCCGCCGCACCGTCCAGGCTGACAGCGCGGTGCCGGCGCCCAGCAGCAATGTCGTTGCGATACGCAGATCCAAGACGAGATTGAGCGCGTAGGCGCCCACAATCAGCGCGGCCGCTCCGACCAGCGGAACCAGCAGGAATCCCGTGGCCTTCAATTCAGGCGGTGCGAGGCGACGAGTGAGCCCGTAACCGACGAGCAGACAGGCCGCGGACATGGCCAGCACCACGGCTGCCGCTTCCAGTCCCACGGCCAGAATTTCAGGCACGGCGCGTTACCAGGGGGTGTTCTGGTCGGCCAGGATGTTCAGTGCGTGGAATTGGCCGAAGCCCGCAGGAGACCGGTACCGCCGGCGACTCCGAACATGTGGCCGAGCCCAGTGACCGCGCCAATTGCCGCCCCCAGGCCGGTGAAGACCATCACCACTGCCACGAAATCGCCGCCGGAAACGGCGAATGAACCTTGGACCAGCGGCGCGTAGAACCTGAGCAGGACCAGTTCGGTTGCACCGGCGAGTTGAGTCGCCGAGACCGCGGCCAGGGCCAGGACCACGCCGCCAAGGCCCACCCCGGTCACGGTTCCTGCCAAGATGAGAACGCCTGCCATCGATGTAATGGTCCACGCCGGACGTTCCCGTAAGCCGGCCAAAACGTCGTTGTAGGCCGCGCCGGCGGGACGACCCGCGACGATGACGTGGGGAATCACCGTCCAGAGAAAGACATTGACGCCGGCCAGCACGATCGCGTCGATCAGAAACAGGACGATAAACACGGCGGCAATCAAAGCTACCGGTCGCTCGGTCGTGATGACGGTGTCTGGCGGCCGCGTAAAGCCGAAGCCGGCGGTCTGCACCACGGCCAACGCGCCCACGACCAGCAGAATCGGCAGCGAGGCCAGGACAAGGGCAGGCGCCTGTCGGCATGCGTCCCGCAGCGCGCGCCGAGCCGAGACGTCCCGCTCATCGGAGGCGCGATCCGCCACCAGCGCCCCGGCGCCGAGCGCGCACGACCAGAGGGCCAGGACCAGGACCACCCCCAGCGGTCCCACCACCAGGGCTGCCGGCGACCGGATAAACACGAGCCCCCCGGCCAGTCCGGCAAGCGCGCCGGCGATCGTGCCGACGCCAAGCCCTATCGCCAGCGCCCCCGGCTGTGCCACGGTGGAAACGGCCGCGCCGAGCGGCTCAAGGAGGCGAAATGGATCAGGCAGCCCGGGGGGCGGGGACAGCGGGTCGGGTCGAGACATTGCTGAGTTGCCGGCAGTATATCGGCGCGGCCTGCGGATGCATTGGCTTCACATTGACCATAGCCGAGGAGGATTGGACGTGACGGACACGCGGTCCGGCGCACGTTCACGCGCCGCCGTCGTCGGTGCGGGACGTATGGGTCACGGCATCGCGCTCGAGGCCGCGCGCGGCGGCTTCCAGGTTGCGATCTATGACAAGCAGGCCGGTCGGGCTCAGGCTGCCATTGCGGAAGCCGAAGCCGACGCGAACGATCTAGTCGCGGCGGACG
Source organism: Chloroflexota bacterium (assembly GCA_028875175.1). Taxonomy (GTDB): domain Bacteria; phylum Chloroflexota; class UBA11872; order UBA11872; family UBA11872; genus UBA11872. The sequence continues at coordinate 7,094 of JAPPFO010000060.1, read as the reverse complement.
TCATCCAATCGGCGGACATCCCGGCCATCGTTGGTCGGCTGTCGCCGGCGAGCGATCTGCAGAGCGCCGCCGGAGGGGCCGAGGTCGTCTTCGAGGCCGTGGCCGAGGATCTGGAGGTCAAGCGCAACGTCTTCGCCCGGCTGGACGGCGCGGCGCCGCCCACGGCGCTGCTGCTGTCCAACACGTCCAGCCTGGCCGTCAGCGATATCGCCGCGGCCTGCCAGCGGCCCGAGCGGGTAGCGCTGGCGGATTGGATCCTGCCGCCACATTTGATACCGGCGGTAGAGGTGGCGCCGGGGCCGCAAACCAGCGCCGCCACCATCGCGGCCGTGCGCGACCTGCTGGAGCGGCTGGGTAAGTGGCCGGTGGTGTTGGAGCGCGAAATGCCGGGGTATTTGATCAACCGCCTGCAGTTCGCGCTGCTGCGGGAGGCGATGGACCTGGTCGGGCAGGGCGTGGCGTCGGCCGAGGAGATCGACCGCGCGGTTCGAGGGTCCATCGCGCGACGGATGCCGGTGATGGGCCTCTTCGGCCAGGCCGACCTGGCGGGGCTGGACGTGTACCGGCAGATCTTCAGGTACCTGGCGGCGGACCTGAGTACGATCGACGGGCCGCCGCCGGCGCTCGACGAAGCGGTGGAGTCGGGACGCACCGGCGCCGCGGCGGGTCGGGGCTTCTATTCGTGGACCGAGGACCAGCGGGACGAGGCCCTGCGTCGCCGAAATACCGAGCTGATCCGGCTACTTCGGGCGGACCGGGGGAGCTGACGCGGACTTGTCGGCGGCCTGTCGGGTGGCCGGGTCCATACCGAAGAATCGACGACCCACCAGGTACGCGGTCCCCGCCTCGGTGCCCATGGCGGCGATCCTGGCCACCGCGCCCACGCCAGCCCCTGTCCAGCCAGCCAGCGGCGTGATCAGGAACAGGAACGAAGCCATCATCAGCAGGCGGGAGAAGGCGGTGAAGGCCACTCGGCGCGTCCGACGCTGGTTCATCGTCATCGACTGGTAGAACTGGCGCACCGCCATCAACAGCGGGAAAACCGACAGGATCTTGAGCGCGGTGATGGCGTCGGGCACCAGGGCCTCGGGGGCGCCCACCAGGTCGGCGATCACGACGCGATTCAGCGGGCTAAAGGCGATCAGGGCCATGAGGCCGCCCATGCCCAGTCCCACGCCGTAGACGAAGCGGCGGGCGCGGCGCTGCTGATCGGCGTCGCGTCCGAGCACGAGCACGACCTGCCGCAGCGCTGCCATCGCGGTCAGCGGCAACATCCCAAGACTGAACGCCACGCGAAACGCGCCAACCGTGGCCTCGGGATCGGGCAGCCGAAGCAACCCGGCGTTCACCATGGGATGGCCGATGGTGAGGGCGAACTGGGTGATGATCAGCGGGATCAGGAATCCGGTCAGGTAGCGGAAGTCCAGGGGCGCTTCGCCGGCAGGATCCGGGGCATAGGGGGCGGCGCGGTCGACCTGGCGGACCAGCAACACGGCCAGCACGCCCTCGATCACGGCCACGATGACCCACACCACGGCGGCGCTGTAGATACCGGGAACGGGAAGCTGCGGGACGACGCCCAGGCCGAGCGCGATCAACACCACCTGGCCGACGGCCGGGGCGACCCAGATCAGGTTGGAGCGACGCCGATGCGCCAGCTGCGCCAGGTTGAACACGCGCAGCAGGTTGAAGAGCGGGATGGCCAGCGAGATGCGCATCATGGTCATCACCTCGGGCAGCAGGCTCTCGGGCGTCCCCATCGCGAAGCGGAAAAAGGTCTCGCCGATTCCGGGCAATGCAAAGAGCGTGCTGATCCCGGTAATGACCGCCATGTACAGCAACATGTAGCGCTGGATGACGGCGAAGGACTGGCGGCCGCGCACCAGCACCAGGTAAGCGCTCTGAATGGCGGTACCGGAGGCGCTGAGGATCTGGACGACGCTGGCCACGATCGCGAAAGCGGCCAGTGACGTCTCCGGGTCGACCGCGCGCGAGATGCCGGCGTCCAGCACTGGATTGCGCAACGTCTGGAAGACCTGGGCCGCGGCCAGCGGCAGGAAAAAGACCGCCATCGCGCGGTAAGTCGTCGGAGCCGCGGTCCTGGCCACGCACAAATCCCCTGCAAGCGCCAGCCTGACTATGGCGAAGTACAGGCCAATCGCTCAAACGCCGAGCCGGTTAGCCGGTCACGTCCATCGCGACGCCATGCGCTCGCGGGCCGGTTGGCTGACACCGTGGGCGGCTTGCAGCAGGAGCACGGGGACATAGTGTCTGAGGCGACATCACGCAGGCCAATGGGCAAACCACGACTTTCCCGCAAAGCCCAGCCGCCGGTGTGCGTTGTCGGGCAGGCTAAAGGCTAGGGAGCGTTAATTGGCGACCTGTTCCGACTGCAACTCCGCCAGGACCGCGTCCGTCATCCCATCCAGGTCGAACCTGGGCGCCCAGCCCCAGTCGGTGCGGGCGCTCGTGTCGTCCATGCTGGAGGCCCAGCTGTCCACCACGCCGGCGGGCACGGGATCCGGGTCGAACGTTAGCTTCACGCCCGGCATTCGCTGCTGAACCGCGTCGGCCATGTCCTGGACCGTTGGGTTGGACCCCATCACCTGGTACACCCGGCGACTCAGGCTGCTGGCCGGTGCGTCGTGCAGTTGCAGCATCGCCCCCACCACGTCATCCACCCACACCAGTGGGATGCGGCTGTGCGGGTAGACCTTGAAGGCATAGCCGCCCTCGCGCACAGCCTCGATGTAGAGCTCGCACACGAACGCGCTGGCCGCACCCGCCGCCGGCGCCGTGGGCGCCACCATGGCCGATAGCCGAACGCATCGAAAGTCCACGCCGAAACGCTGGTAGTAGTAGACACCCAGCCTCTCCCCCAGCACCTTCGTCACGCCGTACAGGCCGGCCGGCCACTGGGGACTGTCGTCGGTGACGGTGTCGCCAACGCCGAGTCCAAACGTGGCCACTGAACTGGGAAACAGCACCCGTCCCACGCCATGAATCCGCGCCGCCTCCAGCACGTGGCGAATGCCGTCCAGGTTCACCCGCCAGGCCAACTCCGAGTCCGTCTCCGAACTTCCCGAGAGCAGCGAGGCCAGGTGGTAGATGCTGTCGGGTCGAGTCTCGGCGACGATGCCGTTAATAAAGCCGGGAGCCTGCGTCTCGCCCACCCGCACGTCCGCGCGCTCGAACGCTGCCGACGGCGCCACCGGCTCCGCCCGCACGTCCACCACCGTCACCCGGTCGCCCCGCTCGATCAGCGCGGCCGCCAGCCGCGACCCAATGCTGCCGGCGCCCCCGGTAATCAGCGCGTGCATGCGTCGTGCCTCGCGGATCTAGATTTGCCGTCTGACGGCTGCCAACATTCTGCCCTGCGGGGTGGCCGCCCGCGGACACAGCGGCGACAGGAGAGGCGGGTCCTCGGGTGCGTCAGGCTAGGCCGACCCGCTCGGCACTCAGCCGCTCCAGCGTTTCCGGCGTCGCATCGTGGCCGGCCAGCCACTCGAGCATCGCGGCATGAATCCTCCGCGCTTCGTCCCGGTCGCTGTCGATCAAGTTCACCGCCTCAGCTGGATCGTCGGCGATCTGATAGAGCTCGGGTCCGCCGTCGCCGTGCCCCTCATCCACCAGCAGCTTCCACTCGCCGTCAGTCACGGCAGGCGCTCGCGTATGCACCCAGCCGCCGCCTACGTCGCTGGTCGTCGCGGTGATTGCCAGCGAACGAGGCCCATCCGAATCCCCCTCCAGCAACGGAACCAGGCTCGTGCCTTCCACGTCCATTGCGGACGGCACCGGGATGTCGCACAGCTCCAGCACCGTCGGCGCCAGGTCCGGCGCCTGCACCTGGCCGGCCAGCCGCGATCCCGGCGCGACCGTCGTCCGATTCAGCGACGGCGGCACGTGCATCGACCAGCAGATCCGGTTGATCTCGCAGTGGAACGGGAACACGGTCCGCGCGTCGGCCTGGATGCCCGACTTGCCCGTGCGGCCGCGCTCGCCCAGGTACATCCCGTGGTCCGACATGAACACCACGATCGAGTTGTCCAGCAGCCCGGCGTCCTCGATCGTGCGCAGCATCCGCCCCACCGCCTTGCTCAGCAAGGTGCACATGGCCTTGTAGCGGGCCCGCATGTTTTGCAGTTCGGCCGGCGTATAGACGCTTGCCTCGCGATAGTTCGGCTGCGCGATCGGCGGGCCGTCGTAGGTCGGGTCGTACAGGTCCAGCAGATATCGCGGTGGAAACCACGGCTCGTGCACGTCAAAGCAGTCCACCCACAACATGAACGGCTGCGGGCTGGCGTAGCAGTCCTCCAGGAACCGGCACACGTCGTCCGCCATGCGCATGGGTTGCGACTGGTCCTCGTAGCGCCGCCAGTAGTTGGTGTGCGCGTGGATGTCGGGCAGCACCGGCGTGTAGGCGTGGTTCCCAAACTCCACCCGCGTCTTTCGCGGATCATCGACCACGTGCTCGATCGGATCGTTCAGCCGCAGGAACTTGCCGTCGCCTTCGTGCCCGCGGTTGAAGTGATGGCGATCGAACCGGTGAAAGAAGTGCGCGTTCATCAGGTGCGTGGTGTCGGCGATCAACTGCGTGCGGTACCCGTTCGCCCCCAGCACCTCCGGCAGCGTCACCGCCTTCGGATCCAGGTTGCGCCAGCCATGCCGCGGGTGCCCGAATCGCCCCGTAAACCAGTCCGTCCGCATCGGAATCGTCGGAAAACTCGACACCGTCGCCTGGTCAAAGGTCACGCTCCGCCCCAGCCAGGCGTCCAGCTCCGGCGTCACTACGTCCGGATGCCCATTCGCCGCAATATGGTCCGGCCGGTACGTGTCGCTGACGATCACGATGACGTTCGGGCGGTCACTTGGGGGCATCGAATTGACCTCTAGCGGCAATTCACTTCCGGCCGCATTCTCGCGCACACCGGCCGCACGACAAGCGCCCCTGACGATTGGTCGTGGCGCGGCAAGGATCCGGCGGATTCCCGCGCCGGCCAAGCTCCAGGGCCTGACCTAGAGCGGTTCTGTCCCCTTGATCAGCTGGGCAAGGTAGCGGTCGTAGGCAAATAGCCTGTTACGACGACGTCCGGTCAATTCGCGGGCGATACCAAGCTGGACGAGCAAGCGCATCGCTGCAGAGGCGCCCGAGAACGAAAGGCCGGTTCTGTCTACTGTGCTGGCCAGAGTTTGCACAGGCTGCGCCTTCAGGGCCTCATGCACCCGAAGGGCAGAACTGGCGCGCCGACCCACGTCTTCGACTTTTGTGCGATCAGCGCCAAACATCCGTTCCAGCCGTTCCACCGAGGCGACCGCCTCAGTGGCGACGTGCCGGATACCTTCCAGGTAAAACGCTAGCCAGGCTTCCCAGTCTCCCGTGCGCCGAACCAGGTCCAGCAGGTCGTAGTAGACCTCGCGATGCTGCTTGAAGTACAGGCTGAGGTAGAGCAGCGGCTCGCGCAAGGCGCCTCCGTGGTGGAGGAGGAATGTAATGAGGAGGCGTCCAATCCGCCCGTTGCCGTCGAGGAAGGGGTGAATGGTCTCGAATTGGACGTGGGCCAATCCCGTTCGCACCACGAGCGGCAAGCCGTCGTTGTCCACGTGCAAGAACCGCTCCAACGCCGTCATGCAATCGGGAACGTGGGTATGCGGTGGCGGCACGAAGCGTGCATTCCCCGGCCGTGTTCCTCCGATCCAGTTCTGCGAGCGCCGGAATTCGCCGGGGTCCCCATTACTGCCGCGACCACGCGCGAGCAATACGCCATGAATTTCCCGCAGCAGCCGGTTCGAGAGCGGGAAGTCGCCGCGCAGCCGCGCAAGGCCGTGTTCGAGTGCGACCACATAGTTGGACACCTCGATGAGATCCAGGTCGGTTTGCGGTACGCCTGGCGCCTGCTCCAGTTCGAACAGCAGCAGGTCCGATAGCGAGGACTGCGTGCCCTCAATCTGCGACGAGAGCACGGCCTCCTTGCGGACGTAGCTGTAGATGAAGAGGTCGGGGTCTGGCAGGAGCGTCGAAATGCCGTCCAGGCGCCCCAGGGCAAGCAGCGCGCGTTCCAGGGCCTGCTGGAGTGTTCCGTCAATCTCCAGCGGCGGATCCGGCGGCAGCGGCATGGGCACGAAAGCCTCGATGCGCTCGCTGCCGGCGGTCGTGACGTGGTATTGGCCGATGATGCCGCGGTTCATGTCCTGATCGTCTGCCCGATATTGCGCAGCGCGCTATAACGCGGCTAGCTATTACGATTTTCGCTTGAAATCACAATAACATTTCCGATGGATCGTCTGGGTTCTGGGCGAGGCTGGCTGGTCCCTTGTTACGCAAATCTAAATGACGCAATCCACTATTCTGATTTAAGGACGAAAACTGAATAACAAATCTCGTCGAATGGAGTTGGGAGGACTTTGGCATGGGGCCATTCGGCCGATGACCCATGTCAGCTCGGGCGAGTGAGGTCTTTACCCGGTCCGGCAACCGCGGTCCCCGTAGCTCGCGGCCCAACGCCCATCAGGCTCACAATAGGCTCCCTTGTCAGCCGCGCCAGGAGTCCCCACCATGCCCGCCTTCAACGGCCTCAACCTCCACCTCGGCAACCTCTCGCGCCTGTCCTCGGCCCAATCGCGCTCCATCTCCGCCGAAAACCCGCACGGCGAACGTGGCGGCGGCGCACGGGCCGAAGCCGATCCCAACGGCCCATCCCGCCACCTGGGCCGCGGCTGGAAGTGCCGCCCCGCCGTTTCGGTGGACCCGGGCCAGACCCTGGAAATGGCCGACATCCAGGGCCCCGGCGCCATCCAGAGCATCTGGATCACCGGCTCCGTCTCCCGCAATCTGGTCCTGCGCATGTACTGGGATCACCAGGACCAGCCCGCTGTCGAGGTCCCGCTCCCCGACTTCTTTGCCGTGCCCTGGGCCACCCGCGAGGGCGATCTGAAAGACCACTTCGCGCAGGTTTCCGCCCTGCCCATCGTCGTTAACCCGGGTTGCGGCCTGAACTGCTTCTGGCAAATGCCATTCCGGCGTCATTGCCGCATCACGCTCGAAAACCAGCACCCGGCTCAGGCGCAGCGCTGCTTCTACCAGGTCAACTACACCC
>JAPPFO010000195.1 GCA_028875175.1 Chloroflexota bacterium | reverse complement strand
GCGCCTTGTCCAGGTTGGCGTTGTCCGGCCAGCTGTTGAGCGGCGCAAAGCGTTGGTGACCCGATCCCCCGCCGCCGCGGCCGTCGCTGATGCGGTAGGTGCCGGCGGCGTGCCAGGTCATGCGGATGAAGAGCGGGCCGTAGTGGCCGTAATCGGCCGGCCACCAGTCCTGCGAGGTCGTCATCACCGCTTCGATGTCGCGCTTCAGCGCCTCGACGTCCAGCGACGCGACGGCCTCGCCGTAGTCGAAGTCGTCGCCCATCGGATCCGAAAGGGAAGAATTCTGGCGGAGCGCCTTCAGGCTCAACTGCTCCGGCCACCAGTACTGGTTATTCGTCATGGCGCCCTATTTCCCGGTTTGCCCTCGGGCCCCGCGGCCCGTCGGTCAAGCAATTTCGTCAGCATTCTAATCGCGGCAAGGCCATGTGGCCCGGGCCGCCATGTGGCCCAGGCTGCGTGCAGCCTGGGATCCTCCGAGCACCCACGCCGGGCCACCCCATCCGCCTGTCGCAAGAACACGCATTGAGCGCCGAACCGCTGGCCGGTACTCAGCTTGGACCAGGCTGGTTGACCGGCCAGCGCATCCGCGGCATGGAGGCCGAGGGGAACGTCTCTGCTGCCGGACACTCTGCCGCTGGAATCTCTGATGCTGTGATGTCTATATGCGGACGACCGTGATCATTGACGACGATGTCCTCGCGGTAGCGCGGGCACTGGCTGAGCGGAATCGAGTCAGCCTGGGCAGCGCCTTGTCGGAGCTTGCACGGCGCGGGTTCAGGAACGCAACAGCCGGCGCGGACAGCGGAGACGGCAGCCTGTTCGCCGTACCCCCAGATGCCGAGCCCATCACCAGCGACGACGTGTACCGGGCGATGCGCGACTGGCCTTGACGGCGCTGCTGGACGTCAACGTCCTGATAGCCCTGGCCTGGCCAAACCACGTGCATCACGACGCTGCGAGAGCCTGGTTCGACCAGCTGGGACCGGATGGCTGGGCGACGTGCCCATTCACCGAGGCAGGATTCGTCCGCGTCTCCTGCAACCAGTCCGTGGTGGGGCAAGCCGTCACTCCTCAGGACGCCATCGCCGTCCTGGATAGTCTGACGCGGCTGGGGGTCCACGACTTCTGGCCCGTGGACCAGCCCATCATGCGATTGCCGGAATCCGTTGCCGCCCGCCTACAGGGGTATCGCCAAATCACGGACGCCAACCTGCTGATGACCGCCATGCAGCGCGGCGGGCAGCTGGCAACCCTGGACAGTGGAATGGAAGACCTTCTCGCAGAGGACGACCGCTCCTCCCTCTGCGTCATTCCCGTGTAGGGAGACCCTTGCCTAGCCCGGCTGGCATGGTCCGGAAGCCCCCTCACTCCAGACCCTCTCGCCGAGGCGAGGGACCAGGAGCCGCAGCACCTTCGAGCACGAGAGGCGACCTGCAAGGGTCTCCGTCCAGAGAGGCAAGCCGGTCCGCCCCGGGGACGCGGTAGTGACGAACGGGGCAGGCACGATGAACGGCGACACAGAGGTCGTCCCATACCGGCTCCGCAGGTTTACCTGCTGAACGGTTCAGCCAACCGATGTGCGGCCCGCATGGTGCTCGTCGTGTCGACCGCTGGCGAGTGTTGGCCCTTTAGGATGGGCGTTTCCGCGCGGAGCGGCGCACTTGCGCAAGCCGGCCACACGGGCCGCATCGGACCGTGAGCTCGCGGAATAGGAGCATGCAGATGGCGAATAGCGTGGTGCATTGGGAAATCAACGCCAAGGACGGGCCGGCGATGCAGAAGTTCTACGGCGATCTCTTCGAGTGGGAGATCAGCGTCGCCAACCCCATGGGCTACGGGGTGGTCAGCGCGCCCAGCGAAGGTCCGGGCATCGGCGGCGGCATCATGGGCATGGGAGACGTGGAGCCGCCGACCAGGGTCACGTTCTACGTGGGCGTGGACGACGTAACCGAGTACCTGGATAAGGCCGCGAGCATGGGCGGCAGTGTGATCATGCCGGAGATGGAGGTAATGGAAGACGTGGTCATCGGGATCTTCGCCGACCCCGAGGGCCAGGTGATTGGCCTGGTGAAGAACGTCCCGATGTAGGACACCGCGACGTGACACCCTTGAATATTGAGTAAGGGCCGTTCGCGGACTACCCCACGCGGAAGCAAAGGTGTTGGAGCCGCTGGCCACCACCAGTGGCTGGAGGGGATTGACGACGCGGTGGACTGAGAGCGGCTCCGGCTAGTGGTGGCCTGTGTGCGTGCCGCCCCGCGCGGGCGACCCGGCCATCCGCGGCTGCTCATGGTCAAGGTGCTGCTGTTCCAGCTAGTGGCGCACTCCCTCGGCCCGCAGCTGGAAGAAGCCCTGGGCGATCGGCTCTCATTTCGACGCCAGGTGGGACTGGGTCTCCAGGAGGCCACACCGGCCTCCCGGCGGGACCGATGCGATTCCCCGCGCGCGCCATCCCCAATAACTCAAAGGTCTCCGTAGGCAGGTGGCCCAAGCTGCGTGCAGCCTGAGACCTCTGGAGCGCCTACTCTTGTCGGACTCACCCGCCCGCATGAAGGACGTGCAGTGAGCGCCGAACCTCTGGCCGATCAACCTGCCTGGTCCGAACTGAGCACCGGCCAGCGCATCCGCAGCCTGGAAGTCGAGGGCTACGTCGCGCTGCCAGCCACGCTGGCCCCGGAAACCGTCGCACGGTTGAAGGCGCAGGCAGCGTCATGGGACCCGACGCCGGTGCATTACAGCCCGCACCAGCGCACCCAGTCCGACGTGCAGTTCGCGGGCGGGGCCGTGACGGAGCTGATCGCGCATCCGCCGGTGATCAACTTCCTGCGGGCCGCCCTGGGGCCCGACCTGGTGTTCATGCACGCGCACTACGCCATCTCCGCGCCCGGCCACCCCGGCATGAACCTGCACACCGACTCGCATCCGTATGGCACCAGCGACTGGGGCTACGCCTTCAGCGCGCCGCGGCAGGTGCGGGTGCTCTACTACCTGGACGACCTCACGCCGGACGTTGCGCCGCTGCGGGTGATTCCCCGGTCGCACCTGTCCATGCACCCGGATGCCAACCCATACAAGCGTTATCCCTCGCATCCCGACGAGGTGGTGATTATCGCGCCGGCAGGCACGGCCGTCGTCATCAACCTGGCGCTCTTCCACGCCAACGGCCCCAACACCGGCACGCGGGCGCGCGAGATGATCGCGATGTCCTACCGCCCCACCTGGTGCGGCCCAACCGTGCAGGACCTGGATCCCTGGCCGGACGAAGTGCTGGCAAGCCTGCCGCCTGCGGTCCGCGAACTCTGCGGCAACCGTAACCAGCGCGCCACCCACGACCAGCCCGGCATGCCACCCATCGATCCCCGAACCAACGCCCCCGGCATCAGCCCCCGCCGCTGGAACAGCGCCTAGAGCCGAACCGTGCGCCCGCTGTCAGCCGACTCGTAGGCGGCGTGCACGACGCGTAAGGCGGTCAGGGCTTCGGGGCCGGTAATCGGCGCCGATTCGCCCATGCAGGCTCGCAGCGTGCGCTCGATCCACGGTGTGTAGTTCCGAAAGGATGGGCCGCTGTAGGCAATTCGGCGATCAGACATGTCGGCATGGTCCGGCGAGTTGGTATGCCACTCCAGCAGATGTCGATCGGACTCGCCGAAACGTAGCCAGCCCTCGGATCCCCAGAGGCTGAGGTCGATCTGGTACGGCTTGTCCAGCAGGTAGCCGGAAACCAGCGAGCCGTAGGCGCCGTTGGCGAAGCGCAGGTTGACCAGCGCCAGGTCCTCGACGTCGATGGGCGCGCCGCCCACGACGCCCGTCATGGCCTGGACTTCCACCACCGGCGACTCGGTGATGTAGGTCATCATGTCGAGCCAGTGGATGCCCAGCCAGACCAGGTGACCGCCCCCCGCCAGCGAGCGCTTGAACGTCCAGTCGCGTTGCCCGTGCGCGGGCCAGATGCGCGCCTGATCGGCAATCACGGCGCCGCGCAGCGCATAGGCCCGGCCGAGGGCGCCGCTGGCGAAGATGCGACGGGCGTCCTGGACCCAGGGGCTGAGTCGGCGGGCCAGCGGGACGATCAGGTGCCGGTCGTTCGCTTCGGCAAGGTCGACCAGTTCGGCGAACTGATCCGGATGCGTGCAGGCGGGCTTCTCCACCATGACGTGGCACCCGGCCTCGAGACAGCGACGCACCGCCGGGGGCGCATTGGCAGCGATCAGCGAAACGATGGCCAGGTCCGGCGCGGCCTCGCCCAGCCCTTCCGACAGCTCGTGATGGGTACCCAGCAACTTCGGGCCGAGCGTCTCTCGCGCTTCCGCGAAGGTGCCGCCGGATTCGTCCACGACGGTGACCGAGTCCACCAGGTCCAGATCGCGCAGGGCCTGCAGAAAAAACGCCCGGTGCCCCTGTTCGTCGGCTTCCATCACAAGCGCAATGTGCATGCGACCTCCGACCCTGGCCTGGTGCGAGACCATCCAGTCTAGGCAGCGGTCGTCACGTCGACCTGAAAGCAGCCGTTGCTAGACTGAAATCTCGCCCCCCGAGGTGCCGAATGTCCGCGCGTCCCATCCTGTTGGTCACCGGCGGCGCCGGGTTCATTGGCGCCAATTTCGTGCATCACGTGCGGGCCGTGCGTCCCGACTGGGAAGTGCGCGTGCTGGATGCCCTGACCTACGCGGGCGACCGGCGGCGGCTGGAGGGTGCCGGCTGTGACCTGATCGTGGGCGACATCGCCGATACCAAGACCGCGCAGTCCGCGCTGGAAGGTGCGACCTGGCTGGTCAACTTCGCCGCCGAGACCCATGTCGACCGCTCGCTGCTCGACGCCGAGCCGTTCCTGCGCACCAACGTCACCGGCACCTACCGGCTCTTCGAAGCGGCGCGGCAGGCGGGGGTGGCCAAGGCCGTGCACGTGAGCACCGACGAGGTCTACGGCGAAACGCGCGGCGCGGCCTTCCGGGAGACCGACCCACCGGCCCCGCGCAATCCCTACTCCGCCACCAAGGCCGCCGGCGATCTGATGGTGCTGGCCACCTGGCAGACCCACCAGTTCCCCGTGTGCATAACCCGCGGCGTCAACACCATCGGCCCCTGGCAGCACCCGGAGAAGGCCGTGCCGCTGTTCACCATCAACGCCATGCGCGGCCAGCCTCTACCCCTCTACGGGCGCGGCGAACAGCAGCGGGACCGGCTGTACGTGGAGGACCACGCCAGCGCCATCCTGGCCGTTCTGGAGCAAGGCGAGCCCGGCGAGGTCTACAACGTCGCGGCCGGCAACAACCGGGACAACCTGAGCGTGGCGTGGCGCATCTGCGAACGCGTCGGCGCGCCGCAGGATCTGATCCACTTCGTTGAGGACCGGACCGGCCACGACTGGAACTACGCGCTGGACAACAGCAAGCTTCGGTCACTGGGCTGGTCGCCCAGGTACGACTTTGAGGCGGCCATGGACGCGACGGTGGACTGGTACCTGGAAGCCCAGGACTGGTGGGTGCCGATCCTGGACGGCGAATTCCAGGCCTATTACGAGCGCCAATACGGCGAACGGCTGGCCGGTGCGGAGGCCTTCCGCGGCTAGCGGGGCAGGACAGCCGTCTTCCGGCCGGGCGCGGCTTCCGCGCTACACCTGGCGCGAGGCTTGGCGCTGGATGCGCTGGGACGTGCCGACCCGCGTCGCCTTCCTGATCGGCGCCCCGCTGATCTGGATCGCGATTGCCGGCATCGACCCATCGGCCATCGGGCTGCAACTGGGCCTGGGACTGCTGGACTGGGTATTGATCGGCCTATGGTCGGTCGGCGTCTTCCTCGTGACCCTGAGCTATCGCCGCTGGCTCTGGCCGGTGCGGGTCGCCGGCGACCGCTCGGCGCTGCTGCTGAACCTGCCGTTCTTCCTGATCCTGAATCCGGTCGCCGAAGAACTCTTCTTCCGGGGCGCGGCCATGTTCGGCCTGGCCAACCTGATTGGCATGCCCTGGTCGATCGTGGTCACGTCGCTGGTGTTCGGCCTGCACCACGGGCTAGACCGGCAGTTCCCGCGCTCGTTCCTGGTGCTGGGCACGCTGGGCGGCCTGCTCTTCGGGATCTCGGCGGCGCACTTCGAATCCGTCGCCCCGGCCATCGTCCTCCACATCGCCGCCGACGCCGTGATCTTCGTGGCCGCCGCGCCGATCCTGGAACGCCTGGGCGTGGGCCTGCGGCTCCCGCAGCCGCCGGCGCCGACCCCTGCTGCGCCCGCGCCGGCAGATCAGGCGTCGTAGTCCCGCCGAGCGGGCCCGTTGCTAGACTGATTTCCCTGACCCCGTAGCTCAGTTGGACAGAGCGTGTGGTTGCGGACCACAAGGCCGGAGGTTCGAGTCCTCTCGGGGTCGCCCAACCGTATGAATTCTGAGGCCGTTGCCGAACCCGCATGACTGACGACCGAATCCCGCGTCGTCGCATTGGCGCTTCGGATCTTGAGGCCGGCGCTGTCGGCGTCGGCACCTGGCAATGGGGCGATCGGCGCTTTTGGGACGATCACGACGGCCAGGAGCCCACCGACATCGACGCGACTTACCACGCGACGATCGACCGCGGCGCCAACTTCCTGGACACGGCGGAGCTCTACGGCTTCGGCGAGTCGGAGCGAGTCATCGGCACGCTGCGCGCGGACGACTCCCGACCGGCCGTCGTAGCGACCAAGTACATGCCCTCGCCCACGCGCTGGCGCGTGCGCTCGGTGGACCACGCCGTCGACGGCAGCCTCGGGCGCCTCGGAGTGGATCGCATCGATCACTACCAGGTCCACTGGCCCTACAGCTTCATCCCGCACCGCCGCCTGCTGAGTCAACTGGCTCGAGCCGTGCACGACGGCCGCCTGGCCTACGTCGGCGTCAGCAACTTCACCGAACCGCAGATGCGGCGGGCACACGCGGTCCTGGCCGACGCGGGAGTGCCGCTGGTTTCGAACCAGGTCTCCTACAGCCTCCTGCGCCGGGCCCCGGAGGTGAACGGCGTGCTGGACGCCTGCCACGAACTGAACGTCACGCTGATCGCCTACAGCCCCCTGGCCCAGGGCCTGCTTAGCGGCAAGTACGGACCGGGTGGCCGCCAGCCGCGGTCGAGGCCGATGCGTCGCGTGCTCAGGGCCAAGACGCCCGAGACGGTGATGCCACTACTAGAGACTCTGCGCAGGATCGGGGATTCCGTCGGGGCCACGGCCGGCCAGATCGCCGTAGCCTGGACGCTGCGGGACTCGGCCGTGCTGCCCATCGTGGGTGCGCGCACGGCCGGCCAGGCGGAATCCAATGCCGACGCCGCAATGATCGAACTCGACGACGAGGCCCTGCGCGAGTTGGACGCTAAATCCCGCGCGTACCGCACGGCCAGCCCGTTGGCGCGCCGACTTCGAGGCTGAGGGCCCCCCAAAGCAGGAAAACCCACAAACTCGCCAGGCGCCGGGCGCGTATCCTGAGGACGAGAGCTCAAGGGGGAGCGCAAGCATGTACGACGCTCGTAAGGGGTTAGGCCCCGTACTCCGGCGCGAGGCGCAACCGGCGCTGGCCGGCCTGATTGCCGCCGGCGTGTCGTTTGGCGTCACCGAGATCTTCGCCGGACTGATATCCGGCGGTCCGTCCCTCATCATCGCGGTGGGCTCGGGCGTCATTGACCTGTCGCCCAAGTTCGCCAAGGACTTCGCCATCGCGGTGTTCGGCACCAACGACAAGCTGGCGCTGCTGATCTCGATCGTCGTCATCGGTCTTGGTCTCGGCGCGTTGGTTGGCGTGGCCGGGATGCGGAAGTTCTGGATCCCGCAGGTTGGGTTCGCGGTGTTTGGGATCGTGGCCGCCATTGCCGGAATCGCCGAACCGCAGCTCTCGCCCGAGCTGGCGCTGATCGGCGCCCTGCTGGCGACCTCGGCCGGCATGTGGACGCTGGCGATGCTGTTGAAGCTCGTGCAAGCGCAAGACATGCCACAGCCCGTTCGCGACCCACGGCTGATGGGACTCGGCCGCCGCTCCTTTATGCGCATGGCCGGGGCCTTTGCTGTCCTCGCGGTCGGAACCGCGGCCGGCGGGCGGGTGATGCTGGAGCGCGCACGCACCATCGCCTCGACCCGCCTTGACGTCATTCTGCCCAAGCCCCGCGACGCCGCTCGGCCGGTGCCCGAGGGCGCCATGGTCGACGCCGCCGGCATCGGGCCGATCATCACGCCCAACGAGGATTTCTACCGGATCGACACCGCCCTCAGTATTCCCCAGGTCGACCTGTCGACCTGGACGCTCAAGATCGAGGGCCTGGTGGACCGGCCCTACGAACTGACCTACGACGAATTGCTGGATCTGGCGCGCGTCGAACGCCACGTCACCCTTTGCTGCGTCTCCAACGAGGTGGGCGGCGACCTGGTGGACAACGCCAAGTGGCTGGGCGTGCCGCTGACGGAGCTGCTGGATCGCGCCGGCTTGCAAGCGGACGCCAGCCAGATCGTCGGCATGTCGGTGGATGGCTTCACCGCCGGGTTCCCGGTGGACACCGTCTACGACGGCCGCCAAGCGCTGGTGGCCGTGGGGATGAACGACGAGCCGCTGCCGCCCAAGCACGGGTTCCCGGCCCGGCTGGTCGTGGCGGGTCTTTACGGCTACGTCTCAGCCACGAAATGGCTGGACGCGATCGTGGTAAATCGGTGGGAGGAATTCGACGGCTACTGGATTCCGCGCGGCTGGTCCAAGGAAGGACCGATCAAGACGCAATCGCGGATCGACGTTCCGGGCAATGGCCGCACGCTGCAACCGGGCCTGCAACCTATTGCCGGCGTAGCCTGGGCGCAGGACCGGGGCATCACCAGGGTCGAGGTCAACGTCGATGACACCGGCTGGCAGGAAGCACAACTGGGCGAGGCGATTTCCAAGGACACCTGGCGCCAGTGGGTGTTGCCCTGGGACGCCACCCCGGGCAGGCACGTCATCGCCGTCCGCGCCACCGACACCTCGGGCGAACCGCAGACGGCTGTCGTCCAGCGCTCAGACCCCGATGGCGCCACAGGTCACCACACCATCGTCGTCGATGTGAGCGGCTAGGGGGCTCTCGCTCTAGGCGTAATCCCCGTGCGCCCCGGTGCCGCTGGGGTCGGCGAGCTCGTCGGCGCCGCAGAGGTAGCGCCACCAGTCGGCGCGTTCCTGGGCGGCGGCCGAGGATTCACCCGTCAGGTTATGGGCGTTCTTGTTCATGCGGAAGAAGCGCCGGATCTCCTCGCTGTCCCAGCCGTCGGTGTTGAAGATGCCGCGCTGCGGGACCCGCGGGTTGTAGCGAATCTTGAACATGAATCGCCACTGATCGATCTCGTTGGTCTGGGCGCAGTGCCAGAGGGCTTCGTGCATGAAGACGATGCGCCCGGCCTTGCCTGACAGGCGCTTCTGACCCGCGATGTTCTTGTAGCGGGCCACGTCCGGGCCGAGCACGGAGCGCATGTGCGAGCCGGGGAGCACCAGCGTGGGGCCCATCTCGTGCGGAGTGTCGTGGGCGAAGTAGGCGGTAAGAATGTCAAACGACCACGGATGCACGCCCGGCAGGCGCACCTGGCGCCGACCGCCGGCGTCCACGTGCCACTGCTGAGCCGTTGCCTGGAGCGGTCCGGTGCAGTGCAGCGCCGAGTGGCTGGCCACGTGGCCGGGCCCCAACAGGCTCTGCAGCACGGCCTTCACGCGCGGCAGGTTGTGCACGGCGCGCACCGCGGCCGAACGTTCGTAGAAGCCGTGCGGGTTGTCGGTGATGTGCCAGCGCACCTCGGGAATGGGGCCGTCCTCGTTGACCGATGCCACTTCGTCGGCGTGGACGGCTTCGCTCAGTTCGTCCGGCACCAGGTCGTCGAACTCGATGAACCCGTCGGTTACGAACCGCGCCATCTGGTGCACGTTCAGGAGTTCGGTCTGCGGTACGACCTCGGTCTCTGCGATCGCCATGCCTGGGCCCCTTCCGTTTCGGCGCTCCAGCAGCGCCGGTGACGACTACCCCTCGACTTCGACGTTGCGCTCCAGCCAGAACTCGTTCGCCAGTTGTCCAGTTCCCGTGGCGGCGCTGCGCTCCGGTTGGGGGCTCGCCTGGAAGACGCGCCAGCCGTCGCGCATGGCGTCCAGCACGGATTCGTACGGCGCCTGGTACTCGCTGCCCGTCTGCATCTGGACAGCGTCCGCCGGCAGCGCCCCGTCGTACAGCGCCCAGGCGACGGTCGGCGAACCCAGGTCGCCGGACTGGAGATGCAAAATCAGAATCTGCTGCCGAACTGGCGACATTCCGTCCCCTTGCGGCGAAGCGCGCGGCTCATAGTACCGAGGCGGCTCGAAACCGCGCCTCGATATAATTGGATGGCGGGCCGACTGGGGTGGGGCGCATGGGCTTGCACACACTTACCGAGGATCAGGTCGCGTTTTACAACGAGCGCGGGTACCTGCGGCTGCGAGATGTCTTTTCTCCCGACGAAGTCGAGTTCCAGTCAATTGAGCTCGAACGCCTGATGCTGGAGTGGGCCCAGCAGACGCCGGGCTGGCGCGGCCCCTGGCGCAAGGCGTACATGACCGCCGAAGAAGACGAGCGCGCTCGCCTCACCGCCATGCACGAGCTCCAGAACTACTCCGAGGCGTTCGCTCGCGCGGTGGTGAACGACCGCCTGACGGGCGCCGTGGCGGACCTGATTGGGCCCCACGTGGAACTGCACCACA
The DNA here is from genome assembly GCA_028875175.1 of Chloroflexota bacterium. Classification (GTDB taxonomy): domain Bacteria; phylum Chloroflexota; class UBA11872; order UBA11872; family UBA11872; genus UBA11872. The sequence continues at coordinate 1,813 of JAPPFO010000195.1, read as the reverse complement.
CGACGCTGCACGCCAAGGCCCCGGACATGGGCACGCCGTTTCCCATGCACCAGGACCACCCGTTCTACGAGCACGAGGGTCCCGCCTACGTGGACGCCATTGTGCATATCGATACGGCCAACGAGCAGAACGGCTGCCTACAGTTTCTTGAAGGTAGTCACAAGCTCGGACCGCTCCAGCACATCCGAGGCCCCGAATCGAGCCCGCACTTGCCCACGGACCAGTTCCGCCTGGAAGACGCCGTGTCGGTTCCGGCCGACGCCGGGGACGTGGTGTTCTTCAGCTACCTGACGATTCACGGCTCGGCGCCCAACCGGTCGGCGCAATGGCGTCGCCTCGTGCGATTCGGCTACCGCGACCCGGACTACGTTCAGACCTCGGGCCAGGGATTGGGGCGAGACGGACTGATGGTGCGCGGCCAGAAACGGAATCGGGCCGCTTGATCCATGAGATGCCGTAGCCCCGTTCACGCGTCGGAACGACTCACCGGCTCGGCAAGGATGTCCCAATGACCAGCCGGCAGCGCTACACGGCGCTGGCCCTTGTGGTAGTCGCGGTGATCGGCGCCATCGCATTGATTGAGATCGTGGTGTCGCCGCCCGACCCGACGGTTGGCGTTGGGCTGCCGGGCGCCGACGAGGCCCAGACGGCCGCTCCGACTCAAGCCGTGATGGCGGCGACCGTCGCAGCGAGTCCGCCCGCCGTCGCCGGTACGACGGTGGCGACCACCAGCGCACCAGCCAGCCCCGTACCAACGGCGGCAACCAGTGCGCCTGTCGCGGCGACTAGCGCGCCCGCGCCGCCTTCTACGCCGCAGGTGGTCGTCGGCCAACTCCCCGACTTGCCGGTCATTGGCGCCGCGCCTGAATTCACGGGCATTACGGCGTGGCTCAACAGCGAAGTGCTGACGATGGACGAACTGCGCGGGCGTCCGGTCCTCATCGACTTCTGGACCTTCGGCTGCATTAACTGCATCCGCACGCTGCCCCACGTCCGCGCCTGGCACGACGCCTATGCTCCTCACGGGCTGGTGATCGTCGGGGTGCATACGCCCGAGTTCAGGCACGAGTACGTGGAAGAAAACGTGCGCGAGTCGCTCCCGTCGCGCGGCGTCATCTGGCCGGTGGCCATGGACAACGACTACAAGACCTGGCGCGCGTACCAGAACCGCTTCTGGCCGCACAAGTTTCTGATCGACCAGGAAGGGCGCATCCGCTATCACCACATCGGCGAGGGCGCCTACCAGGAAACCGAGAAGGCCATCCGCGCGCTGCTGGCCGAAGACGGAACCGACCTTTCGCACATCCCGCTATCCAGCGCGTCCATTCCGAACAAGACGACGCCTTCGCCGTCCACCGGACCCCGGTCGCTCTTCGCGGGAAGCGGCTTCGCGTTCGGTTCTTTCCTGGGCAATCCGACTGGGACGCCTGAGGATGGGGCGCGCGTGTTTACTGACAATGTCGAACACAATGCCGAGCGCCTCTATCTGGACGGGCGCTGGGACTGGGTCCCAAACGCCGCATTGGCGCAGCCCCAGGCCGACCAGGCGGCGCGCCTCAGCGTTCCGTTCCACGCCCAATATGTGGCCGCGAGCTTCGGCGCCTCCGGCGACGCCCCCGTTCGAGTAGTAGTCACGCTGGATGGCGCACCGATTCCGACCGACCGCCGGGGCGGCGATGTGTTGACCGAACCTGACGGCCAGACGCACCTGCTCGTGGACCAGTTCAGGCTGTACGACATCCTTCGTAATGGCGCGGAAAGCGTGGTCGAACTGCAATTCACAATTGCCGAACCCGGGTTGGCCATATTCGCC
>JAPPFO010000253.1 GCA_028875175.1 Chloroflexota bacterium | reverse complement strand
GCATATGCCGTATAGACGTAACGTTCCGCCATAACAATGGCGCCGGCTTGCAACGCCGGAATGATCTTCTCATTCACGCGGCTGGAGAAGTCGGCCGCATGGATGAGGCTGAAGGTGAGAGGGGTCAGGATGCGGCGGCGCTTTCCGCGCCGCGTGGTGCGACGAACGATTCGCGACGAGTTCCACTCGGTGAAGATCACCAGGTACCCCTGGCTCACCAGCCACTTATGGAGCAAGTCGAGTTGCGTGCTCTTCCCCGACCCGTCGATTCCCTCGACGATGAAGAGACGTCCGGGCAGGTCTTGCGGAGCGGTTGATCCGTCGGCTTTGCCCATGCCTACTTCCTGTCACCAATCACCGGCAGCGACTCGAACCAGTCCAAGGAGGAGCACCGGCGCACCTCGGAACCGTTAGCGATGATACGCGCGAGCCGGCCGGCGACCGGGACAAGCTGTCGCTCGAAGTCGTTGGCAACGGTCAACAGCGTACCCGACCAGATGGCCGACGATGGTGAGCCGTTTGCCGGTAGCGCCGAGGTGGCTCCCAAGGATGTCCGAGTATTCGGCCATGGCTACGTCCGCGCAGGCACGCTTTCTTTCGTCCAGATCACCGTTCGTATACTCGTCTGAAACGCTCACAGCCACTCGAACCATGCGGATTGCCATCGCAAGCGACGAACGAACGACGCTGACCGACCACATCATCGCGAACCTGAAGGAACGCGGGCATGCGCTGGCGCCGTTTGGTCCGCTGGCTGGCCTTGACCAGCAGTGGCCGGAAGCCGGACGCAGTGTCGGTCAAGCCGTGGCCAACGGTGCGGTGGACGAAGGCATCGTCCTTTGCTGGACGGGTACCGGCGTCAGCATCGCGGCGAACAAAGTTGCCGGAATTCGCGCAGCGCTCTGCGCCGACGCGGAAACCGCTCGAGGCGCCCGGCTTTGGAACCGGGCAAACGTGCTGGCCCTGAGCTTGCGGCTCACGACGCCGGCCTTGGCCGACGAGATTCTGACGGCCTGGTTCGATACCCCGCTGGGCGAGGACCCGGACGACCAGGCCTGCGTGGACCGGCTCGAGCCCTCGCCCGCCTGACACCACCACGTCCCCCGACGAAACGAGTCTCACGCATGAGTTCAACGCCCCTGCATGACGGTACGCCGACCGCGTCCATCCCGCACACCGCCGACGCGTCGCGCGTCTCGCCGAACGGCGCGCTGTGCGCCGATCGCGAGCGGATCGCGGCCGCGGTCCGAGAGATCCTGATCGCGGTGGGTGAAGACCCCGACCGCGACGGGCTGGTCAAGACGCCGGCACGCGTGGCCCGCATGTACGAAGAGCTGTTTGCAGGGTTGGCGGGCGAGCCGGACGACTACCTGGCAACCACCTTCGAGCACGCGCACGACGAGATGATCGTGGTGCGGGACATCCCGTTCTACTCGCTCTGCGAACACCATCTGCTGCCGTTCTTTGGGCATGCGGCGGTGGGCTACATCCCGAATGAGCGGATCGTGGGGCTGAGTAAACTGGCGCGCGTGGTGGAGCACCTGGCGCGCCGACCCCAAGTCCAGGAGCGCCTGTCGTGCCAGATCGCCGACCGGATCGAGCAGGTGCTCGAGCCGGTGGGCGTGGCCGTGACGATCAAGGCAGAACACACCTGCATGACCATGCGCGGCGTCAAGAAGCCCGGCAGCCAAATGGTCACCTCGGTTACACGCGGCGCGTTCCGCGACAACCCGGCCACGCGCGCCGAGTTCTTCGACGCGGTTCAGCGCACCTAGCACAAACCAAATGACCCCGGACCCGGACGCCAGATCACGATCCAGGCGGACGCGACCGGCCCCCGGAAGTCTGCGGCCCTCGGCGGCTTACCACACCAAGCGCGAGCTCGTGTACGACGCGCTGCGCGATGCGATTCAGGCCGGTCGCCTGCGGGCCGGCGACCGCCTGGTGATCAGCCACATCGGCTCAGAGCTTGGCGTCAGCGATGTGCCGGTGCGCGAGGCGCTGTTCCAACTTGAGGCCGAGGGGCTGATCGACAACGAACCGCACGTCGGCGCGACGGTGGCCGGTCTGGATCCGCTCGAGGTGCAGGACGTGTACCTCGCCAGCGCCATCGTTGAAGGGGCAGCAGCCGCGCTGGCCATTCCGAACATGTCCAAGAGCGACCATCGGCAACTGGATGCGACGTTGACAGAGTTGGATGCCGTCGTCGCAACCAGCGACGTCGAAGAGCTGGCTCGCCTGGACCAGCAACTGCACCGCACACTCTATGCTCGCTGCCCTTCGGCCCATCTGCTGATGTTGGTTGAGCAACTCTGGGCGACCAAGGAGCGAGTGCGCACAGCCAATCCGGCTCGCGCCAGAGGCCGAGCGTCGCAACGCGAGCATCGAGCGATCGTGGAAGCGGTCAAACGCGGCGACGCAACGTCGGCGGAGTCGCTGATCCGCGAGCATTTGCGCCAGGCTGGCATCGCCCGCACCGCAACGCTGGCGTTACAAAGCCAAGCGTCAGATCGGCATTGACTCTGGCGGCTGGATCATATAGGATGTACCAACTTCAGGCAGCGTTGCTTGGAGTACGACGGCGGAGGTAGTTTGATGCGCGACGTAGCGCGTGCTCACCGTCGGCGTCGGCAGAGCGGAGCGCGCCGACTGAACATTCGCGTGCTCATTGGGCGCTGGCAAGTCGACAGGTCGCGCCCCGCGGCCTAATCGGCCGACGGGGCAGCAGGCCGCGCGGAGTAGCAACACTCTTGATTGGCCCTGCGCCACCCTGACGGCTGCCAGGCGTCAGACGGTTGGGCCTGAGTAGCAGAGACGTGACGGCCGAGCGATCTCTTGATCGAATCGCTGTAAGGCCCGCGCCGGATTCGGCGCGGGCCTTGCTACATCACGGTCTGGAATAGACTTCGGGGTTGACGGTCCGTACGGGCTGGCCGCCGGCCAAAAACTCGATGAGATTGTCGACGGCCCGGTCTCCCATGCGGGTCATCGCCTCAAAGGTCCCACTGCCGAAGTGGGGACCAAGCACGGTGTTGGGCAAAGCAAACAGCGGGTGATCGGGTGGCGGCGGCTCAACCTCGTACACGTCCGTGCCGTAGCCAGCGATTTCCCCCGACTTGAGCGCGGCGACCAATGCGTCCTCGTCCACCAACGGCCCGCGGGCGGTGTTGACCAGGTAGGCGCCGGCTTTCATGGCCTTGAGTTGCGCGGCGCCGATGAGGCGCTCCGTCTGCGGGGTTACCGCCGCGTGCAACGCCACGAAATCGGATTCGGCCAGGAGTTCGTTCAATTCGACGAACTGCCCTTCAATCCCGACGGCCGTCAGCCGCGCCGGGTCGGGGCGCGCCGTGGTGATGAGCACGCGCATCTGGAAGCCGTGTCGACAGATCGCAGCGACGCGGCGGCCGATTTCGCCGAAGCCGATGATGCCGACGGTCTTGCCGGTCAGTTCGATTCCATCGAGTTCGGTGCGCATCTTGAAGCCGGTCGTACGGACGGCCTGGTCGGCCAGGACCATGCGGCGGGCCAGGGACCACATCAGGCCCACGCTCAACTCGGCAATTGTCTGGGCGTTTTCTCCGGGCGCATTGAGCACGGCTATTCCGAACTCGGTCGCCGCGGCGATATCCACGCTGTCTACCCCGGTTCCGACCCGCGAAATGGCTTGCAGATCGCCGCGCACCGCCGCCAGCGCCTCCCGCGGCCACAGCTCCGTCCCCGCCACAACGCCGCGACAGCCTTGCGCCGCCTCGACAAGCTCGTCGCCTTCAACGAAGAACGCCTGTCGAACGTTGCAGTGGGCGCGGAGCTTCTGTTCCACGGCTTCGGGAATCGGAAAGGTTTGCAGCACTCTGTCCATGGGGACCACCAGGCGACCTTGGGTTACGGGCTCGACGTCAGGGCTTTCTGCAGGACATCGGTGTGCTCGATGGCGATGCCGCAACCGAGCGCCACGCACATCAGCGGCTGATCGGCCACGTGTACCGCAATGCCGATCTCCTGCGAAAGCAACTGATCGAGGTTACGCAGGAGCGAGGTGCCGCCGCTCATGACGATGCCCTTGTCGATGATATCCGCCGACAGTTCGGGAGGTGTGCTCTCCAGCACCATGCGCACGCCGCGAACGATTTGGCTTAGCGGCTCGGTGATGGCCTCCGTTACCTCGTCCGAGGTCACGGTCACGGTGCGCGGCAGGCCCTGCACCTGGTCGCGACCGCGAACTTCCATGGTCTCGGCCGGGCTGAGCACGATGGCGCTACCGATGCCAATCTTGATCTGTTCGGCCGTGTGGTCGCCGACCATCAGGTTGTACTTACGCCGGATGTAGGCGGCAATCGCGTCGTCAATCCGGTTACCGCCTACGCGCGACGACGTCGAGCAGTCGGCTACAACGTCGTTGAGCGAGATCACCGAGATCTCCGTGGTCCCGCCGCCCACGTTAACGATCATGCTCCCGGATGGCTCGGACACCGGCACCTGCGCACCGATGGCCGCCGCCAGCGACTCCGGAAGTAGATGGACCCGGCGGGCGCCGGCCGCCAGGCGGGCGTCCAGCACCGCGCGCCGCTCGACCGTGGTGACGCCGGACGGCACGGCGACCATGATTTCAGGACGGACCAGGCGAATTCGGCCGCATGACCGGTCGATGAAGTAGCGCAGCATCGCCTCGGTCACCAGGTAGTCGGCGATCACGCCGTCCTGCATGGGGCGAATGATCCGCAGGCTGCCGGGCGTGCGGCCGACCATGGCGTGGGCGGCGTGTCCAATGGCCTGGATTCTTCGATCCATGCTGACGGCAACCACGGACGGCTCGTTGATCGTGATGCCCTGGCCAATCCGGTTGACGACGACGTTGACGGTGCCGAGGTCGATGCCCAACCGCGGCGCGTTGAAGCCGAAGGGCACTTAGACCGCCGCGGCCGCGCGCCGCACCGGAGCGGCCTGTGGCCCGGTGGAAATGACTGCGCCGAGCCCGCGCAGATCGCCGGCCAGGTCCTCGTAGCCGCGCCGCACGAACTCGAACCCATCGAGCACGGTCTCGCCCTCGGCCACCAGACCGGCCAACGTCAGGGCCGTCATACCGCGGATGCTGTGTTCCAGATCGATGCGGCGGCCACGCAATTGGCGAGGTCCGCGAACCACGGCGCGCGTGCCCTGCACGCTGACATCGGCGCCCATGGCCGTCAGGCTATCCATGTAGCCCATGCTGCCGTCGAAGACCCTCTCGACGATCGTGCTGACGCCGTACGCCTGCGTCATCAGCACGCCCATCGGCGCCTGCACGTCGGTAGGGAATCCGGGAAACGGCATCACCTGAACGTCGGTTGCGCCAAGCGTGTCCGGAGCGACGACGCGTACCGAGCGATTGGTTTCGATCACGTCGACGCCCATTTCCCGGAGCTGCACCGTGACCGGTTCCAGGTGGTCCGGACGCACGTTGAGGAGCTCAACGTCGCCGCCGGTCAGGGCGGCGGCGACGGCCATGGTTCCTCCCACCATCCGGTCGGGAATCGCCCGCGCCACCGTGCCGTAGAGGTGACTGCGCCCTTGCACGCCGATCAGGCTGGTGCCCTCGCCGTGGATTTCGGCGCCCATGCTGCGTAGGAACTGCACCAGCGCCACAACCTCGGGCTCGCGCGAGGCATGCACGATCGTCGTGTAGCCGTTGGCAAGGGTCGCGGCCATCAGCAGGTTTTGGGTGCCGGTGTGACTGGGATAGTCCAGGTAGATGCGCTGGCCATAGAGAGCGTCGGCCTCGGCGTGAAACACGCCCTGGGCCAGCGCAATCGTGGCGCCCATGCCCTGAAAACCGGCGATATCCACGCTTACCGGTCGGGCGCCCAATTGACAACCGCCGGGCGCCGCGCATTCGAAGCGCCCGAAGCGGGCCAGCAGTGGACCGGTGACCTGAAACGAAGCCCGCATCCGCTGCACCAGATCGGAGTTGGGCGAGCTGGAGCGCACGGCGGCGGCGGTGATCGTTACGGTGTGCTCGTCAGCATTGAGCACGACCTCGGCGCCCAGTTGTCGCAACAGATCCGACATGACCAGAACATCGGAAATGATCGGGACGTTCTGGATCACGCAGGTTTCGTCGGTCAGCAGGCTGGCCGCCATCATTGGCAGCACGACGTTCTTGGCCCCGGGCGTCCGATAGCTGCCGCGCAGCGGATGGCCGCCTACGATGGTCGCGCGTACTGGCTGCTCGTCGTGGGCGCCCCGTCCGGCGTCGGGATCCACGGGGGACTCAGCCTCGGCGGGACCGCTCGACGGTTCGGAGGCGTGCCAGCGCCCGCAGCAACGCCAGCCGGGCCTGTGTGGTCATCATGTCGTCGTGAGTCCGTCGGGCCTCTTCCAGATCGCGCACAGCGGCCTCACGCGCGGCTTCGGCGCGCTCCCGGCTGATCTCCGAGGCGTTCTCCGACGCGTCCGCCAGCACGGTGACCGTGTTGTCCATGACTTCCAGGAAACCGCCGGTGATCGAGAAGTGCTGGGTCTCGGCGCCGCGTCGAAGCTCCAACGTGCCAGGCTCCAGCTGGGTAATAAGCGGCGCGTGGCGCGGCAGGATTCCAAGCTGCCCTTCCACCGACGGCGCCAGCACCAACGTCACGTCCTCTTCGCGCAGCACTTCGCGCTCAGGGGAAACGACCGTGAGGGTCAAACCAGCCATCACGACCTCCGAATCGAGTCTATCAAAGGGTGTCTGGAAGCCTTGCCAAGCAGCTTAGGCAGCCACTTCCAGCGCCTTGGCCTTGGCCGCGGCCTGCTCGATGTTGCCGACCATGAGGAACGCCTGCTCAGGCAACTCGTCTTGGTCACCGTTAAGGATCGACTCGAACCCTGCCACCGTCTCCTCCAGCGGGACGATTTCGCCAGGCGTACCGGTGAAGACCTCAGCCACGTTCATGGGCTGCGAGAGGAAGCGCTCGATCTTGCGCGCCCGGGACACCGTGAGCCGGTCTTCCTCCGACAGCTCTTCAATACCCAGGATGGCAATGATGTCCTGCAGGTCCTTGTAGCGCTGCAGCACCTGTTGCACGCCGCGCGCCACGTTGTAGTGCCGCTCGCCGACCACGCGCGGATCGAGAATCTTGGATGTGCTGGTCAGCGGGTCCACCGCCGGATAGATGCCGCGGTCGGCGACGGAGCGCTCCAACCGCACGGTCGCGTCCAGGTGGGCAAAGGTTGTCACCGGCGCGGGGTCGGTGTAGTCGTCGGCGGGGACGTAGATCGCTTCGAGCGAAGTAATCGACCCGCGGGTCGTTGAGGTGATGCGCTCCTGCAGTTCGCCCATTTCGGTGCCCAGCGAGGGCTGGTAGCCGACCGCAGACGGCATCCGACCCAGCAGGGCCGAGACCTCGGAACCGGCCTGGGTGAATCGGAAGATGTTGTCGATGAAGAGCAGCAGGTCTCGCTCTTCCTCGTCGCGGAAGTACTCGGCCATCGCCATCCCGGCCAGGGCCACGCGCAGGCGAGCGCCCGGCGATTCGTTCATCTGGCCGAACACCATCGTGGTGTTGCCCAGCACGCCGGCCTCGGTCATTTCGCCGATGAGCTGGGTGCCTTCGCGGGTGCGTTCGCCAACGCCGCAAAAGATCGAGTAGCCGCCGTACTGGACGGCGATGTTGTTGATCATCTCCATGATGATCACGGTCTTGCCGACGCCGGCCCCGCCGAACACGCCGGTCTTGCCGCCGCGTGTGAAGGGCGCGATCAGGTCAATCACCTTCAGCCCGGTGGCGAACACTTCGGCCGTGGTGCTCTGGTCGGTGAAGGCAGGCGGGCGACGGTGGATCGGATAGGTGTTGTTAACCTCCACCTCACCCCCGCCGTCCACCGGCTCGCCGGTGACGTCGAAGACGCGGCCAAGGGTTTCCGGACCAACGGGCACGCGGATCGGGCCGCCGGTGTCACGGACTTCGGTTCCGCGGCGCAGGCCTTCGGTCGGACGCATGGACACGCAGCGCACGGTGCTGTCGCCGATGTGCTGCTCGACTTCCAGGACCACGAGATCGCCGTTGTCGGCGTTGAGTTCCAGTGCGTTGTACAGGGGGGGCAGGCCGTCCGGCGGAAACTCAACGTCGACGACCGCGCCTACGATTTGGACGATTCGGCCTTCTGCCATCTGCTAACTCCCCTACGCCCTAGGCGTCCGCCAGCGCATTGGCGCCGGAGGCAATGTCGATGATCTCGCTGGTGATTCGGGACTGTCGCAGCTTGTTGTAGGCCAGGCGCAATCCCTCGATCAGTTCGGTCGCGTTTTCGGTGGCCGCCCGCATGGCGACCATGCGGGCGCTCTGCTCGCTGGCGGCCAGTTCCAGCATGGCCCGGTACACCGTCATCTCAACGAAGCGCGGGATCAGCGCTTCGAGTACCGAGGCCGGATCCGGCTCGAAGATGATGTCCGCTTCACGCGCGTCCTGCTGAATCTCAGGCAGCACAACAGGGAACAGGCGGACGACCCTGGGCTGCTGGTTGAGGATGTTGACGAACTCCGGATAGATCATCCGCACTTCGTCAAAGTCGCCCCGCTCGTAGCCGTCGACGAGCAGCTGGGTCACCGGTGCAATGTCAAGGACGCTGGGCTGGTCGCTGATGTCGGTGAACACAGCCGTCAGCGTGTATAGGCCGCGCAACGCCACCTGGCCTTTTTTCCCCACGACGACGACGCTGACTTCAATCTCGTCGCTGGTCGCGTCGATTTCGCTCACGGTCTTCCGGATGATGTTGGTGTTCAGGGGACCGGCCAGACCGCGATTGGTGGTGAGCACCAGGAACGCGGTGCGCTCGATGGGCCGCGGCTGAAGGATCGGCGGCAGCCGGTCGTTGCCTGTGGCCAGCACGAGCCGCTCGATCATTCCCGAGATGTGCGTGGCATAGGGCCGCGCCGCCTGCACAGCTTCCTGGGCGCGACGCATGCGCGACGCCGCCACGAGTTGCATGGCCCGGGTGATCTGGCGGGTGTTGTCGACGCTGCGGATACGGCGTCGAAGCTCGAGCGGGCTGGCCATGCCTTAGTTGGCCGCGACCGTGCTGGCAGCGAACACGTTGGTCTTGAAGTCCTCAATGGCTGCGCGTAGCGCCGCTTCCGCATCATCGTCCAGGTCAGCGCTGGAGCGAATGCCATCCACAAGGTCCGGGTGGCTGTCGCGCAAGTAGTCCAGCATCTCCTGTTCGAATCTGGCGACGTCCGGCAGCGGAATGTCGTCCAGCAGGCCGACCGTGCCGGCAAAAATTACGCAGACCTGATTGGTGACTTCCATTGGGGCGTACTGGCCCTGCTTGAGCAGCTCGGTCACGCGCTGTCCGCGTTCCAGCTGGTTGCGCGTGGCCTGGTCGAGGTCTGAGGCGAACTGGGCAAAGGCGGCCACGTCGCGGTACTGGGACAGGTCCAGCCGCAGACCGCCGGACACCGACTTCATGGCGCGAATCTGGGCGTCTCCACCAACCCGCGAGACCGAAATGCCGGGGTTGATGGCGGGACGGATGCCGGCGTTGAAGAGGTCGGCCTCCAGGTAGATTTGGCCGTCGGTGATCGAGATGACGTTGGTCGGGATATAGGTGGTGACGTCGCCTTCCTGCGTCTCGATGATGGGGAGCGCCGTCAGGCTGCCGCCTCCGTGGTCGTCCGACATGCGAGCGGCGCGTTCGAGCAGGCGCGAGTGCAGGTAGAACACGTCGCCGGGATAGGCCTCGCGGCCGGGCGGGCGTCGCAGGACCAGCGAGACCTGGCGGTAGGCCCAGGCGTGCTTGGTGAGGTCGTCGTAGATGACCACGGCGTGCTGGCCGTTGTCGCGGAAGTACTCGCCGATGGTGCAGGCGGCGAACGGCGCCATGTACTGCAGCGCGGCGGGCTCGCTGGCGGATGCCAGGACCACGATGGTGTGCTCCATGGCGCCGGCTTCCTGCAGCGTGGCCACCACCTGGGCGACGGCGCTTTCTTTCTGTCCAATGGCGCAGTAGATACAGACGAGATCGCCGCCGCGCTGGTTGATGATGGTGTCCAGCGCAATCGCGGTCTTGCCGATCTGGCGGTCGCCGATGATCAGCTCACGCTGACCGCGCCCAATCGGCGTCATGGAGTCGATGGCCTTCAGGCCGGTCTGGACCGGCGTGTCGACGTTCTGGCGCTGCGCGACGCCCGGCGCGACTTTCTCGATCACGTCGGACTGCGCGGCGTTGATCGGTCCCTTGCCGTCGACCGGTTCGCCGATGGCGTTGACGACGCGGCCCAGGAGCTCGGGCCCGACCGGAACCTCGGCAACCCGGCCGGTGGTTCGGGCCTCGTCGCCTTCCTCGATCCGCAGGTAGTCGCCCAGGATGACCGCGCCGATGGTGTCTTCCTCGAGGTTCAGGGCCATGCCGGTGACGTCGTGGGGAAAGGCCAGGAGTTCGCCGGCCATGGCCTGCGAGAGGCCGGATAGCCGCGCCACCCCGTCGCTGACCTCCAGGACGTGGCCGACGTTGGCCTGCTCGGCCTGGGCCTGAAAGCCTTCGATCTGCTGCCGAAGCGCGTCTGCGATTTCTTCTGGGCTGATAGCCATTCGGGGCTCCCGCTAGCGCAAGGTGGACGCCAGGGCTTGCAGCCTGGCGTGGACGCTGAGGTCAAGTACGTCGTCGCCGCGCCGGACGACGAATCCGCCCAGCAGGGCGGGATCGATATCGGTGGTGAGACGAAGCGTGCGGCCAGGGGCGGTCAGACGGTCGCGCAAGTCGCCGAGTTCCGCGTCCCCCAGCGCCGTGGCGGTGGTTACGTGCACGCGGTCGACGTTCTGCGCCTCGTCGGCGGCCTCGCGGTAGCGGCGGGCGACCTCCTGGGTCAGGTCCACCTCGCGCTGGTCGGCGAGCAACCGCAGCAGGCCAAGCCCGCGGGCGGAGATCGAGTCGCGGGCCCCGCGGTGGACGGCCGGAATACCGGCATCCAACCCCCATGAGGTGGTCTGGTGAAAAAGGCGGACCCAAAAGTAGTCCGCAATCGCGGCGAGGATTTCGAAATCGGCCTCCCAGACATCCCATGCCTGCCCGGTGTGGGCGTCGGCCACCACGGCCTCCACGTAGCGCGCGGCGCGGCGGCGCCGGCTCCCGCGCATTGCTAGTTCGAGCCTCCGGAGACTTCCGAAATCGCTTCCTGAACCAACCGCCGGTGTTCGGGGTCGTCAATTGAACGACCGAGAACGCGGGAGGTGGCGCTCAGCACGAGATCGGCGGTCTGGGTGCGGAGTTCCGCGGCGACGCGGGCGCGGTTGCGGTCGACTTCGGCGGCCGCCTCCGTGCGCATGCGTTCCGCCTCGACACGGGCCTGCTCGAGCTCTCGCGCTCGTAGCGTTTCCGCGGCGCGGCTGGCCTCCTCGCGGATGCGCTGGGCCTCGGCCCGCGCATTGGCCAGTTCGGCCTGGAACTCCGCGCGTTCAGCCTCAACCTGCTTCCGCAGGTTCTCGGCCTCGTCCAGGCTCTCCGCGATCCGCTGTCGCCGTCGCTCCAGCATGGCGACCAGCGGCTTGAAGAGCAGGCGGTACAGCACCCACAAGAAAAGCAGGAAATTGGCAACCTGAAACAGGATGTTCGGAAAGCTGATGCCCAGCGGCGCAGGCTCACTCATAGCCACATCTCCGTTGCCGGCTCACGAGTCGGGGCTATCCGAATGCCAGCAGGATCCCGATGATGAACGCGTAGATGCCGATGGCCTCAGCAAGACCCAGGCCAACGATCATCGTGTTGCGGATGTCGCCTGAGGCCTCGGGGTTACGCCCAATGGCGTTCATGGCGGCCTGAACTCCGAAGCCGATGCCGAGGCCCGGCCCAATAGCGCCTAGCCCGATTGCCAAGCCCGCGCCCAGTGGCGTGAGGTCCATTGCTTGTTCCACGAGGTCACTCTCCCTCTGCGCGCATCAGTGCGCTTCGGCCGTATCCGGCCCAACCGATTGGCCCGTGAACACCATGCTGAGCATGAAGAAGATCACGGCTTGAACGAGACCAAAAAGAATCTCCAGAACCAGGAACACTGCCCCGATCAACGGCAGATGCCCGAGAGCGAAGGCGCCCAGGATGGGACCGTTGAGCAGCACCTCGCCCGCGAACAGGTTGCCAAAGAGTCGAAAGGACAGCGAAATGATGACGAAGAGCTCGATGATGATGAAGACCGGCGCCAGGAAGGCGACCTGCGTCATTTCCCTCAGGTGGCCCAGCGGGCCGTGCGAGGCGATGCCGGACGCGTGGATGACCACGAAGGCCGTCAGGGCCAGCGCGATGGTCATGTTGATGTCGGCGGTGGCCGGACGAAAGAGCGGCGCCGCGATGGGTTCCAGATGGCCGTCCTGCACGATTTCCGACGGTATCCAGATTGTCCCAATGCCCGGCAAGAGGCTGGACCAGTTGGAAATGGTGATGAACACGATGAAGTTACCGCCGAAAGCAAAGACGCGGCCGGCGTAGCGCCGTCCGACGGTGGATTCCACCAGCTCCATGAGGAACTCGGTCACCGTTTCGGCGACGTTTTGGAGACCTCGGGGCACCAGGGCGGCGTCGGCGTCGCGACGGATT
>JAPPFO010000299.1 GCA_028875175.1 Chloroflexota bacterium | reverse complement strand
CCCCCGGGGGGGTTGGGGCCTGGCGAGAGATAGCTCCCCCTTCATCCCCCACGCGCACCTCGGCGCCCGGCGCCCGTTCCAACGCCCCGCAAACCCACCCTGGTCGGCGCACCCGCTCAACTGGCTGCGGAGAATCCCCACGGCGCCACATCCACGCCTGCGCCGTTACCATGACCGGCGACGAGACCAGCCGAACCTCCTGCCGCCATGCTCGACACCCTCATGTCCGTCGACGAGGCCATCTTCACGCGCCGGACCTGCCGCAAGTTCCGCAAGGACCCGGTATCGCCGGAGACCCTCACCAAGATCATCGACGCCGCCCGCTACGCCCCCAGCTCCTGCAACCTGCAGCTCTGGGACTTCGTCCTCGTCAACGACCCCGAGACCAAGGCCGAAGTCGCCGAAGAAACCCGCTACGTCCACCTGGCCCCCGTCTCCCTCTTCGTCTCCTACGGCAACAACTACACCCGCGAGAACTACGCCTGGGTCCAGAGCGCCGCCGCCGCCATCCAGAACATGATGCTCATGGCCCACAGCCTGGGCGTCGCCAGCTGCTGGGTCGACACCCTGGGCGACGTCGACCGCATCCGCCGCATCCTCGGCCTGCCGGCCGAACGCGAAATCCTGGCCCTGGTCCTCTTCGGCTACCCCGAGCTCATCCCCAAGGCCCCCCGTCGCCGCGCCATCGACATCCTGCTGCACTACGACAAGTACAAGGGCCGCCTCAACTGGCCCAGCAGCGACGACCCCGAGGAATGGACCCTCGAACAGATCCGCGACTTCCAGATGGCCAAAATCCGCAACGGCGCCCGCTACAACAAACCCGTGCCCTCAGAGCGCGACGCCGTCCTGGAGGCCCTGGGCGAATTCGTCCACGTGCAGGACGGTCGCTGGCTGGACGTCCTACCCCTAACCGGCCTCTACACCGAGGAAATCGCGTCCCGCTACCCCAAGGTCGACCTCACCTTCGCCGAAATGACCGACCAGGTCTTCGAATTCGTCCAGGACCGCGCCCCCCGCACCCTCCGCCACGAGCTCTACCCCGACGCCTTCCACGAGGGCCCCGAGGGCTACGACGTGATGTCCCTGATCTTCCGCCTCGAGGGCTATCCGCGCGACGAGCGGCGCCAGTACCTCACCACCATGCGCCGCCGCATCAAGGACGACGGCCAGCTCTTCCTGGCCTTCGTCAACCGCCGCTCCTACCACCGCCCGCTGCGCTGGATGCGCGGACGCATCGGCCACTCCGGCGTCGAATACGCCCTGGCGCCAGACCCCAGCCTCGGCCCCTTCAAGGCCGCCACCCCCGGCGAAATCCGCGCCGACCTCCACGCCACCGGCTGGCGCGTACGCGACCGCCGCCACTTCTTCGCGGTTCCCCCTTCCGACGAGATCGAGTTCCGCGCCGGCCGCAAAGGCCGCAAAGTCAAACTCGCCGGCCAGGCCCTCACCCGCCTCAGCCAGCTATTACAACCGGTGGGCCCCGTCCTCGGTCCCGTCGCCCGTGTTCACGCCTGGGACGTCATTCCGGCCTGACGGCTGAGTCCCGGTCCAACGCCGCAGCGGCCCTGCCGTCGGGAAACAGCGCCCGGGCTAGGGATTCTCGCTGCCCGCGGCTCTCGGCGGCGTCAGGTCCATGTCCACGCCAAGCCAGCCGTGATGGGCCTGCAGCCGTGAGATGGCGCTGGAACCGGCGACGAGGTGTCTAAGGGCCACTATTCCCGAAAAGACCTCGTAATCGACCTTGGCATCGCGCACATCAAGGCGAGCTAGCGGTAGCAACTGGTGAAAGTCCACGTGCTCGCTGGCCGGATCGTACTCCGCCACGGTGAGCATCAGCACGTACGAACGTCCAGGCGCCAGCCTGGAGACCCAACCCCCGCCTTCCGAGCCATTGATTTCAAGCCGCCGAGCGTCAAATTCGATCCTGGCCATCTGCGAATCTCGCGTGAGCACCAGTGGACGGTCCCACCGTCGCGCGAAGCGGATGAAGTCGGGTAATGCCGGAACGGTTCCAGTCGCGTCGGCCTCGTACAGTCGAAGATGGGCCTCGGCGTCGAAAGCAATCCGGTGCGGGTTCTGATACCACAGGTTCACGACGAGGTGTTCGCCTTCCACGTGTCCGTCAAAGCCAAGCCCGGCCACGCGCCGGTCGCGCTTCGCGAGGCTGGCCGGCTGGCTGGCCCGGACTCGGGCGAAAGGCGCAATGTCGGCATCCGCGACGATCGCCAACGCCCCGCAGTCGGGAACCGACAGTCGGAACTGTTGCGGAACGCCCGTCAGGTCCCAGGTCTTGCTGCCTGCCGCCACCGGCGTTCCGGGTGCCCCCAGCACCTGAAACTCAAGAGTGCCGTCCGCGGCTTCGCATAGTGGGACCAGGTCGCCGGGAAGTCCGCCGACGTCGGAACCGACTCGCCAGACGGACGACCACGTGTCGCTGGGCCGGTAGGCACGCGTCCCGTAGCCGGTCCAGAAGGCATCGTCGGCCGACAGGCCCAGGGCTGTTGGCTCAAGGGATTCGGGCAGGACGACGACGCCCTGATCAGAAATGCCCAGGTCCGTCCTGAAGCGCGCTACGCGGGTCGCTCGATTCACATCGGTGGACTCGGGCGCCCGAAGGTCAAGGTGGTCGATGAAGTTGAAGAGCAGCATTCGGCGTGCGTACACGGAGAGGCCGCCGACGAGAGTCACGGGAGTCTCGACAGGAACGATCTGGCGCAGCCGGCGGTAACTCGACAAGGCGACGTCGCTCGTGCCTGCGCCAGGCAGGACCTCAAACAGCCGATGTCGCTGGCCAGAGGCCGAGTGCTGGTCGGTCAGCAGCTTGAAGTGAGCCGGATTATCCAGGAGGCGTCGCGCCTCCGGCGTCAGCGCGGCCGCGTGGTCGTCCGTGACGTGCAGATGGGTGATTCCCATCTCCTGAAGGTCGTCACGATGCAGAAACCGCAGAGCGTCTTCGTACGTCGGGGTGGCGTACTGTGCAAGAGACTGCAAGTGCCGCCCCGAAGTCGGGGAGGCGATCCCCGCCAGCGACGCAATGGCCGCCGGCTGCGTGGTCAGCAGGCGAGCATCGGTAGACAAGGACCGCGCGAGCCACGCGTAGAAGTCCCAGTTCGCTTCCAGGATCAAGCCAAACTGGGTCCGAACCGCAGAGCGGTCCACCGAATCCGTCCCAGCCAAGTGCCCCACGCTAAGCCCACCGAGCGCGAGTTGTGTTCCCGATATCGCTCGGGGCACAACCGCTGGCAGCAGGGCCAGCAGGCCTATGGCGAAAACCGCCAGGCGTTGACGCGGGCGGGACAGGGCGCCGACGAGCACGCTGATCCCAACCAGGGCGGCGAACATCGCAACAGCGGTTGCCAACCAGAGGATCCGGTCGTCATTCGCCGGCCTCACCGAACGCAGAGTTTCGGCCTCCACCAATCCAAGCGTCCCCGCCAGCGTGAGATACGCCAGCCCCCAACTGCGCCGCCGGACGGCGGCGAATGCGCCAATGACGACGAGCGGAATGACCCCAACCTGGATCAGCGCGGGACCCGCCAATCCAAATGGCGCCAGGTCGTCCGGGTCGGGATCGAATTCGATGCGCACCATCCCGGTGGTCCCGCCCCGACCCAGCACAGCGTCTGCAATGGGCCCGCCGGCCAGCGCGATCAAAAGGGCCGAAGTGGCCAGGGCGGCCACCAGCCAGAACCGCCCATAGGCTGGCGGTCGAAAGAAACGAACGATCCCAACCAGGCCCAGCGCCGCACCGGAAAAGACCAGCACGGCAGCTTCCGCCAGCGCGGAGACCCCGGCCGCCGCCGCCAGGACGGCCGCCTGTCGGCGAGCCACGGCCGTCTCAAGCGATGCAGCGATGAGTATCACAATGGCGGCGGCGAGCGCCCACTGCGGCTGGTCGACCCAATCGAATGCCACACGCGTTGCAGCGTTTTCGGTTTCGGCAGGGGCCAGCCCCCCGATGAATCCGGCAAGACCACGGTCGTCGCCGGAAGCTTCAACATAGGGGGGCAGGCCGACATGAACGTCGCCGCCGAATAGCCCGAGGGCGACCCCGGCTCCCACGGCTAACGGCAGCGGCGAGCCCACATCCCACGCGAACCCTATGGCTGCAAGAATCAGCGCTACTGTCAGGAACGAAAGAAGGACGTAGTAGACGGTCCAAACTGGGGCATCCGTTATGTTCATCACCGACGCGGCCAGCAGGTCGGCGCCGTAGTGATAGCCAATGCCGGCGTCAATGCCGTAGGGCGTAACCGGTGGAAACTCGCCCTTCGCCATGCGCTGGGCGAGCGCGAAGTGCCACGACTCGTCGATGAACCAGAAGTGCAACCGGTTCGCCAGCGCGAATACGAAGAGGCCCGCCGCGGCGGTGGCGAGCCCCGTGAGGCGCAGCGCCGCACCCTTGGACACGCGACCATGTGCGCCGCCGCGCCACGCGACTACCACTGAGAGCGTTGATGGCGCCAAGACCCCAACCCAGGCGCTCGGCTGGCCGGGCCAGAGATGGGCGCTCAGATTGGTCGTGAGCAGCACGGCGACGACGCCGAGGATAGGCGCGTAGTACGGCCACACCGAACGTGGCCGATGGCCAAACGCCGCATGCGCCAGTGGCGCGCCAATAGCGGAAATCCACAGGCAAAACGCGGTCGCAGACAAGACCCCTGCCCAGGGCGAAGCGGCGGGATCCAGACTCATTGGTGGGATCGCGCGTTAACGCTCGAAGACAAGGCGCCTCCTAGACTTGGGCTGTGCGCAGCCACGGTCGGCTTGAGCTGCCTGACGCCCGGTCGCATGTACTTGCCAGCATCCACTGCCTGTTCGACCGCAGGCTCGTCTGGCAGGCGCCGGTGTAGCCGCGACGCGGTCAATAGCGGTGCGGTCCGAGGCTGATTGTAGGCGGCGAGCCTTGTCGGCAAGCGGCGGAGGTCAGGCGCCAAACGACGACCAGCATTCGCGTCCTGGGGGTGCAGTGGGAGCATGGACGGGTTCTATGCGGTCGCGTGTGCCCGCGAACGCTCGCCTAAACTGCGCGGGTTCGTGGCGCTGACGGTGCGGCGTGGCACGTGATTGGTAGTGCTCCGCCGTCGTGGACCCGGCAAGGGTCGAGATGCGCCGTCACGCAATCGAAATGGCCTCCATGCTTCTGACCATTGTGGTACCGGCTTTCAACGAGGCCGAGCGCCTCGGGCGCACGCTTCCGACACTTTTCGCCTGGCTGGCGACTTTCCCTGGTGGCGGGCGGGTTCTCGTGGTCGACGACGGCAGCACCGACGCCACGGGCGACGCCGTGCGTGCGCTGATGCCGGACCACCCAAACCTCGACCTCATCACGCTGTCGCGGCAGGGAGGCAAAGGGGCTGCCGTGCGGGCGGGCATGCTGGCCGCGTCCACCGACATTGTCGGCTTCATGGACGCCGACCTTTCCACCGACCTTCAGCACGTGGAGGAAGCCGTCATAGCCATCCAGGACGGCGCCGATGTGCTGATCGGATCACGGGCGCTGCGGCGCAGCCAGACTGTCGTACGACAGCCAGCCTATCGCCGGGCCGGCGCCCGCATTTTTCGCGAGTTGGCACGCCAGGTCGGCGGTCTGCCGGATACGCCCGACTCGCAGTGCGGGTTCAAGTTCTTTCGGGGATCCGTGGCGCGTAATCTCTTTGGCTCAAGCGTGATTGATCGCTGGATGTTTGACTTGGAGGTGCTCCGGCTGGCTAGGCACCGCAATTTCACCGTCCAGCAGCTCCCCGTTGAATGGACGAATGACCCCGATTCTCGCCTGCGACTGACCGTGGACACCCTGCGCATGGTGCGCGATCTCGCGCGTATTCGCTGGCGCTTTCTCACCGGCCGTTACGGACCGCCCGGGCGATCCGCCTAAGACCAGCCGATGCGTGCCTCCCACCTGCGAACCCTCACCCCGACCGCCGCAGGCACGGCGTAGCTGGCATGGGCGACCTAATCGCCGCCACGCGCGAATTCCTGCTGGAGTTCCTGGAAGCCAACCAGTACCTGGCGCTGGCCATCTACGTCGGAGTGGAAGAAGCCGGCGTTCCGTTTCCGGTGCCGGCCGACACCGCCATCGTCTTGATGGGCTATCAGGTCTACCGCGGCGTGGCTAATCCGGTCGCGGTGGTGGCTACGGTCGTCGTATCGGCGACCGCCGGCGCGTCAGTTCTCTATTGGCTGGCCCGCCTGGTCGGACCACGCCTCATTACGCGATTCGGACGCGCGCTCCATATCACTCCCGAGCGGCGCGAGCGCGCCGAGCGCTGGATTCACCGCTACGAAGTTCCCGCCGTGGTGATCGGTCGGCTGATTCCCGGCTTTCGCATCGTCATCACCATCGTGGCCGCGGCGGCCCGCGCCAGCTTCAGGACATTCCTACCGTCGGCCGCGCTGTCCGCGCTGATCTGGGCCCTCATCTACATGGGCATTGGCTGGGGGCTGGGAGATCAGTACCAGCGCGTCGCGTCGGCTGTCGAAGCCGATCCACGCGTCGGGTTTGGGATTGTTCTGGCGGCGGTCGTGGTGGTCGGCACCCTCGTCGGGTTCAGGCTGCGTCGACGCCTGTTCCGTCGGTTGCGACGGCGCGAGCCCGAGGGCGACGGTTCCCCGCCACCTCCGGCCTAAGTTGCGGTTCGCTCAGCCTCGCTCAGCCGTCCGTTGCGTCCCACCACCCGCTTGATCAGCGTCAGCCAGCTTGAGGTGCCCTGACCGCGCCAGTCGAGGTCGTCCTGCAACTTCATCAGCCGATCCATGCGGCCCAGCCGCTCGGCCCGCTCGTAGATGCGCAGCCACACGCAGGGCAGGGTCGGGTCGGTCTCGCACATGCCGTAGATATCGGTCCCGCCGCACGGGCCGTCCCGCAGCCCCTTGGGACAGGCCATCGGACAGATGAACGCCGTGTCCTGCAGGATGCAGTGGCCGCACATCTGGCAGCCGAACAGCGGCCGCTTGACCAAGCGCTCGACCAGCGTGAATGCCTGCACAGGGGCGTCGCGCAGCGCGCGTTGGGCGGTGACCTGGGTTAAGTTCACGACGAAAAGGAGCCTGCCGGCGAGTTCCGGTGATTAAGTATATGGCGGATGCTGGTGGGTTCTGCGGCCTCAGGTCGAGGCCCCACTCTGTCCGGCGCCCGCCGCTGGCCGCACCGTGGGCGGGGTGAGCCGGCGCTCTGGAATGAGCAGGCGACGTCCAACGAAGAGCTGCGACGGGTCGGTAATCTCATTAGTCGTGGCCAGATCCTCCACGGTTACGTCCAGCTCCTGCGAAATCGCATACAGCGTGTCGCCAGCCTTTACGACGTAGACGTCGTCCGCAGCGCCCCCACCGGCGGCTGGCGAGTCGGCCGGCACGCGTTCGCCCGGCTGCGGCAACTGGAGCTTCTGTCCCACAAAGATGTTGTTGGGATCGGCCAGTTCATTCTTGGACTGCAGATCTTCCACGGTGATCCCAAATCGCTCGGCGATGCCGAGCAACGTATCGCCTGCCTGCACCGTATACGTCTGGGGCGCCGGCGTGGGTGTGGGAGTCGCCGCAGGTGTGGGCGTCGGACTTGGCGTCGGCGACGCCGCGCTCTCGGGGGGCGCCGTGGGCGTCTCGGCCAGCAGGCCCACGCTGCCGTCCTCCGTCGCCTGGGTGTACAAGACATACGCCACGACGCCCAGGATCAGAAGCCCGAGCACTCCCAGCACTAGCTCACGGCGCGAACTGTCCAGCCCTGCACACCTCCGGCGCTTTCGGGTGAAAAACCCTTCATGCGGCTAGTGGACTCGCCGCGAGTATAGGGGTGCGCCGGCCCATTCGGACGTACCATACGCGGATGCAGGCGCTAGTACTCGCCGCAGGCTGGGCCACGCGGCTGGGAACCATCACCGGCGGCGGCCCAAAGCATCTCCTGCCCATCGGGTCCCGCACAGTGATCGACTTCGTGCTCGACCGCCTCGGCGCGGTTCCCGAGATTGAGCACGTCACGGTCATTACCCACCACGTGTTCTTTCCCTTGTTCATGGAGTGGGCGGCGGCGCGGCCGGGCCGACCGCCCGTCTCCGTCATGAGCGATGGCACCACTTCCCTGGACACACGACTCGGCGCCGTGGGCGACATGGCTTACTTCATCCAGGAGTCAGGCATCGACGACGACCTGCTCGTCGTCGCGGGGGACAACCTGTTTGACTTCGATCTCGCCTCTGTTGCAAGAACCGCGCGGCACGACTTTGTCGTGGGATTGTATGACTGCGGATCGTTGAAGCTCGCCCCGCTCTATGGCGTGGTTGAGATTGAGGACGGCGTTGTGACGAGCTTCGTCGAAAAGCCGGAGCATCCCCGCAGCACCCTAATCTCAACGGTTGTGTATGGGATCCCGCGCCAGCGACTTGGAGTTGTGCAGGCTTACCTGGAAGCCGGCGGTGACCCGGACAAGTCCGGCGACCTGATTGCCTGGCTGCACACGCGCGAACGCATCTTCGGCCAGGTTTTCTCGGGCCGCTGGATCGACATTGGCAGTCCCGATGAGTACGCGCGCGCCCAAGCCGAATTCGGCGGGTGACGCGGCCGCCGCTCCGCGCTGAGGTGCCGACCCTCCAATGAGCGTCGTCCTGGCGTTGGCGCTCGGCATCTCCAGCGGGCTGAATCCCTACGTCACCGTGGCCATCACCTCCATCGTCGCGGCGCGATCCGACTTGCTGACGCCCGCCCCGGCGTTCGCATTCGTTGCCTCGACTGGGATGTTCGTGGGTGCGCTGCTGCTGCTGCCCATTGACATCTTCGCCGACAAGTTTCCGGGCAGCGGTGGCCTCATGGACCGCCTGGGCTGGGTGATTCGCCCCGTCGCCGGCGGCATTGTCGGCGGGACAGCCATGGCCACGGCCGGCCCCGGCGTGATCCTGGGGCTCGCGCTCGGCGCATTCGCGGCGCTGGCGACCCACGCGCTGCGGCTGCGAACCCGTCGCCGAGTGCAGTGGCGCATGCTCGGTTTCGGGCGCATCGTCTTCGGCGCCTACGGCGACTTCGGGAGCGGCATCGTCGCCATGATCGCCCTGCTCACGCCCCCGCTGGGACTCGCCATCGCCGCGAGCCTGATCATGGCGGCGGTATTGGTGGACCGCCGCTGGGGCGGCGAAGCACCGACCTAGGCGTTGACCTGCAGGTCTCATCGCTTTCCCGCCGATTGCTTCCGCGGCTGTGGCGAAACGTTGCTGCATGCATCCCTTGACAATAGAAGCTGAATGCATCATGCTTGCCGCAAGACATCAATTCCGGGAGACGGACATGACGACGGACATGGCAACTGGTCGGTACCTAGCTCGCCTTCGGAGCGAGGCTGGTCTCAAACAAAAGGACGTGGCGGAGAGAGTGACTTGGAGTCCAGCAGTTCTTTCGCGCGTTGAGTCGGGCGAGCGACCGTTGAATTCCGAGGAGCTGGACTCGGTTTTGGGGGCGATTGGTACGAAGGACGCAATGGACTTCCGGAAAGTCGTTGCACGCGTCTGGAAGCAGTTGCCGAAACCCCCACTTGGACACCCGGATGAATCGCTATTGTGGAAGACCGAGCAGGCACTTCGGGAAGTCGAGGAAGTGCTGCTCAATCCAAGCATAAAGAACTCGTTTGCGAGTCTGCTGAAGGAGCTAAAGAAGGGGCTCACGGTAGCCTCACGAACGGTTCAGAGCACCGAGCATTCGGTTGCACTGGTCGGTGACATCGGGGTGGGCAAATCCACGGCGATATGTCGTGCTGCGGACTTGGAGGTGGTAGATAAGAAGACGGCCACGCCCGCCCCTGTCCTCGAGGTCGGAGGCGGCGGGGTGACCGTGTGCGAGGTCCACCTTGCGCAAGGTCCAGAATACGGGTTGCTAATAGAGCCCATGGGTGAACAGGAGCTTCGAAGGGAAGTACTGGAGTTTGCAACGCTTCTAAAGGATCCCCCGCAGACTACTCCGAGCGATGACGACACCGGAGGACAGGTAGTCGGAACGTCGAAGGAGCTTGAGCGTGCCATTCGCAACATGAGCAGGCTTACGAAGACGCGAAGGAGGCAGAAAGGACCAGACGGTAAGCGCGTACGCATCACAATCGATCCGGCCGAGAAACTGGCAAGGGCGTCCATGAACACCTCCACGTTTGTTCTTGAAATCCTCGCAAGAATGAATCTGGAAGGCCGAACCAAGCGTGAGCTGTGGTATTCCGCCACGGAAAACAATGGTGATCCACTGGAATGGCTGAAGAGAAACTTCGAATTGCTAAACAATGGTCGACACCCAGACTTTTCGATTCCCCAACGGATGGAACTCATCGTCCCAAGGCCGATTCTCGGGGAAAAGTCCCTGTCAATTCGGCTTATTGACACTAAGGGTGTAGACCGTACAGCCGAAAGGGCAGACATCGGGCGACTATTCAGCGAGCCGAATACGATTGTCGTAATGTGCTCAACGTTTAACTCTACACCGTCGACGTCTGTGCAGCAGCTTCTCAAGCGAGTGAAGGACGGTAGATTCGAAGGCATTGAGAATAAGGCTGTCGTTCTCGCGCTGCCGCGACACGACGAGGCCCTTGCAGTGAAGGACGACGACGGTTTTGCTGCCGAGTCAGTTGAGGACGGCTATGACTTGAAACGTGAACACGCTGAGAGCACGATCCAGTCGATCGGGCTTCCAGACCTGCGTGTTGAGTTCTTTAATGCCTTGCGAGACGACTCTGAGGCTTTCAGGTCACTGTTGGTAGATATAGTCGAGGATCTCAGGCACCAGCACTGTCTGCAACTCGAGGAAATGATTGTGGATGCTCACTCACTGGTCCGAAACTTTGAGCAAGAGCAAACCATGGAGGTTCAACGAGACGCTGCAAGGCGACTGCAAGTATGGCTGGACAATAACCACGAGCTGAACTTCGGTGCTCTTTACGCGCCTGAGCGCAGTCTCATGCGCGCACTAAACAGCGCTCACCCGAGTTCAGTGCGAGCAAGCGTGCGGCGTGAAGGTGAGTGGTACAACCTTGAATACTCGCATCAACTGAGTTATGGCGCGCGGGTAGCGGCCGCTAGGGTCGTGGAGCGAAAGCTGGAGCGTCTCTTTCCAATAATTGAGAATCTTCTTCAAGACGAGCAGCTCGAAGATGCGTTTGGTCTGCTGAGGCAGGCTCGTCGAGTTGTGGAAGTTCAAGTGGAGAGCCTATTCAGAAAGTGCCAGATTGAGGGCAAAGGAATCCATGTTCGGGATATGAAGCCATCCACAGTCTTGTGGGACGACTGTGATGACGAATGGGGAAGAGGTCCCGGTTATCGTGACAGAGTGGTAGGTCATCATGACGTTTGGTTTGGCGATAGCCGTCGAGATTACCGCGAACGCATTAAGGGGTTGGTCGAAAGAGAATGGAAGGAAACTCTTCGGCGGCTGTCGGCAATCATTGAAATCGAATAGTTGCTGAACAGTGCCGGTCCTAACAGTGTTCGCGAGGTACGTGTTGATTCATGTGTTACAGCAGAGGTCGTGCGCGTGACGTTTGGTGACGAGTGTGCCGCTGGCTGCTTGCCTCGAGGAGGAACTAGATCAACGACTCCTCCGAGGCGCCCAGCGCCTCCAGCACACCGCGCGCCTTGTGCCGAGTTTCGTCGTATTCCAGGTCCGCGTCCGACTCCGCCACGATTCCGGCGCCCACGTGCAGGTGGCCCACGCCGTTTCGGCGTTGCACGGTGCGGATGGCCAGGCTGGCCGTCAGCCCGCCGTCGAAGCCCAGCGCAAATACGCTGCCGCAGTAGGCGCCGCGGCGGACAGGTTCCAGCTCGTCGATAATCTCCGAGGCGCGGATCTTTGGAGCCCCGGTAATCGAGCCACCGGGCCAACAGGCTTCCAAAAGGTTGGCCGCCGAGACACCGGGACCAAGCTCGCCCCGGACCTCCGAGACCAGTTGCCACACGGTCGGTAGCGCCTCGGCCTGCCAGAGCACCGGCACGCTGATGGATCCGGGGCGGCACACGCGCCCGAAGTCATTGCGCAGCACGTCCACGATCATCACGTTTTCCGCCCGATCCTTGGGGCTGGCCCGCAGCCGGGCTTCGGCGGCGGCGTCCAGGGCGCGGGTTGCGGCCCGCGGTGTCGTGCCCTTGATGGGACGCGTTCGCGTCTGGCCGCCGGGATCGACGCGCAGGAAGAGCTCTGGCGACGCGCTGGCCAGCTCGAGTCCGTCCGCGTCCAGGTAGGCGCCGAATGGCGACGGATGCTCCGCCGCGAGTCGTCGAAACATCTCCAATCCCGGCTCCGGCGCGTCGAATTCGATCCGGCGCGCCAGGTTCACCTGGTAACAGTCGCCAGCGGCGATGTAGTCCTTGACCGCCGATACCCAGTGTCCGAACCGGTAGCTATCCGCGTTCGTATGAGCGGTTCGTGGCGCGGCTGGCATGGGCGGGGTCTCGCGCACGCGCAGGCGTGACTGCACCTGGGCGGAGATGTCGTCGGGGTCGCGACCACCATGCGACGTGGCGATTATCCAGCCGTCACCGCTATGCGCGTCGCGCGCCAGCACCCAGTCGTACACGCCAAACC
>JAPPFO010000252.1 GCA_028875175.1 Chloroflexota bacterium | reverse complement strand
GCGTGGCGGGGAATGGGTGGGGCGGTTGATGGGGTGGGATGAGGAAGTTTCCGAGGGTCGTTGAGGACTACCTGGCGGTTTTGCGGCGGATTCGGGTGTCGGGTGGAGCTACTGCCGAGACTTCGAGCTACACGCCGCTCGAAAACCTTCTCAACGCAGTCGGTGGGGGCCTCAAACCCAAAGTGTTCTGCGTCGGGCAGCTAAAAGACCAGGGGGCCGGGCATCCGGACTTCGGGTTGTACGCAGCGAAGCAGGTGCAGCGCGGGGGACAGCCGAGAGACGACCAGCTGCCGGAGCATGGCGTGGTGGAAGTGAAGTCGGCGGAAGACGACGCGTGGCAGACGGCCGAGAGCACACAGGTGAGCAGGTACTGGGGACGTTACCGGCAGGTGCTGGTGACGAATTACCGCGACTTCCTGCTGTTGGGCGAGGACACCAATGGGAATCCGGCGAAGCTTGAGAGTTTCCGGCTGGCTGCAGACGCGGAGGATTTCGACCGGCAACTGGAGAAGCCGCGGGTGTTTGCGGGGCGGGTCGGCGTGGGGTTGGGTGAGTACCTGCGGCGGGTGCTGTCGCACCAGGCGCGGCTGGCCGAACCGCGGGATCTGGCCGAACTGCTGGCGTCGCACGCGCGGGACGCGCTGGCGCGAGTGGAGGACGCCGAAGCCAAGTCGGGGGACGGCACATCGCCACTGGCGACGGTGCGGGCCGCGCTGGAAGAGGCGCTCGGCGTGCAGTTCGAGGGAGAGAAGGGCGCGAAATTCTTCCAGTCGACGTTGGTTCAAACGCTCTTTTACGGCGTCTTCTCCGCATGGGTGCTGTGGGCGCGAGAGATCCGGATTCCCGCCGAGCGTTTTGACTGGCCTACAGGCGTTCGGCGACTACAGGCGCCTGTTCTTCGAGCCCTCGTCCACCAGCTCTCCGATCCCGGTCGCATGGAAGCACTTGGCCTCGAAGAGGTTCTGGACTGGACAACCGACGCTCTCAACCGCGTCGACCGCAGTGCCTTCTTCGAGCGATTCAATGAAGGCTAAGCCATTCCCTACTTCTACGAGCCATTCCTGCAGGCGTTCGACCCGGCGTTGCGTAAGCAACTGGGGGTTTGGTACACGCCGCCGGAGGTGGTGCGCTACATGGTGGCGCGGGTGGACCGGGCGCTGAAGGACGACCTGGGGATCGCCGACGGGCTGGCCGCCGAGAACGTATATGTGCTTGACCCGTGTTGCGGGACGGGGGCGTACCTGGCCGAAACGCTACGTCGGATTGCAGAAAACCTGCAAGGCCAGGTGATGGGCGCGCTCACTGGGGCGCGAGTCAAGAAGGCGGCAATGGAGCGAGTGTTCGGGTTCGAGATCATGCCGGCGCCGTTCGTGGTGGCTCAGCTTCAAGTGGGCTTGACCATGGAGGACCTAGACGCGCCGCTGGCGGACGACGGAGCGGAACGGGCTGGGATATTCCTGACCAACGCGCTGACCGGTTGGGAGCCGCAGGCGCAGAAGCTTCTGCCGTTTCCCGAACTTCAAGAGGAGCGCGACCGGGCCGAGCGGGTCAAGCAAAAGGCACCAATTCTGGTGATCCTGGGGAATCCGCCATACAACGGATTCCCGGGTGTGGCGGTGGAGGAAGAGCGAGCATTGACTGATGCCTATCGCGAGGTGCGTCACGTTCGCCGTCCTGAGGGACGTGGACTCAACGACCTATACGTGCGCTTCTTCCGCATGGCCGAGCGTCGCATCGCCGAAAACACGGGGCAAGGCGTGGTCTGTTTCATCTCCAACAGTTCCTGGCTGGATGGGCTGTCGTTCACCGGGATGCGCGAGCGGTATCTAGATTCATTTGACGTGGTCCACATCGACAACCTCAATGGCGACAAGTTCCGGACGGGCAAGGTTGCACCGGACGGATCGCCGGATCCGAGCATCTTCTCCACGCCCGACGACCCCGTGGGCATTCAAGTCGGCACCGCCATTACCACGCTGGTGCGAAAGGCCGAGCACTCGCCAGCCCGGATCGTGCAATACCGGAATCTGTGGGGCCAGACCAAGCTGCGCGCGTTGACGGAGACGGCGGAGACCGACCCGGATCACCTTTACGACGCGGTAGAGCCGCTGCTGCCGCTCGGCTTACCCTTCGCGTCGATGGACGTCAGCTCCGAGTGGTTCGATTGGCCGTCGCTGCCACAACTCTTCCCGAGACGCTTCCACGGTGTGCTGACGAATCGCGATGCCTTCCTCGTTGACATTGATCTCGACCGACTTAAGACGCGCGTTTCCGAGTATTTCGACGCGGTGCTGTCTCATGACGAGATTGCACGGCGATATCCGCGAGTGATGCAAGACACAGGGCGGTTTGATGCACGCGCGGCACGAGACGCACTTCTCCGGCGCGGCGGTCCACTCACCAAAGGATTCGTCCGCTTCACCTACCGGCCCTTTGATACGCGTTGGCTCTATTGGGAGGCAGAGACCAAGCTGCTCGATGAGAAGCGCGCCGACTACAAACCGCACGTATTCGCGGGAAATCTGTGGCTAACGGCCGCTCAACATCTGCGTCAGGGCGCAACAGAGCCTCAGGCGGCTTTTACGGGGCACTTGGGCTCCCATCATCTCATTGAGCGTGGCTCGAATCTGTTTCCGGCGTGGCTCCGAGACGTCACCCTTGGCACCGACATGTCCGGCGCGCGCCACTCCAACCTGTCGCCAGACGCCACCTGGTATCTCGAACACCTCGACCTGACCGTCGCGGACCTCTTCCACCATGTCCTGGCGGTGCTGCACGACTCCGAGTATCGGGAAGCGAATGCGGGCGCTCTGCGGATGGAGTGGCCGCGGATTCCACTGCCGCACTGGACCGCACTGTCCGCCCGGTCCGAAACAACAGATAACAATCACGCAGCCAAGGTCAAAGAGGCTTCCAAGGTCCTGGGCGGCTTCGTCGCTCGAGGTCGGGAGTTAGCCGCACTGCTGGATCCCGACACCCCGGTTCCCGGCGTCACCGCGGGCCAGCTTCGGCCTGAGATCGCTGCCATTGCCGTGCCCGCCACGACGCACGGGCGCAACATGTTAGGCGACGACTTCGAACTGACGATGGGCTGGGGGCACTTCGGAGCTAGACAGGCGGTGATGCCGGGGCAAGGTTGTGCGGTGGAACGGGCTTATACGGGATCGGAGCGCGAAGCTCTCAGCCACGCGCCCGAGCACGCGGCGGCAGAAAGGCGAGATTCCTCGGGGGACCTCGGAATGACAGTGGAAGACGCCCTGAAGACCCTGGGCGAGACGACGTACGACATTTACTTGAACGACCACGCCTACTGGCGAAATGTGCCGGCGAAGGTGTGGAATTTCCGGCTGGGTGGGTATCAGGTGCTGAAGAAGTGGCTCTCCTATCGCGAACGCAGGGTCCTCGGCCGCTGTCTTGCTCTCGGCGAAATCCAACACTTCACGGAAATGGCCCGACGAATCTGTGTCATCCTGTTGCGAACTCGCACAGACATCGTATGAACCAACAAACCGGATAGGCCACTCTTTCAGGTGCACAGCTGCCCCTTGCCAAAGACCTTTCGTCGTGTCCACCAGCAGATCTGTTTGGTACCTCGTCATGTCCAACAACAAATCCTGCCCTAAGTCTTTATAAATCTAATTGGCTCACGTAGTCGGAGTCTGGAGCATATTTGAATCGCGACAACAGTACGAACTATCGAGAGCTATAGTGTGCTTTGCTCACTGGCCCGAAGCAGTTCATCCTTCGACGAAGCATAGACAAACCTCTGGGCGCTCTGGAAAACGCACACATTGGCAATATCCATTTCCCTATTGCCCATATCTCCCATTCTTGGAGCAAGACCGCTTTCCATACGCGCATCTCCACATAAGCCAACCAACCGCAGTTCTGCTGAGAGCGGCATGACGAACCACATCCAGTTTCGATATTCGGGCTCAGGACCTAGAAGCAGAGAGTTCGAAGGGATATCTGATGTTATGAACTTCCGGCGATCACAGGCTGCGTCGAATCGCCAACTGCCTTCTTCATACAACCTGTACAACTTTTCTCCTTCCTCTCCACGTAGAAAAGGACAAATACGAAGAGCTTCAAACTCTCGATCGTTATCAATACCTGCCACGTCTTTGAATAAGGAGACCATAATCTGGATCTGCTCGCCTAAGTCCGGGAACCGAGAACGAAAGTCTGCCTCAAGTGCTTCGATTCTCGACCGGGATCGAAGTCGTATCTCGTTCGCAGATTCTCTCATTTGGCTGCGGAAGCCACGACTTCGTAGTTTCGAGTCCACGACCAAGCGTGCGAGCCAATATCTCAATTCAGCGGACTTGTCGCGGTCAGAAACCAGCTCGTTCAACTCAGAAGCATCTCGCCCTTTGAGGATTTTGAGTGTTTCCGACCAAGCATCTTCTCGCTCTTGGAGGATCGCATCGTTGGCGACAGAATAGGCGTCGCGTGACACCTCGACGTTGTTGATCGAGCGCACTGCCACCTCGTCTTGAGGCTTGCCCTTGTCAAGGACATATATCCGCTTCGGAGGGTTGTCCAGACAAAAGCCACGCAGATACAGCTTTGGGACAAAGTGCTTCCTCGTCTTGTCTACCTCGAACATATCGTCCTGGTCTGTGCATTCCATGCTTTGCACGACGATACATCATCGGACGACCGAGACTTACATACCTGACGCACCCACGGGCAACAGCCCCTCAGCTTTGCGTAGAAGACTGGTCTATTTGTCTTTACACCGTTTACATCGTTTGAGTTTTCGGAGGCTACCATCGGACTCTTCAATGAAACGCCCCAGCCCAAGATTTTCTAGATTGATTGGACGCGATGGACACATGTAGTTGCCCAAGAATCTATGATATACTTTCGGGTTATTCGTCGAATGATAGTATCGAAGTTCGCCCCTGATAGTCGTAACGATGTCCGTCCACTCTTCCTCAGAGAAACTTCTCGTACGGATATCTGTATCCACTACAGAATAGGCGAGACCCTGCCTATCATCCAGTAGCAGTGCCTCGGTTATTGTATCCAGCAATCGCTGGGGTGTGACTTGGCGTATATGCAGCGTCATGGTCAGTCGCTCGTCTATAAGACACAAATGGTAGTGTACCGTACGCTTTAGCTTGCGCCACAGTGGTGTGGCCCTCTCCTATTTCCAAAGCCCTACTCTCTACTCTTCTTCGTCGGGCGGCGGCGGACCGGGGGCACTTCGGGTCCGGTCAGGCAGTGAGGAGTTAGAGAGGAGGGGGGAATAGGGGGTCGGGCACGAGCGGCGTCCCTACACGAGTCGCGTGGGTTGGGGTGGGGGTTGCCCGGAAGAGGCCGGTCAGAGACGCGGCCCCTGCGAAAAAGGATGCGAGGAGTAAGAGGGAACTGCTCGGGAGGCCTGGGTGCCGTGATTGTGGTTCGACACGGGCAGCCGAAGACGCCTGCCCGGCTCACCACGAACGGTTGGGCTGTTTCGCCTAGGGAATGAGTTCGAAGCCGTAGAGGGTGGCACGGTCTAGCTGGAAGCGGAGGACGAGGGGGCGGGTGGCGGGGATTTTGGTTGTGGCGCCCCACGTGACGGGGGCGTCGAGGTGGTCGCCGTGGATGGGGGTGGATTGGTCCAGGCTGAAGGCTTCGTGGGGATTCCAGTTTTCGTCCTGGAGTTCGATGCGGATTGAGCCGCCTTGCTGGGTTTTGGCGCTGAGGCGGAGGGTGGCGCCGTGGCGAGCGATACGCGCGGTTTGCGTATCGCGAGCACAACCTGTCCGAATCCTCGTCGCTGATTTGGGCCGCATGATGCGGCACAGGCTGTGTGGAGCGGTGTCCGCGGTGCGGGTCGCGGAAGCCTTCGGCCTACGCGGTCTCTCGCCCTGGCCATGCCACGGTGGTCGGGGCTAGTTCGCCGCTTTCGCCAGCCTGGCCATCATGCGCCGATACCGGCGTGCCATCTCCGGACCCTGCTCGGCGAGGTACGTTTGCTCGGCCTGGCGTGCGCCGGCGCGCGAAGGCGGCATCGGCACCTCGATCTCGGCGCTGGTGATCTGATCCACGCCCCATTTGTACGCGACGACCTCGCCCTTGCTCACGATCAGGTTTACGCCGACATTGGCTTGCACCACGGGCACGCCGTTTTCGCGCCCCCGGGCCAGTACCGCTTCGTTCTGCCACTTCTTGCGCGAGCCATAGGAAGGGATCAGGATGAACTGCGCCCCGTCCAACACCAGCGTTCGGCTGATCAATGGGTTGGCGCGGTCGGCGCAGATCACGATTCCGGCGCGTCCGAGCGCCGTATCGAAAGCCCGGAGCTTCGTGCCGATCCGGTTGAACGACCAACTGGGATGGGTGCCTTCCGCAAAGTAGGTCTTGTGATAGGTCCCGCAGATCCGCCCATCGTGTCCAATGAACGCGGCGCAGTTGTAGACCTCACGCCCCACCCGCTCGGCGAAGCCAAGGCACAGGTTCACACGTAACTCGCGCGCCAGGCGACGAAACCGCCGAACGTAGGGCCCGTCACGCGGTTCGGCGATCTCGTGCATCATCGCGGCCTTCTCGGGGTGCGCCACCACGTCCATGACGACATAGCCCTCGAGAAACCCTTCCGGGGCTACGATCAGCTCGGGACCCTCGCGGGCGGCTTCACGCACGTACGCCTCGAGCTTGTCGGCGTTGAATGGCTTGTCCCATTTCTTGGGCTTGATGGAAAGCGCCGCGACTCGAACGGTCCGATACATCCCTGCGTACTCCCGTCCCAGGCGCGCAACCGGGCATGGATCGTGGCGCCCGTACCGCCATTGAGGTCTTCAGATTGCGCGCGACGCCCTAGCCCCCGCGGGACTGCAAGCAATCGTAGGCGCGCCGTACGGAGGGCTTCAGCTCGACCTGTTGCAAGCCCGCGCCTATACGGCAGAGCTAACCGAACATGTAACGAACGTCGGCCCCTACTCCGATGAACCTCCACTCCCTGTCAGACCGTCCCACCGGTGACTGAGGAGGCACGTGACCACGTGCGGCGGGGGACGCTTCGAGGCCAAGGCCTGCCACGCGGCAGCCACTGAATCCCCCGCCGGATGCTCGGGACCCTAGCAAGCCCCACCCCCAGATTGGACACACAGGGATGACAAGGGACGAATGCGAGATTCCCCAATCGACAACCTCAGGGCAGGCTCTCCGACGGACTCCGGTCCGGCT
Source organism: Chloroflexota bacterium (assembly GCA_028875175.1). GTDB lineage: Bacteria > Chloroflexota > UBA11872 > UBA11872 > UBA11872 > UBA11872. The sequence continues at coordinate 5,410 of JAPPFO010000252.1, read as the reverse complement.
CACGACGAACGGAGGTGACCTGAGGGTGTGGTTCGACTCGGGCCGCCGTCGGACTCTGGCCCGGCTCACTACGAATGGTAAGGGGGCGGGCGCACGGGGATCGGAAGACTGGATCCCGGCTGCGGACGCCGGGATGACGGTTTCGAGCCGGCTGGGGACCGCTTGGGGAGCCTGGGTGCTGGGAGAGGTGGTTCGACACGGTTCCTTCGGCAGGCTCAGGACAGGCCTCCGACGGACTCCGAGTCGGGTCGCCGCGAACGGATTTGGGAGGTCCCCGGCTGCGCGCAGCCTGGGCCACCGTGCAGCCTGGGCCACAAGGCCGGCTCGCCACGAACGGGGGGTGAGCTCGGGATGGTGGGTGCCCGGAAGACGGGCGGGTCTGAGACGCCGCCCCTACGCAAGATCAGGACGGGGACGCCGGGATGACGAAGAGAGGACGGGCGGGTGGGGCCGGGAGGTTGAGGGATGTGGCCTGGGGCGGGCGACGATTGGAGAACTTTCGCTTGTCGTCATAGCCTGAGGGTAAGGCGCGCGGGACGACGCGCGGATGGGCTTCTCTGGTTACGGCGGATAGTTCTCCAGAGGACGAGACGATGGCACTGACGAAGAACGATCTGCTGAGGGCATATCGGCTGATGCGGACGATCCGCGAGTTTGAGGAGCGGGTGCACGTGGAATTCGCAGCCGGTGAGATTGAGGGCTTTGTGCATCTCTATGCCGGTGAAGAGGCGTGCGCGGTGGGCGTGATGCTGCATCTGACGAAGGCCGATCGGATTGCGTCCACGCATCGCGGTCACGGGCATTGCATCGCGAAAGGGGTGGACGTGCCCGCGATGATGGCGGAGATCTACGGTCGGGCCACGGGCAGCTGTCGCGGCAAGGGCGGGTCGATGCATATCGCGGACCTGGACGCCGGGATGATGGGCGCCAACGGGATTGTGGGCGGCGGACCGCCGTTGATCTGCGGCGCGGCGCTGGCGGCAAAGGTGCAGGGCACGCGCGACGTTGGCGTGGCCTTCATTGGCGATGGCGCCTCGAACCAGGGGACGACGTTCGAAAGCATGAACCTGGCGACGGTCTGGAACCTGCCGGCGATCTTCGTGGCCGAGAACAATGGGTACGCCGAAGCCACGGCCGCCGACTACGCCATAGGGGCGGGCAGCCTGGCCGACCGCGCCGAGGGCTTTGGCATGCCGGCCGCGACTGTGGACGGTCACGACTTTTTTGCCGTCCACGAGGCGGCGGGCGAGGCGATCAGGCGGGCGCGCGAGGGCGACGGCCCGTCGTTCATCGAGTGCCAGGTGAATCGCTATTACGGCCACTACGAGGGCGACGCGCAGACGTACCGGCCGCCGGGCGAGGCCGAGGCGGCTCGGGCCAATCACGACTGCCTGGATATGTTCGCGGGGCGGGTGACGGCGTCGGCGGGCATCGAGCGGGAGGAGCTTGACGACATCGACCGCGCGGTTGCGGCCCTGATCGATGGGGCGGTCAGCTCGGCGAAGGCGGACCCGGCGCCGGCGGCCTCGGAATACCTGACCGACGTCTACATCGACTACTGAGCAAGCACGGAGGCGCACGATGGCAAGGACGATCACGCTGTTGCAGGCGATCAATGAGGCGCTGGACCAGGAGATGGCTCGCGATTCCAGCGTGATTGTGATGGGTGAGGACGTGGTGGGCGGCTCGGGCGCGGAAGGCGAAATGGACGCCTGGGGCGGCCCGCTGGGTGTGACGAAGGGTCTGTATGGAAAGTACGGCGATCGGATGCTGGACACGCCGATTACCGAGTCGGCCTTCATTGGCGCGGCGGTTGGCGCGGCGGCTTCCGGTCTGCGGCCGGTAGCGGAGTTGATGTTCAGCGACTTTGTGGGGGTGTGCTTCGACCAGATTTACAACCAGGCGGCGAAGTTCCGCTACATGTTCGGCGGCCGCGCCGAGACGCCGGTGGTGGTGCGCACAATGTACGGTGCCGGGCTTCGCGCCGCGGCGCAGCACTCGCAGTCGCCGTACTCGATCTTCACGCACGTTCCCGGGCTGAAGTGCGTGATGCCAGTGACGCCCTACGACGCCAAGGGATTGCTGATCCAGGCGATTCGGGACAACGACCCGGTGATCTTTTTCGAGCACAAAGGCCTCTACGAAACCGAGGGCGAGGTGCCGGAGCAGTCCTACAGCATTCCGTTTGGCGAGGCGAACGTGGTGCGCGAGGGCAACGACGTGTCGATCATCAGCCTGGGGCTGATGGTGCATCGCTCGCTCGAGGCGGCGGAGACGCTGGCCGGGGAAGGCATCCAGTGCGAGGTCGTCGACCTGCGCACGACGTCGCCGCTGGACGAGGACACGGTGCTGGAGAGCGCGGAAAACACCGGGCGAGTGGTGGTGGTTGACGAGGCGCCGCCACGCTGCAGCATCGCCACGGATATCTCCGCGTTAATCGCCCAACACGCGTTTGATGCCTTGGAGGCGCCTATCAGCCTGGTGACGGCGCCGCACACGCCGGTGCCATTCGCCGGGGTCCTGGAAGACCAATACATGCCGGACGCCGCGCGGATAGCGGCGGCGGTGCGAAGCGTGGCGGGCTACGCGCCATGAGCGACTCGGACATGCGGGCGCTGGTGATGCCGAAGTGGGGCCTGACGATGACGCAGGGCGTGGTGGTGAAGTGGCTGGTTGACGAAGGCGCGGATGTCGAGCAGGGCGCCGAGTTGCTGGACGTGGAGACGGAGAAGATTCTGAGCGCGGTAGAGTCGCCGGCGAGCGGGGTCTTGCGCCGACGGGTGGCGGCCGAGGGCAGCACGCTTCCAGTGGGCGCCTTGCTGGGGGTGATTGCCGATGCGGACGTTTCGAACGAAGCGATCGATGGCTTCGCCGCCACTTTTGAGGCGGAGTTCACGCCCGAAGCGGAAGCGGAGGCGGGCGAAGGGCCGTCACCGCAACAGGTGGACGTCGATGGGCACTCGCTGCGCTATCTGAAGATGGGCGAGGGGGGCGAGCCGGCCGTGCTGGTGCACGGTTTTGGGGGCGATCTGAACAACTGGCTCTTCAACCATGAGGCGCTGTCCGCCGAACGGGCCGTGTATGCCCTGGACCTGCCGGGGCACGGCGAGTCGTCGAAGAATGTCGGCGACGGGACGGTCGGGTCGCTGGCGCAGGCGGTCGCGGGATTCATGGACGCCCTGGAGCTGCCCGCCGTGCACCTGGTGGGGCACTCGCTGGGAGGCGCCATTGCGGCCGAGCTGGCCGGTGCGACGCCTGATCGCGTGCGGTCGCTCACGCTCATAGCCAGCATTGGCCTCGGTCGCGAGTTCCTTCCCGGCTTCCTGGACGGTTTCGCCACGGCCCGCCGTCGTCGGCAGATCAAGCCGGTGCTGGAGGCGCTCTTCGCCGATCCGGCCCTGGTGACGCGACGGCTCGTGAACGAGGTGCTGCAGTACAAGCGGCTGGACGGGGTTGAGGAGGCCCTGGCGGCGATCGCCCGTGATCTGGTGGCGGACGGCGAGCAGACCGTCGCCATCCGCGAGCGCCTGGCGACTTACCCGGGGCGAATCCTGGTGATTTGGGGCGCGGACGACCAGATCGTCCCGGCCTCGCACGCCGTCGGTCTCCCGGACGGGATGCACGTGGAGGTGATCGACGCGGTGGGGCACATGCCGATGATGGAAGCCTCAGCGCGGGTCAATCAGGTACTGGCCGCCCATTTTGAGGGGCTGCTGACCGCATAGACGGGGCGGATTCCCCCGCTGTTCTGACGAATGCGCGCCGGTGATTCCGCACGACATGGGTGCCGACGATCGGCGTCCACGTAGTGGCTTACTCGACTACCTCAAAGCCGAACAGGGTGGCCTGGCGAAGCTGGAATCGGAGGACGATTGGGCGGTTGGGGGTGGTCGGGAGTTGGGTGGTGGGGCCCCAGGTGACGGGGGCGTCAAGGTGGTCGTCGTGGATGGGGGTCGATTGGTCCAGGCCGAAGCGTTCGAGGGGATTCCAGTCCTCGTCCTGGAGTTCGACGCGGATTGAGCCGCCGTCCTGGGTTTTGGCGTTGAGGCGGAGGGTGGCGCCGTGGAGGTGGAGGGGTAGGGTCCAGAACTCGGCGTGGTGGTCGGCGACGAGGCCGGCGAGGCGGCCGCGGGGCCAGGTGGCCCAGGCGATGCCTTCGCCGTGGCCGGGCGGGGCGTGCTTGTGGGGGGCAGGGAAGGCGCCGTAGGGGATGCCGATGCGGTCGCCGGGGAGGTCCACGAGCCCGGTGCCGGCGAAGACGCAGCCGCCATCGACGGATCCGCGGGGGCCGGGCTGAAGGCAGGGGCCGCCGGGGATGAGGTGCCAGCCGATGTTGTCGGCGCTGGCGAGGGCGACGACGGAGGTGGTGTCGGCGGAGCGGTCGTAGACGTTGGGGAACATGAGGTGGGTGGAGGGATCGCCGGGGTAGGTGGTCTTGCCGATGGTGTAGATGTCGCTCCAGGGGGTGTCGATGGGCGACGCGGTGACAAGGGGGGTGGCGAGGGGCCAGTCGTGGAAGTCGGTGGTTTCGGCGCGGGCGATGGTGCGGCGGCCCCAGGACCAGCCGCGGGTGTACCAGACGTAGGTCTGCAGGGCGGGGTCCCATTCGGCGACGTTGCCGGTGTCGGCGAAGTGCCAGGCGATGGGCTTCTGGTGAATGGTCCAGCCGAGGCCGTCGGGCGAGGTGGCGGCGAAGATGCCGGTTTGGCCGTGGTGGCTGGTCATGGGATCGACGGGGGTGCCGGGGTGGGGCAGCCCTTCGAGGCCGGGGACCTTATCGGTCATCCCCATGAACATGCACTTGTAGCGCTGGTGGGCGGGGGCGGTGTCGTCGACAAATACGGCGGCGCCCATGAGGCCGCGGGGTCCGACGAGCTGGCGGCCGATGACGATGTTGTTGGCGCGGGAGCCGTTCCACTCCTGGAGGCCGAGTTCGGGCTTGCACCAGGTGAGGCCGTCGTCGGATTCGGCGTAGCAGAGGACGACGCCCCAGATGTCGCGGGCGGGGAGGTTCTGGCGGCGCTGGGGGTCGTAGAGGTCTTCGGGCGCGGCTTCGTACCAGAGGCGGTAGCGGCCTTGGTCGTGGATGACGGTGTAGACGCTGTCGACGATCCAGTTTTCCCAGGGTTGGTCGCCGCGGATGAAGGGGTCGGTCTTCTGGGCGGGTTGGAGTTGGAGGCGGATGCCGTGGGGGACGGCCTGGTGGGCGGGGGTGAGCCAGCCGGGGCCGGGAACGCGGTCCCAGAAGTTGGGTTCGTGGCCCTGGGCGTCGAGCCAGCGGGCGCGACCGGCGTGGACGTAGCGGTGGTCGACGAAGGGGTGGAAGCCGGGGGCAACGTGGAAGGGCGGGGCGGCGCCGGGCCAGGAGGTGGGCATATCTGGGGGCCTTGGGGTGCCGGGGATGGGGGAA
>JAPPFO010000276.1 GCA_028875175.1 Chloroflexota bacterium | reverse complement strand
GTAATTGGACAACCCCAGGGCCCCGCAAATCCGCGCGCGGGCGGCCAGTCCCAGCGCGGGGCGCCGTTGGCCGCCGCCAAACCACGTCAACCCAAACGGCAACGCCGCCGCCAGGGTGACGCCCAAAACGTTGGGATCGACCAGCAGCCCCGTGGCTCGCGCCGTGACCTGGTCCGGCAGAAAGCGCGCCACGTCCGAGGTGGGGTATCCGGCCGTTCCGAGTGACTCGAGAAACTGGATGCCCGCCTCGCCCGCCAGGTGCAAACCGATCGCCACGCCGGCCTGCATGGCTGCCGCCGCCGTCACGAGAGCGCTGAGCCTCGGCACCGAGCGCCTACCCTGCACCAACACCGCAACCACCAGTGGAACCAGCGCGTAGAGCGACATCTTTACCGCCAGTTGCGCCGCCTCGCCGTCGCTTGACGCGCCAAAGGCTGCCGCGCCCGCCGCCAGGGGCAACACCGCCCCCAGCGCCACAACGACCGGAAGCCACCGGGAAATCAGGGTCCATCCGCCAGCAAACGCCGGCCGGCCCCGGATAGCTCGGATCGCGGCGCCCGCCACTGTCGCCGCCACGATCAGGTCCAGCACCGGCGGTTGCACGCCAAGCCGTTGCGGCGCCACGAGAAAGGGAGCCAGCATGGCAACCGCCAGGGCCGCCGCAAGGCCCAAGGCCGGTCGTGCCAGGCCCAGGGCCACGCCCAACGCGGCCACTCCTCCGGCCAGCGCCGCCGGCGGCGTTCGGGCGCCCGCCAGCACGCCGGCCAGGGCCGCGGCCGCGGCCAGCGCCGCGAGCATTGTCAGCGGTGGGCCGGCGCCGGACAGTCTGGCGGTGGTCACCGCATGTGCGCCTACGGACCCGGGCGGCCGCTACCCGTTGTCCGTGTCGGCGTCTCCGGCCGTTGCAGCCGCTTCGCGTGCCTGCCAGGCCTCATAGGCGGCCTGATCCACCAACTCGCCGCCCTCGATCGTGTAGTCGCCGGTATAGGCCCGACCCGCATCGAATACCAGGTACAGATTGATAGTTCGAAAGCTCTTGGCTCCAATAATGTCCTTGTTCGTCGTGTAATGCGACGCCCCGTCGCCGGGTCCGTCGAACTCCGGTGAGAGGTCGGCGTTCGGATCCACGCGCACGTCAATGATCTCGTCCGCGTATTTGCTCTTGACGTAGAAATGCCACGCGGTGTCGACGGGCTCCTTCGATCCGCCGTCACCGCCGCCGAAGAGTCGCCGAAAAAACCCCATGGTCGTCCTCCACCTGCGTCAACGCTCGAGTAAGGCGTCGATGTAAGCGTCTGCCACGCGGCGTGAGCGCTGGCGGCGCGACCGCTTGCTCCAGGCCCGAGGCAGATGCGCAATTGACGCCAACTGGCCCGCCAGCGTGGCGCGCGCCGCTCGTCCCTGAATCGCGCGCAGCGCCGCAACCATCAGTTTAAGCTGCGCCCAGGCAATTCGCCACCAACCGCGACGCCACAAGAACCCGGGCATATTCATCACCGCCACCAGCGGTCGATTGCGTGCCACCAGGTAGCTGGCGATCGGTCCGCCCGCGGTGGCACTCAAGCGATGACGCACCACCGCGTCCGGCACATAGCGGCATCGATGCCCCGCCATCTGCGCTCGCCAGTCAAGATCCACGTCCTCGCAGTACATCACCAGGTCTTCGTCAAAGACGCCGACGTCGTCGAACAGCTCGCGCCGATAGGCCGACGCGGCCGCGCAGGCCCCAAACACGTCGCACGGCTCCCGGTAGATCGGACTGTCCCGCTGCCAGACCCCGCGATTCGCCGGCAGCCCGTTGCGGCCAAACGTGTCACCCGCCGCGTGCAGGCGCGACGGATCGTCGTACAGCAGGATCCGCGAAGCCAGAAAGCTGGCGTCCGGCGCCGTCGCGAACGCCTGGTCCAGCGCCGCCAGCCATCCTGGTTCCGGCACCGCGTCGTTATTCAGCAGCGCAATGTACTTCCCGCGAGCGACCTCGAGACCTTGATTGAGCGCCGCCGCAAGGCCCCGCTGGTTCGGGAGTACCACAACCCGATCGGCAGGCCGCTGCGCGCGCATCCAGGCCACCGTATCGTCGTCTGAACCGTCGTCCACCACCACCACTTCGAAGTCCTGCAGCGCCTGACCGTCCAGACCGTCCAGCGCCTCCTCCAGCAGGTGCCGCCCGTTCCAGGTCGGGATCAGCACCGACCAGCGCGGCGCGCCCGTGTCATCGCTGGTCGGCACCTACACGGCCATCTCGCGGATGTGCGCCGTCAGCGCCTCCCCCCAGGGACGCAGGGTCACGCCCACGGCCCGTGCCGTTTCGTTGGCAAGTTCGGCGTTCACCGGCACCGAGGCCGGCCGCGGAAACTCGCTGGCGCTGATCTCTTCCAGTTGGACGTCATGGCGGTCCAGTCCGCTGAGAAAGGCCGCCGCCCAGCCGTACCAGCTGGTTGCCCCTTCGTTGACCAGGTGATGCACGCCAAACGCCCCGGTCTCCGCCAATTCCAGGATGGCGGCCGCCAGGTCACCGGCGTTCGTTGGGTTTGCCACCTGGTCGCCCACGTACCGCAGCGGACCGTCCGCGGCATCCACGTTCGCCAGTCGGGTCAGGAAGTTGCGCCCCCACCGGCTGTACAGCCAGCTCGTGCGCACGACGTAGAGCCGCTCCAGCACCTGCCGGGCGGCCCGTTCGCCGTGCAGCTTCGTCCACCCGTAGGCACTCAGTGGCGCGGCGTCGTCATACTCCAGGTAGGGACCGAGCTTCATACCGTCAAAAACGTAATTCGTGCTCACGTACACCATCTGGGCGCCGGCCCGCTCGGCGGCCCGCGCGACGTTCCACGTTCCCACGGCGTTGACTCGGTAGGCCTCCGCCCGGTCCGCCTCGCAGCCGTCCACGTTCGTCGCTGCCGCCGCGTGGATGATCAGGCGCGGCGAAATCTCCCCCAGCATGCGCTCCACCAGCGAGGCGTTCGTTATGTCGAGTTGCGACCGGTTCAACGTGACCGTGGTCTGACCATCCAGCCGCCGCGCCAGTTCGATGCCCAGTTGACCGCCGGCGCCTGTCACCACCGTCGAGCCGGCCACCCTACGGCTCCGAATCGTCGCGCCCCGCGTCGGCGAACATCAGCCAGACCGCGAACGCCGCCGTCGTAACGGCCACCGCCACCAACCCCGCGTATTGCGCGACGGACAGGGCCCGACCGACCGACACCATAAAGACCAGGGTCGTCAGAACGGCCGCCAACACCAGAAACGCAATCACGGCGGGGCGGCGGAAAAATGTCAAGCGGGAGCGCAGAAAATCACCGTCCAGGCTGCGTATCCGGTGCGCGTACCCCGGAGGGCTATCATACCAGTGTGGCACTTCGGCCCTCGGCCGCTACCCAAGGTCTCATCGTCCTAATGCCGCCGACACTGCTTCCCGCCCACCGTGTGTTCATCTGGACCATCGGCTGCCAGATGAATCGCGCTGATGGCGAACGGATCCAGCGCGAACTCCGGCGAGCCGGCCATGCCCACGCCGACACCCTGGCCGACGCCACCGCCGTCGTCGTCAACGGCTGTGCCGTTCGGGACAACGCCGACCGCAAGGTCTGGGGCATGTTGGGCATGCTCAAGGGTCTCAAGAAAACCAGGCCGCATCTCGTCGTCGGTCTCACCGGCTGCACCGTCCACGCCGGCGAAGACGAGCTGGCGCCCCACCTCGATCCGGTGGATGTGCTGTTCGACACCCTGAACGCCGAGCCCCTGCTCGCTCGGCTGGCCCGTTCCGCGCCCGCCGACGCGCCCGCCTATGAGGATGTCGAGGCCCAACCGGCCCCCGGCGCCGGCGCCGTCTCCCGCTTTGTCAATGTCATCTACGGCTGCGACAAACGCTGCACCTACTGCATCGTGCCGTTTCGCCGCGGCGCCCAGCGCAGCCGGCCGCTCCCCGAGATTCTCGACGAGGTCCGACGCTTCCGCGACGAAGGCGCTCGCGAAATCACCCTCCTCGGCCAGATCGTCAACGCCTACGGATTTGACCTGGACGGTACCGCGTTGCCCGACGTCTTGGAAGCTGTCGACGCCGTCGAAGGCATTGATCGCATTCGCTTCACCACCGCCCACCCGCGCTACATGACCAGGTCGCTGGCGGAAGCCATGCGCGACATCCCCGGCGTCTGCGAAGAAATCAACCTTCCCGTCCAGTCTGGAGACGACTGGGTGCTCAAGCGCATGGCGCGCGGCTACGGCGCCGCCTTCTACCGCGACGCCATCGCCATGCTGCGCGCCACGGTGCCCGGCGTCGCCCTCACAACCGACATCATCGTCGGCTTCTGCGGCGAGCGGGAAGAACACTTCCGCAACTCGCTCCGGCTCGTGCGCGATCTGCGTTTTGATCAGGTCCACGTCGCCGCCTTCTCGCCCCGGCGGGGCACCGTGGCCGCCGAGTGGCCCGACGACGTGCCGCGGGCCGAAAAGCTCCGGCGTCTCCACCGCATCGAGCGCGAACAGACGGTCATTGCCGAGGACCTCAACCGTGCCTACCTCGGCCAGCGGCCCGAGGTGTTGTTCGAGGAACTCACCCCCGGCAAGGGTGACCGGGACGAACCTCGCTGGCGCGGCCGCACGCGTACCAACAAGCTGGTCTTCGTCCCGGATCATCCCCAGCTGGCGCCCGGCGCCACGCAGGCGGTCCGGATCACGGCGGCTACGCCGTGGTCGCTTCGGGGCGCGGTAACCGCTGACGCCCCCGGCTGACGCCCGCATGCGCCGGCTACAGCGGCGCGGCCCCTCGCGTCGTGCCTTCCTCGCCGCCTCCGCCGCCGCCGTGCTCACCGCGGCCTGCGGAGAGGTCGCCCCCTCCTCCGTCACCGTGTCGGCGCGTCCCTATTGGGAGCCCGCCCTCACGGTCGCCACCGACTCGCTCGACGTCGTACGCACGCTGGAGCTCAATATCCGCGAGCTGGCCGCCGGCTCCCAGACCCCCGAGCAGTTCGCGGCCGCCGCCCAGGCTCGATTCGAGGCCATCGGCGCCCTCGGCCAGGCGCTCGTCCCCCTCAGCCCGCCGCCGTCCGCCGCTGCGGCGCACGGGCACCTCACCACCGCCGTGGACGCCCTCGTCGAGATTATCCCCACGCTGCGCGCCTACGAAGAGCTCGAAGAGCCTGAACGCCTCGTCCACGTCATCACCCTGCAACAGCGTGCCCGCGGGGCTATCGGGGCCTTCGCCGAGGCCGTCGGGCCGGGCCGCACCAAGAACTGGCTGCTGGCGACCATCGTCGACCTGGGCGAGTTTCAGTTTGATGTCGTCCGGGTTCCCATGTTGGCCGTGTTGGTTGGACCTTTCGACAGCGAGATCCAGGCAAGGGCTCGAATCGGCCAGCGTCTTCCCACGCTCCGCCTGTCCCGCGTCTTCCGGCGCTGGGTCGAGGCCGGCCGCTTTCCCAACCCGGACGAGGCCGACGCCGCGGCCCGCGAATGGCAGCTCGACGGCTTTGCGACCAGGATTGAAGACGTCGTCGATCTGTCCTTCACGCTCGCCGACGTCAGGGCCCCGTCCGCAGGCCGCTGGACCGAGCGCGCCTGGCTGGCTCGCACCGACTTCGACATCACCGCGCTCGCGGCCTCCGACCAGGCCGAACTCGTCGTCGCCATCGCCCGTAACGGCGCCGTCGCGGCGTTTGGCCCGGACGGCGCTGGGCGCTGGATGCGCGATCTCAGGATCCCGCTGTCGCGGGCGGCCGTGTCCGGCAACGGCGAGCTCATGGCCGCCCACGGCTTCGATCTCCTGCTGCTTGATTCCGACGGCCAACCGATCTGGCGCTCGCCCGCCCGTCCCGACAACCAGTTGCTCGAGGACGTGGTCTTCGCACCCGGCGCTGAGTGGTTGCTGGTCCGCTCCACCAACGCCAGCAGCGTCGGGCACGTCTTTGCCTTCGGCCGCTCCGGCCAGCTCTGGGGTCCCACCCAGCCGTACATCAGCGCCGCCGACGTCGCCCTCAATCCCGACACCGGGACCGTGGCCGTCGCCTCGTCCAACCGCGGCGAAAACCAGATCGTCCTGATCACCCCCGCGGGCAACCTGGACCAGCGCTTTGGCGTCGACGGCGAGCTGCACCGCGTGCTCTTTACCCGGTCCGGCGAGCACACAATCGCCGTGACGGACCAGAGCTCGCAGATTTTCGACAGCGCCCGCGGCGATCTCGTCTGGCGGATCGGCTATCCGTCATCCGCCGCGGTGCGCATGCCCCGGAACGACACGATCGTGCTAGCCGGACCGAATGGGCTGGGGGCCTTCAGCCTGACCGGGACCGAACTCTGGCAGATTCCGGGTCTCGCGGTCGAGCGCCTGCTCGCGACCAATGACTTCGTAATCGCCCAGACGTCCGAACGGACGCTTGTCGTGGTTCGTTCGGACGGAACCCGGCTCGGACAGCTCGTCACGTCGTCCGAGATTCGCGCCGTCGCCGCCGCGCCGGCCGCCAACCTGCTGCTGACGGCTAATGCCGAACGGACGATCGAGGCCTGGCAGCTACCCGAGGTCGAGCCGGCCGCCGGCTAGGGACGGTCAATCGCCGTCGATACCACGATGTGGTTGCGTAACTCGGCGCCAAACTCCAGCGCGTCGGTCACCTCGAGAAAGCGTCCCAGCGCCCGGGCTTCCCGGGCCTGCTGGATGCGCTCGGTGACCGCCGGCTGTCCCGTGAAGCTGTTGAACAGACCTGTCTGACCACTCGCACTGGTCGTCAGGATCGACCGTAAGAGCAGCGCCAGCGTCTGGGCGTCGGCGGGCAGCTCCGATGTCGCGCGGATCGGCCCGATGTCGGCAAGCGCGGCCGCCGTTCCCCCGCTCTCGGCCATAACTCGCAACCGCGAACTCTCGTCGCGCAGCGCCTGCGTCGCCAGCATTCCCAGGTACCCCGTGGCTGGATCGAGGGCCGTGATGACCCGGTCGGCCTCGCGCAGAAACGCCCGCAGGTCCGGGTCGCCGACCATGTTCAACGGCAGCGCCTCCAACGTCTCCAGCCGTGCCGGCGCCGGCCGTGGCGGCAGTCGCACCAGTGGAGCGCGAACCCCGCCCCGAACATCCGGCGCCTCGTCTTCGCTCACAAGACTCGATTGATTCGTGAAGCCCGGCTCCTGTGCGCGGGCCTGCGCTCGCGGCTGCGGCGTGCCGGCCGGCTGGGTCGTGAGCAGCGCCAGCACCAGCGCTCCCACTGACAGCGCCAGCACCCCGAGCAACGCAAACAACAGACCGCGCAGCGTCAACACATCGTGCAGCCGTGGCCGGCCGATCACGCGGCGCAGCCGGCCTCGGCGGGTTGATTGCATGCGGATCGCTGCCGTCTCACTGCTCCGGCGACCACCCGAGTCTAGCCGTGGATGTGGGCCCGTCTTTGCTATATTCCCTACCGGCCCGAACGCCAGCGCGTCGGGCCGCTTTTACGTGCCCGCACCACGCCAACCTTTTGCCTATGAACCCTACGGTCCGCCCCCTGACCTCAGACCGACGCGACGAAGCGTTGGACGTTACGAACCGCGCCTTCGACGACACGCCCCGCGACTACTTCGAGCGGCACCAGAGCGCCGACCCCGCCTGGGACGTTTCCCAGAGCCTGGTCGTCGAAGACGGCGGCGCCATCGTCGGGCATCTCTGGATCGCCGACCGCGCCATGCGCTACGGCGAGGCGCGCGTCCGCTTCGGCGGCATTGCCGATGTCGCCGTCGACCCCGCCCATCGCGGTCGGGGCCATGCCGGCCGGCTGCTCGAGGCCGCCGTCCAGCGCATGCAGGCCGACGACCAGCCGTTGTCCCTGCTTTCCACCGGGACCCCCGACGTCTACGCCAGCCGCGGCTGGCACCCTGTCCAAACCGCGCGCTTCGAAGGCGAGTTCCCCGGCGGCGACATCGAGTGGGCCGGCGGCTACGTCGTTCGTCCCGTCCAGGCCGCCGATCTCCCCGCCGCCATGCGCATCTACGCGGACATCGCCTCCGACCGGGTCGGCCCCCTCGACCGTACCGAAGCCTATTGGCAGGCGATGATGGACTGGCTGCCGCGCATCGCACCGGACAGCGAGGTCTATTTCGACGTCCTCGTCCAGGTTCGCACCGTCGTCGCCTACGCCATCACCCAGCTGTCCGACGACAGGTTGGACATTCTGGACGGCGGCATCGAATACGAAGACCTCGCCATTCCGTTCCTGAGCGTCTGGCGGGATCGGGCCGCGGCGCGCGGCGTCAGTCGCCTCACCGGCGAACTGCACCCCTCGTCCGAGCTCTTCGACCTCTTGCGCAAGCGCGCCGGCGCGACCCTCAAGCCCTCGCGGCACTGCATGCTCAGGCTGAACTCCCTGCGTGGCGCGCTCGAGAGCGTCGTCCCCGAACTCATCCGCCGGCGGCGACGCATGGCTCCCTTGCCTGGACCCGCCTTCGTACTCAACGTCGATGGCGAAGCCGCAAGGATCGAGACCCCCATGGTCAACGTGGTCATTGGTGAGCCGCTCGGCAACGAGCCGGTCGTCGAGCTCACCAGCGGGCAGTTCCTGGACCTCTACCTCGGCCTGCCCGGCGGCTACCAGGCCCTGGACGCCCTCGACATCCCGTCCCACGTCGACGTCTACCTGCGCCGCCTCTTCCCCAACTCGCCCTTCATGTACTGGCGGGCGGATCGCTTCTAGCCGACCTCCGCTTCGGGCGCCGCGAACAGCTGAAACGTCTCGGCCGAGTAGCGGCCGTGCGCCGGCAGGTAGTCCTGGCGGGTCAGCCCGTTCGTCGACCCCGAGAGAACCGGCAACGCCACCTCCGGCACCAGCGAGGCGAACCGCTCCGGCCGCCTCCGCAGCTGCTCCGCGCTGACCACCAGGGCGTCGTCCGTCTCGCGGCCGTTCGCACGCGGTTCACCTCGCACGTACCGCATGCTGAAGATCAGGTAAGTGTTCAGCGCCTCCGGGTCCACTCGGTGCCGAACCGCGATCAGCGTCTCCGGCTCCGCCGTCACCTGCGCTTCTTCCTCCACCTCGCGAACCAGCGCCGCTTCCAGCGACTCGCCCGGATCCACCTTCCCGCCCGGAAACATGTACCGGCCCTTGATGTCGCTGTACGTCAGCCGCACGACCAGGATCCCGCCGTCCATTCGCACCAGGCCCCCCACGCCGATGATGTTCCGGTGATCGGACCTCGCCATCGCGCCGCGCGCTCAGATGGGCTGGATCTGCGCCCGCGCCGTCACCCCAGCCCCGCCGCAATGGTGTGGATCAGCCTGGCCGTTTCCTCCACCGCGATCTTGTAATACTGCCGTCCCAGGTCCGCCGTCGACGCCCGCGCGTCGTCGCTCAGCCCCGTGATGCGAGCGCCCGGAAACGACATATACACCACGTCGGCCACGTTGACGGACGCGCCCATCGTGGACATTCCCAGCTTCGGCCACCCCGAACTGCGCGGATCGTCCCGGTCCGCGTGCTCGATCGGCAGCAGGTCGTCGCGAACCAGCTCCGGGTCCAGGTGCAGCATCAACGAAGTCTCGAAATCCCCCCCATGACCCGGCACGTGCACCTGGCGGCTGGCCTCAACCGCCTCCAGTCGCGGCCGCGCGATGTCCCAGTAGGCGCCCGCGGCCACCCGCACGTCCGGGTGCTCCAGCACGAAATCCCGCGCCGCCTGCTGGATCAGCAGGATGTTGCCGCCGTGCCCGTTCAGGATCAGGATGCGCCGGAACCCCGAGAGCGTCAGGCTCTCCAGCAGTTCCAGGAGCACCAGGCTGAACGTGCTGCTGCGTAGGGTCAGCACCCCCGGAAACGGCCGATGATGATCGGAGCTTCCGAAATGCAGCGGCGGGCTCACGATCACGTCCAACTCGCCCGCCGCCTCGGCCGCCCCGCGCGCCACGGCCATGCAACACATCGTGTCCAGGCCGATCGGGTTGTGCGGGCCGTGCTGCTCGATCGCCGCCGTCGGCAGAATCGCCACGGCATTCGGCGCGCGCGCGCCCACTTCATCGCGGTTCAGACGTTCCAGCGCCGTATAGGCCATCGCAAGCCCTCGAAGCGTCAATTCGGCGAATCGTGCCCCGCCGCGAGAACGCTGGCAAGGCAACCCGGCATCCGGTCGAAACTATGGGCCCGGATTACGTCCGCAACGGCGTGCCTCAGCAACCTCGCGGGGCTCGACAGCCGTATCTGCCCACCGGCCGTCTACCCCGCGGCCACGCCCTCCGCCACCGGCTGATCCACGGTCTCGTCCTCGGGACCGGCAACCGCTGCAAACCTGAACTCACCGTCCGCCGCGTCCACCCGCACCGTGCTGCCCTCGCCGCATTCGTTCCGTAGCAGCATGCGCGCGATCACGTTCTCGATCTCGCGCTGCATCGTCCGCCGCAGCGGTCGCGCCCCGTAGTTCGGATCCCAGCCCATCGCCAGCACCAGGTCCTTGGCCGCCGTCGTCAGCTCCACGGCGATCCGCTGCCCTTCAAGCCGCGCCGCCAGTTGCGAGGCCATCAAGTCCACGATCTCCCGCAACTGCGGCTGCGTCAGCGAGTGGAAGATGATGATCTCGTCGATCCGGTTCAGAAACTCCGGCCGGAAGCGCCGTCGCAGGTCGGTCATCAGGCGCGCCCGCATCTCGCGGTAGTCGCGCGCTTCGGAGTCCGCGTCGTCGCCGGCTGGCACGCCGAAGCCCAGCTGGTTCTCGCGCCGGATGTGCTGCGCCCCCACGTTCGACGTCATGATGATGATCGTGTTGGAAAAGTTGACCTGGCGGCCGTGGCCGTCGGTCAGGCGGCCGTCGTCCAGCACCTGCAGCAGCACGTTGAACACCTCGGGGTGCGCCTTCTCGATCTCGTCAAACAGCACCACCTGGTAGGGGCGTCGGCGCACCCGTTCGGTCAATTGCGCGGCGTCGTCATATCCCACGTAGCCCGGCGGCGCGCCGATCAGGCGGCTGACCGTGTGCCGCTCGCCGTACTCCGACATGTCCACCCGCAGCAGCGCCGCCTCGTCGTCGAACATGAACTCGGCCAGCGCCCGCGCCAGCTCCGTCTTCCCCACCCCTGTCGGCCCCAGGAAAATGAATGACCCCATCGGCCGCGACGGATCGCCGATCCCGCTGCGCGAGCGCCGGATCGCGTCGGCCACCGCCGACACCGCCTCGTCCTGGTTAATCAGGCGGCGGTGCAGCGCGGTCTCCATCCCCAGCAGGCGCTCGGCCTCTTCCTCGAACATCCGCGCCACCGGCACGCCGGTAATGCTCGAGACCACCTCCGCCACGTCGTCCGCGTCCACCGTCTCGGTCAGATCCTGCTCGGCCAGCCACTTCTTGCGGGCCGATTCCAGTTGCGCCTCGTTCTGCAGCACCTCGGACTTCAGGTTGCCCGCGCGCTCATAGTCGCGCTTGCGCCAGGCGGCCTCTTCCTCGGCCTTCAGGTCCTCGATCACCTTCATGGCCTGCCGCAGCTCCGGCGGCGCGTCGAAGATGTCCACCCGCACCTTGGCCGCCGCCTCGTCGACCAGATCAATCGCCTTGTCCGGCAGGAAGCGCTCCGTCAGGTACCGCTCCGAAAGCTCCACGGCCGACTGCAGCGCCGCGTCGCTGATCGTCAGCCCGTGATGTTCCTCGTAGCGATCGCGCACGCCTTCCAGCACCTGCACCGTGTCCTCGATGCTCGGCGCCTCGATCTGCACGGGCTGGAAGCGCCGCGCCAGCGCCTTGTCCTTTTCCACGTGCTGCCGGTACTCGTCCAGCGTCGTCGCGCCGATCGCCTGCAATTCGCCGCGCGCCAGCGCCGGCTTGAGCATGGTGGCGGCGTCGATGGCCCCGTCGGCTCCACCCGCGCCCACGGCCTGGTGCAGCTCGTCGAAGAACAGGATGAGCTGCCCTTCCGAGGCTCGCACCTCGTTGATCACCGCCTTGAGTCGCTCTTCGAACTCGCCCCGGAACTTCGCCCCGGCCAGCATCGCCCCCATGTCGATCGCCAGCACCTCGCGTCCCCGCAACAATTCCGGCACGTCGCCGCCGGCGATCCGCTGCGCCAGGCCCTCCACGATTGCCGTCTTGCCCACCCCCGGCTCGCCGATCAACGCCGGGTTGTTCTTCGTCCGGCGCGCCAGCACCTGGATCACCCGCCGGATCTCGGCCGTGCGCCCGATCACCGGGTCCAGGCGTCCCGCGCGGGCCAGGTCCGTCAGGTTGACGCTGTACTTTTCCAGCACCTCGTAGCGGCTCTCGGCGCTCGGCGTGGACGATCGCTGCGCGCCCCGAATCTCGCGCAGCGCCCGGTACACGCTCTCCGCGTCCACGCCGATCCGGCGCAGGACTCGACCCGCCTGCGTGTCCTGCGACTTCGTCAGCGCCAGCAGCAGGTGCTCGTTGCCCACGTACTCGTCGTCCAACCGGTCGGCTTCCTCGCCGGCCGCCTGGATGATCGCCACCGTCTGCGGCGTCACGAACATCTGCCCCTGCGCGATCGGGCCGTCTGACTGCTCCGACGTCACCCGCGGCTTGGCCCCCAGGGCGCGCTTGGCCTCGCCCCGCGCCAGATCGGGCGACACCCGCAGCCGCTGCAGGATGCGCACCGCCAGCGAGTCGTTCTGATCCAGCAGCGCCATCAGGATGTGATCCGCGTCCAGCTGGTTGTGACTGTGCTCCAGCATGATCGACTGCGCCGTCTGGATCGTCTCCTGCGCCTTCTCCGTGAATTTCTCGAAATTCATCATGGCGGCGGCCGCCTGTTCCGGTATGGCGGCGCGCCAGGAT
>JAPPFO010000057.1:1027-12720 GCA_028875175.1 Chloroflexota bacterium | reverse complement strand
GAGGCAGATTCCGGCGTCTTCGCCGGAAATCGGTGAGGGGTCTTCCGGGCAACCACCCACGGGTTGCGCAAGGGTCTCACGAGAGACCCCGCCATTCGCCAGCCAGCCCATCAAGTACGGGCAGCCGCCCGCGCGCTAAAGAACGGGCAACGGGTCCGGGCGCGCTGCGTTGAGCTTGGTGATTTCCGAGGCGACCTGCCGGGCCGCCTCGAAATACGGTCCCGCCACGGGATCGTTTATCCCCCGCGACGCCACCGGCCGCCCGTTATCCGAGGCAATCCGTACTTCCGGATCCAGCGGAATCTCGCCCAGGAACGGCACCCCCAGTTCCTCGGCCGCCTTCCGCGCCCCGCCGTGATCGAAAATCTCGAATCGCGCTCCCGTATCCGGGCTCACGAAGTACGACATGTTCTCGATCACGCCCAGCACCGGCACGCGCAGCTTCTCGAACATTGCAATCCCGCGCCGCACGTCCTGTAGCGCTACTTCCTGCGGCGTGCTGACGATCACCGCGCCTGAGAGCGGCAGCAGTTGTGACAACGACAGCGGCGCGTCGCCCGTCCCCGGCGGTAGATCCACGATCAGGTAGTCCAGCTCGCCCCAGGCCACGTCATGCAGCAGTTGCCGCAGCGCCTGCGCCACCATCGGGCCTCGCCAGATCACCGCCTGCCCGGGATCCGTCAGAAACCCCATCGACATCACCGGCACGCCAAACGCCGACAACGGCTGAATCTTGTCGTTCTCCAGGATCGGCCGCCCATCGATCCCCAGCATTCCCGGCACGTTCGGGCCGTAGATGTCGCCGTCCAGTAGCCCCACCTTGGCCCCAAGCTCACGCAGCGCCACCGTCAGGTTTACCGCCACCGTGGACTTGCCCACGCCCCCCTTGCCGCTCGCCACCGCCAGCGTGTTCTTCACGCCGGCCAACACATCGCCTTCCTGGCCGAAACCCGTATTGGTCGAAACTTCGGCCGTCCAGGTGATCTCAACCGTGCTCGGCCAGCCAAGTCCGGCAATCGCTTCTCGCACGTCGCGCTCGATGGTTTCGCGGTGAGGTGACGCCGGCGACGTCAGCACCACCGTCAACCACACGTCATCGCTGTCAACTCGCACGTCCCGAACCAGCCGCGCCGCCACTAGCCCGCGCTGCAAGTCCGGCTCCATCACGCGCGCCAACGCCTGCGTGATTTCGGCGGTCCGATCCCCGGGCGCCTGCGGTAGCGAAGTCATGGCAAAGCTGGGTGTCGAGTAGGTATCCGGCGCCGCGCATCCCGCGCGCCTTCCTTGCCCCCAAGGCTATCACCGGACCGTCGGGGTCCTTGCTGCAGCGCATGCTGCCGAACTGAAGCGCTCTAGAGCAACGGCTAGAGCGGCCCCAGTTCCACGTAATCCGTTGGGTCCGTAACGCCAGCGTCAATAAACCCGCGCCGCCGCTCGCCGCACTTGCCGCACACCCCGCAGTGCCGCCCGTCCACCGGACTGGCGCAGGAAAGTGCCTCGTGAATCGGCATGCCCGCTCCGGCTCGAATCACGTCTGCCTTGTGCATGTCGCCCAGCGGCGTCAGCACCGCAAACCTCGTGTCCATCGCCAGACCCGCCGTCCGCTCCAGGCTGCGCAGAAACTCCGGCGTCGCATCCGGAAACGGGTTGCTGGCCAGCAGCCCAATCGCCAGGTTTGGTGTCGCGTTCACACCGCCGTACAGCGCCGCCGCCCCAAGCAACAGCAAGTTGCGCCCCGGCAGGTACCAGGCGTCATCCGGCTGCTGCGCGTCGGGAACGTCAGACCCGCCCACGCTCCAGTGCGAGCCGTAGACCGCGCGTATATCCAGCGTCAACTCCACGATCGGCCGCACCGCCGGCGCGTCCAGCGCTTCGAAAAACCGCGCCAGCGCCGCCAGTTCCGCGTCCTCCCAGCGCAACCCGGCCCGCACGAATAGCGGTGTCACCTCGCCGTATTCGCGTGCCAGCAGCCCCGTCATGATGCAGCTGTCCAACCCGCTCACCAGCGCCGCCACCCGCGCCTCAGCCCGCCGCTCCTCAACCATGCAATCCCCTGATCAACGCCGGCTAACGGCCGGCTGTTCCCCTCTCCTCAACACAAACCTTGGCACAACTCCACAGCTTGCGAGTGTGCGGCCATTCGCATTCCCTTGTACGTTCCCGGGGCATCGAGCAATCCAGAGCCCTGGGGGCGCCCCGCGGTCTTGGATCCTTCGTCGTCAGACCCGTCCGCTTCTCATGGCTGCGTTGCCAGGTCGTCCGCCACCAGCCGCGCGGCATTCAGCGCCACGGCCGTCAGAATCTCATGCTGCAGCGGCCAGTCTCGAGACAGTTCGGCGAATAGCGCGTAGGTGCCCGGACTGACGGGCTGTACGACCAGCGACCGGCCGAGCGTGGCCGCTTGGACCGCTCGCCAGGCGTCGCCATTCAGCCGGTAGATGGCTGCCGCTTCGGCCTTCGGCTGGCTGAATGTCAGGCGAGCCGCCGGGGAGAGAGCAATGTCGCGCCCGCCGGCGTCCCGGACCGTGATCGTGATTGCCGGCGAGATTCGCAGCAGATTGGACCCGGCGCCAGGCAGCGCCACGTAGGTGGGTTGCGCCAGCAGCGTCAGGTCAGCCCCGTCCGGCAGGGCAAGGCTGTCCTCGTCAAGTCTGGCGCTGGAGAGGCGGAGCGTCAGCCTTCCGGATGCTGATGCTAAGCCGACGGACATAGGCGTTGCCGCCGCAGTTTCGCGCAGGCGTACGTCTGGAGCCGTCTGGGCCCTCGCGGGCGGCGGGGCTGACGGCCAGAGGGCCGCAACGGCCAGCAGCGTCATCAGTGCCGCGCCGGCAACGGCCGTCAGTCGGCGGGTCATGGCGGGCTCATGGGCCGCAAGTTGGCGAGGACGTCGGCTGAGCGGGCGGCTCCTACGTCGATGTCCACAGCCCAAAGCGGCCGGCCCGCCGGCCACTTTCCGGCGGCCAGCAAGGTGGCGGGTGACGTCTCTGTCGGAATCCCGGCGTGCCGGCCAAGCAGTTGCCGATACCAGGCGAACTGCCAGAGGCGGAGATCCAGGACCGTCACGTCAGTCCGTCCGCCTGGCGTGTAGCGCGCGTACCACAGGGGAAACGTCGCTCGGTCGTCCTCGGTAAGAAGCACGCTGCCGGATTCCGCCTGTACCAGTACCGCATGGGCGAAGGCCGCCGCATGCGTGGCATCGCGCAGTGAGATCTCCGGCGCCACGTCAGTGCCGCGAATCACGACCGACGCGATCAATAGCGTCGGCACAACGGCCGCGACCAGCCGATGGACTCTGGCCCCGCCGGGGGCCGCTAATCGCGCGACCTCGTCCAAGCCCACCACAGACCACACGGCGGCCACCGTGAGGGCGGGCAGGATCAAGACCTCGTCGTCGCGTGAGTTATAGATCGTGCCGAACGCCAGGGCGCTAATCGCTATCCATCCAGTCGCGAGCGCCGCCCGCCGGTGCACTCGGATTAGCGACACGGCCCCGGCCGCCAGCAGCGGCAACGAAACCCACGTCAGTTGGCGCACCGGTTCGCCAAGTAGCCAGGCGGCCTTGGCTGCAGTCGCCCCTACGTCGGTTCCGCCCAGGCGCGAGTGGTAGATCTCGCCGCTGACGACCGACCAGAACCGGTCCGGGGTCGACGGTACGCCCCAGTTGATCGGCGGGTCGAGCGCCGCCGCGATGGGCAGATAGATGTAGACCGCACAGCCCGCCACCACGCCTGCGGCCGCAGGCGCGGCCAGCCGCCACTTCGTGCGCTGCCGCCGGCCTCCCGCTAGGAGGACTGCCGCCAAAGCTGGTGCGCCCAGCGTCACCGTCATGTGCGCGCCGGTTCCCAGTCCCAGCAGAACCCCAGCGGTAGCTACCCAGCGCCATTCGTCCTTCCCTGCCTGCGAGGCGGCAAGGGCGCGCTCGGCCGCGTATAGCGAGCTCCACAGGAACAGGCTGGCGAATGCGTAGACTTCCGTGACGATCGCGCTCGACCAGACCAGCGGCGCCAGGCCATAGAGGGTCAATACGGCCGCTGCGGATGCCACCTCCGGTGCCGGCATCGCAGTGCCGGATCGTGGACGCAGCCGTGCGGCCAGCAATCCAAGTGGCAGCAGCGATCCAGCCGCCGCCAGCGCGGTCAGGACGTTCAGCCGTAAAGCCAGGTCGCCCAGCGGGATCGCCCGAACCGCCAGTCCCAGCAGCATGACGGTTGGATAGCCGGTGGGATGGGGCACGCCGCCCACGGCTACGGCGGCGGCTAGATCGCCGCTGTCGACTCCCGCGCCTGACCACACCACCCCCGGCGCTAGCGTCAGCAGGTAGGCGGCCAGCACACCTGCGGCGGCGCTGAGGCCAATGGCGGCGCCCGCGAAGCGGTCGGGTATTCGCGGCATCGTCCGACTAAGTCAGCGCCCGTCGTCGCAAGATCCGACCCAGGCGGGTCAGGTCCGAGCGGGCGTTTGGCGACTCCAGGAGCGAAATACCCGCGAAGGTCGTGAATATCGGGTCCGGCACTCCGTGGTCGGCAAACACGAACCAGCGCGCCACGCCCAACTGCGGGCCGTGTAACTCCAGCCAATCCAGCGCCTCCGCCAGAAAGGCCTCGATCAGGTCCGAGCGAAAGCGTCCGGCGGGGGCGACCAGGAGTTCTCCGTCGGGTCCTTCGGAGAACCGCCAGTCGTCGTACCCCCAGATGATGGCGAACTCGGTCAGCCAGATGGGACTGCCCCGGTGCGCTGGAATCTTGTTCAGGTAGGCCCGCAGGTCCTCCAGCTGTGCTTGCAGCACGGACGCGTCCGTCATGGGCGGGTCGATCCAATCAATCTCATAAGCGTGAATGCCCCAGATGTCGATCGGCGGCTCCCCGCCTCGCAACTCCCGATATGCCGCTCGAAACCCATCGATCCACTCGCGCCCGGTCAGGTCGTCGCCTGCACAACCACGGCAGCGAAAGTCAAAGTTCAGCGTGTTCGGCGCCACGATCCGAGCCGAAGGATCGCCTTCCCGGATGGCGGTTACGACCCGATCGAAGAACGCCGCATAAGCCTGCGGACTCAGGTCGTCCTGCAGGCTCGTGTTTGGCTCATTGCCTATAGCCCAGGCCGTCCCGGGATGCCGCGCCGCTTTCGCTCGCAGTTCGGCGGCCGCCGGTTCGCTGCTCGGCCGAACGACGGCCATCTTCTCGGTCCCCGGCGGTGAGTCGTCCAGGCTGGTGGTGTAGTCCAGGTAACTGTGAGCGCCGGTTCGGGCCAGCACATTACGCACACGGCCGGAGTCGTGCCCACGCAGGATGATGACGGCGTAGCGCAAGTCACCCGCGGACGATCGCGACGCCACGTCGGTCGCGGGAAGGAACGCGTCGGTCAAGTCCGTGTCCGGAAGCTCGGCGGGACGACGCATGCCAAGCGGTAGCTGCGGCGCATACTGCCGCAATAACGGAGTCGCGGCCGCGGCTGCGGCCAGGTTGGCGCTCAACCGATCTCCGATAATTAGCGACTTGAGGTAATCGCCAAGCTGCAAACTACTCGTGGCGCCGGCCGTCCCCGTGTAGTGCATAACGCCGCGTTGAAAACGCTGGTAGATGTGATTGGCGTTTGTTGGGTCGGGCATCGGGCGGCTGCGTGGGAAGCCCCAGAACTCCAACGCGGCCGATTCGCGTAGGTGCGAGGGAGTCTCCGGCGGTGCCGCGGAGAGATATTTCCGCAGGAAGCCGATGTCCCTGCCCTGCCAGGAATCCGGGACGTGGGCTCGAATGAACGCCCGTACTGCCTCGGCGTAATCCGGCGAACCGACCGTCGGGGCGGCAGCGATCAGGTCGTCGTCGACTTGCGGAATCGTGAGACCGCCGAAGTCCCAATGGTCCAGGTAGATCGACTCCAGGATGTCCAGCATGCGTGCCGAGCCGCTGGGTCCGATCTGAACGCCCTGTCGCTGGAAGAGCTGAACCTCGAACCCTTGGAGCGTGAACACATTGCTGATCGGAAACCCGAACGTGTCTATCCCTCCGCGAGATTCGAAGTAGGCGCGGATCTCCGGATTCCAGACGCCGAAGCCCGTCTCCGAGTAAAACAGGGCATCCGACTCATCTGCCCGGACGGAGTCCGCCGTCGCTGCGGCCACCAGCGCAGCTGCGATGATCAGCGTCGCCAACGTCCGCCAACATCGACTCCAGGCGTGCCGGCCTCGCATCAGAGGCCGTGGGTTGGCATCGGTGGGAGTCCGGCGCTGGCCTGGCGGTTGGCCACCAGCATGGCAATGAACTCGCGGCCGATCGGGCGGATGGTGATTTCACCGGTCGCCTCGTCCATCCGGAGTTTCAGGTGCTGGAAATACTGGTCGGTGAAGCCGGGTGCCGCGGCCAGTGGCTCAGTGATTGGGTATCCCAGGACATCAACCCCGCCTAGCGCCAGGAACTTCGTGAGGAACGCGCCGCTCAGGTTGTGGCCAGTCTGATGGAAATAGCGGCCTTCGCCCGTGTTCGCCACCGGCGGATGAGGCCCTACGAACTGTCCGTTCTCCCCTCGAACCCAGTGCGACGCCAGCACCGGCTGAATCTCGTATCCCGTCCCGGCAAGCTCGGGGTGGAATCCCAGGACGCCATTGGCGCAGACCTGGATGTACACACCGGACCCGGCCGAGCCTTCAACGATCGTGCCGGCCCGTCCCACCTCGGCGAAGAAGCCGTGAGTGAGGCAAGGTCCCCAGGTGGTCTCGCCCCCTGTCGATGCGTAGAACGACGCGAGCTCTGGAATCACGGGCTTCGGTCTGGTTCCTACGACGAACGTGCCGGGTTCCTCGAACACGAACTCCAGGCAGACCGCCCCACCATCCAGGTGCGCGTTGACAAGACGTCCGGGGTCTACGACCAGCGACTCCATGCCCACCCCGGGCGGCTTCGCCGACGCCGGGAAGCAGAGTTTGGCCAGTTGCGCGCGGGTGAGCGACTCCGCCATCGTGCCCCGGCCAGTGGCGCCCACGCTGATATGCAGGCCGATCATCGGCTGCCCACCCATCGTCGCGTCGATGAATCGACTGGCGATCGTCGGAGTCGTCGGTGGCACTCGTCGGCTGCTCGGGCTGGATTCCCGTGTTGAGACGTCAAGAAGACGCACACTGGCTCGCCGACGGTCAGTGGTCTCCGTGCCGCCCGAGTACGGTCTTATGAGGACGGTGAACTCATTCGAAGGCGGCATCGGCGTCGCCGTCGCTGTCGGTGTCGGGGCCGGAGGGGCCGGCGCCGGTCCCGTCTGGCCAATCGCTTCTTGCGGGCGGGAGGTGAAGAGGATCGCCACGATACCCAGCGAGGCCGCGATGATGATCCACCCGGCCAGCGCAGGCGCGATGCGAGAGAAAGGGGTTGCCGGCTGCGCGCCGTTGCTCATAGCGCTATGGCGCACGAGACACCGCCTGCCCGGGCCGGGTCTGAGCGAGTCGTCTGACCAGGGACTGGCCCCAGCCATCGTTGATCTGGCGACGCCATACCAGCACGACGGTGAGCACGGTCCGGTCCCGCCGCGCGGTCCATGTCTCCACGACGCTGGGGATGCGACGTCCATCCAAGGCTGCAAACCAGCCGGCTTGCAGGGTGCGGATTGCGGTGAAACCAGGTGCAAGTTCGTGGCTGGAAGGTGGGGACCGAGTCAGCCCCGCGTTGAGACCCAGCTGGCTCGCCGCTCCACCGATGGTCGGAAGTCCCTGGCTGGCGGCCGCTTCCGGTGCCGCCAACAAACGAGTTGCTGACTCGACGCTGTGGTGCCGGGTCAATTTGGCCATAGCGGCCAGAGGGCCGCCGCGTTCGATCCGTTCATCTCGCACCTTGGCGCGCTCGCTGAATCCGAACCCCACCACAGCAACACCGGCTTGGTCGCCTTGGCCTTCCCTGCGATCGGCATTCCACGCCACGGCAAGGAGTTCGAAGTAGTTTGGTCCCAGATCTGCGGCAATGGGCAGTCGCAGGGTTGGTCGAGCCGCGCCGCCTGGTGTGACGCTGCGCTGTCGATCCGCTGATGATTGCGAAAAACCAGACGTCGGAGTGTGCGTAACCCCTGGGCGTACGGGCGCAGCCGGCGGGTCATGCGAGGCCGGAGTCGTCGGCCTCGACAACACGGCCGATGGAGCGACCGCCGCCGTTGGGCTCAGATGCGGCTCGGATTGGATCGGTGCGCACGCGGCCAGCAGCGCGACCGTGCTAATTGCGGCCAGCCAAATGCCGCTGATTGGCCGCATGCTTACGAGGCTGCTTCCCGAATAACAAGATCGGAAGTCAGCCGTCCATCGAAGACAACGCCCCGCGGCGTTTCCACTATCAGTCGATGCCCGTCGGTCCCCGGCTGCTTGGGTACGTGTAGCGCGTAGCTGGCCGAACTCCAGCGGGCGGCTAGAAGAGGCGGAAGCCAGTACCGGAACTGCACCTGCCGCTGTCCGCCAGCGGGCAGATTCAGGAATCCCGCGAATTCGGTGAGTCCGTTCACCTGGCGCGCGGGCTGAGCGTCGGTCAGCCCCGAGACCGAGGCAAGCCTGGTCCCCGCCGGGACATATACCCGCAGGTAGTCCGCCAGGCGCCCGTTGGGGTCGGTCGGCGAGTTCCCGTTCACGTAGTCGATGGTCAGGGTCGCGCGTCCCGTCCTGGGATTCGGGTAATAGCGGACGGTCTGCTCGATCGATCGGAATGGCGCGCCGTGATCCACCTGGGCGTCCACGACGTACAGCAGGTCGTCCGGCGCCGCCGACAGCCGTCCGCCAGCTCCGACGCGTTCCACCAGGCGCTGGATTTCGGCGTCCTGGAAAGCGGCCACTAGGTGCTTCTCGGCCACCATGGCCTGAAAGGCGCCAATGACCGATCGCGGATCGGTTCGCAGACGCTCGTTTGTGGTCTTCAGCAGGGCGGCGGTCAGTGCGGCGTAGAACGGCCTGGCGCTAAACCAGGCGCGGCGGTCACCCGTGGAATGGGCGAAGTGTTCCAGCACCGTGTAGGCGTTGGCCGTGGTCACGCGCACGTCGTGCCCAGGCACCTGCACTGGACCAATGGCGGCCAACAGGATGCCCAGCGCCTGCTGGTCGAACGCGAACATCCCGGCCACCGGCTCCGCATCGTTCAGCGCCAGGAAGCGCTGGATCTCGTCGGCGGAAGTCCGAAAGTCGGGGTGCCAGTTCGCGTCGCGCAAGTTCCAGTCGCGCATGCCCTGGTAGCGGCGGAAGGGCGGTGGCGCCGGCACTCGCGGTCGGGTCGGTTCTTCGACCAGGTAGCTGCGCAGGTAGGTCAGGTCGCGCGGTTCACCGTCTACGAGCGTCACGAACGCGACGTTTCCGATGAATCCACCGGTCGGCCGCAGCTCGTCGCTCTTCTGCGCCAGCAGCAGATAACGCTTGGGCGTCGGCGAGCCGAGCGCTTGCGGCGCCAGCAGGGCGGCCTGGAGTGTGGTGCGCAGGGTCCCGATCGTGTCCCGAAGAGCATCCGCCTGCGGATCGCTGAATTGACCACCGGCAGTTGTGGCAATGCCGTCCAGCCGCCGGCTGGCGCGGTCGACGATTGCGAGTTGCGCGCGAATCGTTTCGCGCTCGGCCTTCAAGGTGTCCACCAGTGCCCGAAGCGGCTCGTCCCGCGAAGCGCTCGTTCCCGTGAGCCGATCCATGAGACCTGCCGCCATGTCCAACGACTCGGCGGCTGCCGAGCTGAGGTCTACGTGAATCGCCAGCAGCGCCTGGGCCTCCTCGATCCGGCGCTCGAGCGGCGGGACGATGGACGTGACCGCCAGGACAGGCCCGTAGCGATCCAGTCGGCGTTCAAGCGCGACCAGTCGTGCGGTTGCGGATTTCAGTGTGATGCTGCTGGCGTGCAGTTCGCTGGCATTGGCAACGGCACTGTCGAGCTGCCAGCGGACTTCGCTGATCGAATCGATGGCGTGATCGGCCTCAAGTGTGAGACGGGCGAGATCGAATGCGGCGAGTACCAGAAGCGCAAGCGCCGCGGCCACGCCCACCGGCGCTAGCCACCGATGTGGCCGCGCCCGCATGGCGCTTGAGGCGGCGCCCCATGCGGGCCTAGGCGGCGCCACGGCGAGAGAGGACTGCGGGAATCGTGCGCGCCAGGATGACCAGGTCGAGCGCGAGCGATTGACGCCGGATGTAGAGAAGGTCGGTCGCGACCAGCCGGCGGAACGACGCGCATCCGCGGGAGGTCACTTGCTGCAGGCCGGTGATTCCAGGTCGAACCGCGAGGCGACGCTTAGCTCGGGCGTCGTAGTGCTGGAATTCATAAGTCAGTGGCGGACGTGGCCCTACGAGGCTCATATCGCCGCGCAGCACGTTGAGAAACTGAGGGGTCTCGTCCAGACTCCAGACGCGAAGCAGGCGACCAACGCGGGTAAGGCGAGGGTCATCCAGCAATTTGCCCTGGGGGCACCCTAGTTGGATGTACGCCGCGACAAATGCTTGGTGCATGTCGTTCGGCGCGCTCGCCCGCATGGTTCGAAACTTGTAATACCGGAACGGTCGGCCGCCGCGTCCGTGAACCATCGCGCTGTAGAGCGCCGGCCCGGGTGAGTCCAACTTGATCAGGCCGGCGATTAGAAGCCAGAGCGGCAGACAGGCAACGAGAAGAGAAAGTGCGAGGAAAAGGTCAACGACGCGCTTGGCGGCTTCGTATGTCACCTTCGGGCGGCCTTTTTTCGCGGTGGTTTGACGCTTCGCACCGCGTGAGGTGCAGTTTCGGCCGCCCGAACATCCTGGTTTGGATGTTGCCCGAACCTGTCGGGTCCACGGGAAGTGTCTCACATACAGCACGTTCCATGCTTGGGGGAAATGGTCTCAATCTCTTGGAGCGGTCTCAGGAGTGGTAGGTGCATCCTCGACCCACCGCAGTAATCGACTGCCCATGCACCTGCTACGGAGCCCAGTTGAATTACTTCCCTCTCGAATGAAATTGCTGCGTCGGTCTAACTTTCGGTCGACTGCCAAGCTGTGGTGCCGCCAAAGTCGCCAAGTCCAACACGCTGCAGGGAAGGGATAGGCTGGGAAAAGGCAGTACGCGCACTCGCTTCGTCGCTCTGTGCGACTTCGTAGTAACAAGGTCATCGCAATACGGGCCGCCGGGGCTTAGGCCGGGAACTTCAGATCGGACGCTGCGCCTACAGCCGATGCACGACGTAAGCGACGAAAATGGGACCTGTTCCGATGACCTGTTCAGTTTCGGAGCGCCTATGGCGCTAGCTGCCCGGATCGAGCGCGATTTGGCGTGCCTCAGGAGTACATCGCGCCACCGAAAGTTGATGAATCGATCTGTGATTGTTCGGTGACAGTCCTGCCTGAGTTTGTCTCAGGTCGTCAGAAAGCGTCGGTTGCGCTCCACATAGTGATGTAGCAAACTTGTGCGGTGTACGAGCCTTCGTAACGTCGCTAGGAGGACGATTGATGAAGCTTAAGGAAGTCGTGTCGGGCAGCGAATGGGCAAGCCGCCCGCAGCGCATGCGGCGCGTGAGCCCGGAAATCAGGGAAATCGTTCGTGCAGCCGGGCGCAGCAAGGCCGGCGAGTGGACGGTTGTCAGCCTGACCGATGACGAAAAGAAGCGGCAGCCCACGCTGCGCGGTCGAATCCAGGCGGCCGCTGTCCAGGCTGGGTTCAAGGTGAAGTTTGAAATGCGCAACGGCGATCTGGGAGTCCAGAAGGAAAGCTAGTCGCCAGCGTTTGACGAAAGGC
>JAPPFO010000057.1:0-1017 GCA_028875175.1 Chloroflexota bacterium | reverse complement strand
TATCGACGGATCGATTCAGGCATCCCGCCAGAGTTTGCCCATGCCACGCACGCGCGCAAGCCGCGATTCGTCGAACGCGGGCAGTTCAAAACCCACGGGTTGCGGTGGACCGTCAATGCCAAGTGACGCCTGCACGTCAGGCCTCGTGTAGTACGCGTTGTAAGTCCGCTTCACGAGTTCGGAAAACGACTCGGGATCGGCGCACTCGACCCGCCGAAGTACGTCTACCCGCCGCTCTGAGTCGAGTTCAACGAACGGTGTTCCACCGGCGATGACTTCGACTGCGCGCAGAGCAGTCAGCACAGGGCGTCGCAACTGCGGTCGTTCTGCGAGGTAGGCGTCAACCGTCTGCGCCGCGCCCAGCGTCCCGGCCGCCGACAGGTCGCCGTGGGCCGGCACCAATTCGTCCTGAACCAGCGTCAGCAGCGCAAGTTCCTCTGGCGAAAGGATGCGCGGCGTCATGCCGCTACCTCTCGATAATTTCGACCTAACCAGTCGGCACAGCGCAGAGCGACGGCCTGAATGGTGCTTGTTGGATTCACGGCGGCGGACGTTGTAAATGTGCTGCCGTCAATAACGAACAGATTCGGACACTCGTGCGCCTGGCCCCAACCATTGATCACCGACCGCTCGGGATCGTCGCCCATGCGGCAGGTTCCCATGAGGTGCCAGCCGGACTCCTGGACCAGCGGGTCCACCAGGATCTCCACGGCACCCGCAGCTTCGAAGAGTTCGCGGGCACGCGCAATGCTGAATTCGAGCATGCGTTGCGTGTTCTCTCCAGCGCGATACTCGATCAGCGGGGCCGGAATGCCGTGCGCGTCGGTCAACTCAGGATCGAGCGTGACCCGATTCTCCGGTTCCGGCAGGTCTTCCAGCATGACCGAAGTCGTCATCGTGTGTGCGAAACGCGATCGTAATGCCTCGTGGTGCTCGCTGCCCCACGGGACCGGATGCCCAAGGATGCCCCCATTGGCAACCGAGAGCGGTCCGACGCTTCGACTGAGCTGGAGCTCA
>JAPPFO010000081.1 GCA_028875175.1 Chloroflexota bacterium | reverse complement strand
CAGCGCCGGCGCCCAATCGAAGGCGACGGTCCCGCCGTCGAGCGCCAATTGGTAGCCGTAAACCATGGTCGTCACGCCTGGTTGGAGTCCGGCAAAGACCGCGAAGCCCGGTCCGCCGATGACGGCGTCACCGGGTCCGAAGCCCGCGACCGGCTGCAAGTTGAACGCGCCATCGGGTACGCCGAAACGCAGGGGCGGCGGCGAGCCCGCTTGCTGCACCGGCAGGTAGGCGCGATTGCCGGGTACGTGCACGTCGGCGACTTCGACAACTGAGAGCGTGTCGGCCGTCTGGCGTCTGAGCAGGCGGGTCAGACTCCGGAAGCTAATGCCGGGATCAGTCTCCGTGACGGCGAACACGTCGATTTCGACCGCCGTGCCCTCGCCAGCCGCGACTTGCAGGACATCGCTGCTGTAGCGCACGCCCTCGACCTCAAACGAGACGAGATAAGCGAATTCACCGCCCGCAGCCACGTCTGGGAATACGAAGAGGCCATCAGCGCCAACCGTGGCCTCGCTCGTCGGCAAGCGATCGGTCTGTCGAAAACCGTCAAGCTGGACGACCAGGCCCGACGGTAGTGCCGTGCCTGGCGTAGCCGGCCGGAGACGCCCGACAATCTCGCCACTTCCCTGGGCCTGCGCGCCGGCTACGCCGACGATGGCAAGGGCGAACAGCGCGGCGACTAGTCCGAGCGCTCGTTTCATCGCCAGGTCGTTCCCGCGTCACGGCTGCGGAAGACCGATCCGTCAGTCGCGATGGCATACAACGTGCGGCCGCTGATCGCCAGCGCGCGTACGTCCGCTCGCAGGGGAAGCTGCACCCACGACTGCATGCCGTCGACGGACTTGAACACGCCAGCGTCGGTGGCGACGAAGGCGGCGCCCTCGAATCGCTCGCCGGACGCCGAACTGTAGGAGTCGCCGGTTTCGGGCTCGTAGACCACGGCGCGAATGGTGATGGTGGGCAGGACGCCGTTGACGAACCCGTTGGCGCCGCGCCAGCCGCCGCTGCTCTCGGAGGCGAGCACGCCTTCGGCGCCGGTGGCTGCCAGCAGGAACGGAGCGCCGAAGTCGACGACGGCCAGTCCCGTGAGGCTGCTCGGGGCGTCGGCGGGGCCTGACTCCCAACTGCGGCCCATGTCATTGCTCACGAATATCGACCCGGAGTCCTCGACGCCAGCCAGGCTCTGGGTTCGCGATCCAATGGCGAGGCGTCGGAATGCCGGGAAGCCGGACTCGGGACCCCAGGTGGCGCCCTGATCCCGACTTGACCACACGCCGTCGCCGGCGAGCACGTACAGGGTGTCGGAACCAGCCGCCGCGCTTACGGCTTCCCCTGGGCCCTCGGCAGGCGCCCAGGTTCGTCCGCCGTCGCGGCTCAGTTGCGCACCCGTTGCGTGGCTGACGAGCAGCAAGTCGGCATTGCCGGCCGATACGGCCGCTCCGGAAATTGCCGCGACGCCAACGTTGCCCACGGGCTCCTGTTCGGCGGCCGCGGATCGCGCTCCGACGGTGATCACGACGACCAGCGCCCCGAGCAGTGTCACCAGCGCGACGCTGGGCGCGACCCAGGCCACGGTCCGCGCACGCGTGGGTGTCCGAGCCGCGCCCGGGATTGCGGCAGGCGCCGCGTCTCCAACGAGGGCCTCCACCGCGGCGTCCAGTCGCCGGCGTCGCTGGTCGCGGTCGTGCAGTCGCTGGGCTGTGTCGCGGCGAACGTCGCCACTGACTTGCTCAAAGTCCGTACGGCTGATGGCGCCCCGATCGCGTTCGGCCTGCAAGTCATCCAGCATTCGCAGCCCGCGCTCGACGGCCAGGTCATCATCGGTTCCGAGCGAGTCGCCGGATTCAATTGATCGACGAAGCAAGGGCGCGACGATCCAGGCCAGTCCGGCAAGGGCGATCAGGAGGACCGCCAGGCTCAGTAGCGGCGCGGTCATGCTGATGGTGGCGAGCCGCGTCCAGCCTGGCGCAGGTCGTCCACCTGCCGCTCGTAGGCCTCCAGGTTTGCGCCGGTCGCCGCGACTCCGGGTTGGCGTCCCCGAGCGAAGACCCAGCCCAGCAGCAGGATGCCCAGGCTGAGAATGACGACTGGACCGATCCAGACCCCCAGGGCCAGACCCTCGCGAGGCGGCTCGCGCAAGACCGCCAGGCCGTAACGATCCGCAAAGAAGTCCATGATCTGCGTTTCGGACTCGCCGGCCTGGAGCTTGATCAGGATGATTTCACGCATCTGGGCGGCGAGCTGGGCATTGGACTCGCGCACGGATTGCCCCTGGCAAACCGGGCAGTCCAGCCGCTCGGCGATCGACCACATGCGCTTACGGGTGGGCAGGTCCGGCTGGTCGTCCGCGTGGGCCGGCAGCGCCAGGACCGTGGCCGCCAGCAGGGCCAGGAGCAGGCCCGCGCGGAACCGGTTCACGAAGCGGCCGCCTGTGCCGCGGCATCCGGAATCGCCGCTGTTTCCCGCCGCTCCGTTGGCCAGGCGATCACGAGGATCCCGACGAAGTAGACGATTCCACCGATCCAGAGCAGGACGACCAACGGGTTGATCAGCAATCGAATGGTGGCGGAAGCGCCGCTCTGGTCCCACGAGCTGAGCAGCACGTACACGTCGTCCAGGTGCGGCAGGGTGGTGCTGACCGCCACGTCGGCCGTCGGCTGGTTTTCCCAGCCCGCATGAATGCGCCTGGCAGGCGACAGGCGATCGATCACGGCACCGTCGCGCCGCACGTCCACGGCGGCAACGACCGTATTCAGGCCCGGCTGGACGCTGCTGCGGAGACCCTGGAAGACGACGTCGTACGAGCCGAGGCTTACGGCCTCGCCACGCTCCACGGTTGCGGCGGTCTCCTGGCTGAAAGCGGCGGAGGCGATGATTCCGAGCGCCAGGATGGCGATGCCCAGGTGCACGAGATAGCTGCCCAGGCGCCGCCGGTTGCCCACCATGAGCGGATACGGGCCGGTCGCCGCCTCGCGCCGGCGGGTGAGGCCGGCCCGCATGCTGCGGCCGTACTCGAGCGCTACGCCCACCGCGACGGCCGCCGTGAGTCCGATGGCGATGATCGGCAGTCCGTCACGCATGCCAAGGACCGCCAGCAGCACTGAGATCAGGACCAGGGTTGCGATTGGCCAGCGCGTGGCTCGCCAGGCGGCTCGCAAGGACGTGCGGCGCCAGGCCAGCAACGGCCAGATGGCCAGCAGCCCGAGCGTTGCGACCAGCAAGGGCACGTTGACCTGGGTGTAGAAGGGCGGTCCCACGGCGATGCGGGCGCCCTGGACGATCTCGGTGACCAGCGGGAAGACCGTGCCCCAGAAGGTGGCCGCGGCAATTGCCAGCATCAGCAGGTTGTTGATCAGAAAACCGGCTTCCTTTGACGCGATGTCGGTAATCGGTTCGTCCGAGCGAATGAGCGGCAGGCGGTAGATGAAGAGCACGGCCGAGAGGATCAGGAGCGCGCCCACGAATACGAAGAAGATCGGGCCTACATCAGACAACGCGAAGTTGTGCACCGACGAAAGGATGCCGCTGCGAACCACGAACGTGCCGAAGATGGCCAACGCGTAGGTCAGCAGCACCAGGCCAATGGCCCAGGCGCGCAGCTGACCGCGCCGCTCCTGGGCGAGCGCGGAATGCAGGTAGGCGGTGGCGACCAGCCAGGGCAGCAGGGCGACGTTTTCAACGGGGTCCCAGCCCCAGTAGCCGCCCCAGCCGAGCACGCGGTAGGCCCACCAGGCGCCCAGCAGCAGTCCGGCGCTCTGGATGGCCCAGGCGAGGAGCATCCAGTTGCGCATTTCGCGTAGCCACGGTTGCGTGACACGGCCGGCGGTCAGCAAGCCGACCGCGAACGCGAAGGGGAGTCCGAAGCTCATGTAGCCGGACAGCAGCAACGGGGGATGGATTTGCTTGCCGCTGTCCCACAGCAAGGGATTGAGTCCGCGGCCCTCGGCCGGCGCGGCCACCAGGCGCGAAAACGGCGACGACGTGAAGACCAGCACCCCCAGGAAGAACAGCTGCAGACCGCTGACCACGACGATCCCGTGCGGACCGATGACACTGTCCGCGTTCAACATGCGGCGGGTTGCGACCGCCGCGAACAGGCTCATGGACCAGGTCCAGAACAGCAGGGAGCCTTCCTGGCCGCCCCAGAGCGCGGCGAGAGTCAGGCCGGTGGGCATGGCCGAACTGGAGTGGTCGGCCACGAACTGAATGGAGAAATCGCGTGCCAGGAAGCCGGCCGCCAGGCCAGCGACCACGACGGTCAGCAAGGCGGCCTGGACGGAGGCCGCGTTGGCGGCGCTGCGACTTAGTTCCGGCGTGCGGCGTACGGCGCCGGCCAGGCTAAGCAGCAGTTGCAGCACGGCCACGCCAAAAGCAACACCGAGTCCCAGCCGGCCGGCATCAACGAGATCAGGCATTCGGGGGGCGCGCTATCGGCGGAGGCGGATGCAAGTTCGCGCGGTGGGCGTTAGTGGCTCGACGCTTTTGGCCCTGCCTGCGGCGCGTCGAGTTGCCCTCGCAGATCGTGCAACTCGTCGCGCACACTGCGCACGCGCCCGGTGACGTAGACCAGGTAACCAAAAACGCCCACCCAGACGGCGCTGAAGCCGATGAACAGGTATAGCAAGTCATTTGTCATGCGGAATCCTCGTTCCGTTCGTGCAGACGCTCGCGCAGGCTGCCCAGCTCGGTTACGGCCAGTTCGAGCTGCATGCGCTGCCGTACCAGGACGACGTAGAAGACGGTGAAGGCTGCCACCGAAACCAGCAGAGTGGTCAGCATCTCGGGCGGCATGCCGCCGCCGGGATTGGTGATCGAGGGCGTGGGATGCAGGCTGCGCCACCACTCCACCGAGAACCAGACGATGGGCACGCTGACCACGCCAACGATGCCGAGCACGGACGACATTCGCCGGCGGGCGTCCGGGTCATCGATATAGGAACGCAGCGCGAGGTAGCTGACGTAGATGAACCACATGATCAGGGTGGTGGTCAGGCGCGGATCCCACTGCCACCACACACCCCACACGCTGCGGCCCCAGATAGACCCGGTGACCAGGCACAGCGTGGTGAAGAGCACGCCGATCTCGGCCGAGGCGTGCGCGAGCCGGTCCCAATGGGACTTGCCTCGAATAAGGAACATCACGCTGCCGACGGCCACCACGCCGAATGCGGCGAAGGCCAGCCAGGCGCTGGGCACATGCACGAAGAGGATTCGGTAGACCTCGGCTTGCACGCGTTCGGCGGGCGCAACGACGAAGGCCATGAAGATGGCCAGGCCCATGCTAAGCAACAGCGCGACATAGAGGGCCGCGTTGGCAGGTTCGCGAAGCGCGCCGAGCCGCCGTGGTGGGGGCAACTCCGTTGTTCGAGCTTGTCGCATGTCGTCCTTCCGTTACGTCCGGGCCGCCTGCGGGTACAGGACCGTCCCGAGCGTCAAGAATACGACCGCGACGACGGCCAGCAACCCGAACCAGGCGCCCTGCTGGCCGGCTGGCGTGACTTCAAGAGCCCCGAGGGTGATGCCAACTCCGGCAAGGAGCACTGGCACGGCCGGCGGGATGGCGAGCAGCGGCATCAGCATCTCGCGCGCGCGGGCGTTTACGACCAGGGAACTCTGGAGGGCCAGGATGGCGCTGATCGCCGCCGAGGCCAGGAGTACGGCTCCGATGGTGGATGCCTGAAACAGCGACACGTTCAATAGCAGGCTCAGGAATATCAGCTGCGCGACGCCCACGAAGGCCGTCTCGATCGCCAGCAGCGCAAATTTGGCGAGGTAGATCCCGCTCGGGTCGACCGGCGCGACCAGTAGCCCATCCAGGGTGCCCCGTTCGTACTCGCTTGCGAACAGTCGCGTGCCGGCCAGTGTGGCGGCCAGCTGCACGCTGACCCACAGGACGCCTAGGGCGACGGCCGCGACTTCGGACCCCAGGGCGGCGATGAAGGCCATGTCGAAGACGACGGCGGCGAGCAGGGTGAATATGAGCAGCGTTGGCACCTGCTCGCGCGCTCGCCACTCGACCCGGGCGTCCTTGGCGATCATGGCTCCGACGGCCCGGACGAATCCGGGCGGGCGCGGCGCTGCTTGACCGCGAGTCGTTGGCGTGTGCGGCGCCGGCGCGTAGCGCGAATCCTCGGTGAGGCGTCCGCTCGCCAGTCGGACGACGCGAGCGTCCAGCGCCTGGGCCACCCGCTCGTCGTGGGTGCTGAAGAGTACGGCCGCATGGGGCGCCAGCGCGTCAAGCATCAGCGGCAGATCGCCGACGCCGGCGGCGTCCAGGCTGGCGTCCGGTTCGTCCAAGAGCACGACGTCCGGTTCCGGTAGCAAGGCGAGGGCGAGCCCCAGGCGTTGCTGCATGCCGCGGGAGTAGTCGCGCACGAGGCGGTTGGCATCGGCTGCAAGGCCCACGTTCTCGAGGGCGGACTCGATGCGCGCGGCGGATCCGGAGGCTCCGCGAAGTCGCGCCGCGAAGGCGAGGTTTTCCCGGGCGCTGAGGTGCGGATATAGCGAGGGGCGATGTCCCAGGAATCCTAGGCCGGCGCGCGCGGCGGGCTGAGAAGGGTCGCCGCCGCCTCGCAGGCTTACCTGGCCGCGCCTGGGGCGAATCAGACCGGCCAGCGCCCGGAGCAGTGTGGTCTTGCCGGCGCCATTGGGTCCGACGACGGCCACCCGTTCGCCGGGCGCCAGCGCTAGCGATACGCCGCGAAGGATCTGACGCTGCCCCAGCCGTACCACCAGGTCGGTTGCGGCAATGGCCGGCAAGGTGGCCTGCGAGCTTCGCGAAGCGTCGAACGCGGGGCCGTCGACTTTGTTCGCCCCTACTGTGCCGGGATTTCGCGAGGCTCGAACTCGGGCCCGTGCTTGACGATGAGGCTGCGGGCGCGGAACGCGCCGCTGGGTTCGAGCTGGCCCTCGACGATGACTTCCTGGTAGCGGTCTTCGGCTGAATAGCCGAACAGGTCGGGCGGCGTGCCGCGGTATTCGACGGGCAGGCGCCCCGAGTCGTCCTGCAGGTCGAAGTTGATTACGTTGCCGTCGGCGGACGTCTGGATCGATCCGTCCGCGACGATGCCGTTGACTCGAATCAGGCGGTAGAACGCCTCAGAGTCCATGGCGCGCACCTCGCCGACGGTGTGGTAGTAGACCGTGGCGCCCTGGGTGCCGGTCCAGACCAGGAAGCCCACGGCGGCGGTGAGCGCGGCTGCTAGCAGGAGCAGCTTGGCCGGCAGCCGGGGGCGGGGTGACGTCGTGGTCGTGGCGTTCATGGTGTCCGGGTCCAGACTAGCCGACACTCCGGAAACTGAGCTCGGCCATTTCGTTGAGGACCAGCGACAGCAGGTAAATCGCAAGTCCGAGCCCAACGATTATGGCCGTGCGGCTTTGCCACCAGGGCTGGCGGTCGGACGTGGCAGCCTGGGGCTCCGATTGTCGGCGGCCGGGAATGGCCAGCCGAAACATGGCCAGGGCCAGCAGCGTCTTGCTCACCAGCACCGCGATGTAGGCGGCATCAATCGATTGCTCCGCGAGGCGATTGAAGGTAAGCAGCACGCCGGTGACGACAAAGACGGCGAATCCGGTGCCCACCAGCCGTCCCACTGTACGTCCCAGCGCGGCACTGGTAGCGCCCGGCAGCGGTGGCATGTTCGCCGCGGCGCGCGCGGCCAGCACCACGATTCCTCCGCCTACCCACAGCGCGGCCGCCAGTACGTGGATGTAGCGAAGTGCCACCAGCAGGACGATCGGGCTCTCGGCCATGGGACCGCTTCCGCTCAGGCGTCAGGCGGCGGCGACTCCTGGATGGACCGAATGAAGTTAACGAGCGACCACCGCTCCTCAGCCGTGAGCAGTGAACTGAATGACGGCATGCGGTTGACGCCGTTGGTGATCGTCCAGAACAAAGCGCCGTCCTGCTGGTCCGCCAGCTCCGCGCGGCGGAGCGACGGCGGCGCTTTCTCCTGGTACTGCTCGAACTGCCTGGCCACGAAGCTGTCACCGTCGGCGTTGGCCCCGTGGCACATGGCGCAGTTGGTCGCGAAGACCGCGCGCGCGTCGTCGATCGACTCGCCCGTGAACGGCACCGGGTTCTCTTTGGCGATCATGGCCACGAAGTCGGTGACGGGCAGTTCGCCGCCGATTGTCGGAATCGAGCCCTCGGGCGCGCCGGGGTGCGATGGCTCCTGGGTCCGGTAGGACTGCTGGTAGTGCATCTCCGGGAAGATGTCCAGCGGGTAGGCGCCCGTTTCGCAGCCGACGAGCGTCAACGCCGCCACCAGCCCTACGGCGAGGGCGGCGAGGTTGCGGGGCCGCAGTCGGGGTCGCGTCACGTGGTTCCCGGGGCGTGCATCAGGCTGCCCTCCTTGGAGAGCAGGTCGATGGGTGAGGCTTCTTCAAGCGCGATCTGGGCGTCGGGCAATCGGCGCTCACGCGCCATGACGGAGATGCCGATATAGCCCTCCGAGATGCGGTCGTCGTAGAGACCCACGCCGTCCGGCAGGCGCGATTCAAACAGCACGCCGAGGACCGTGAAGAGCACGGCGCCCAACAGCGTGCCCTCGTACAGGATCTGGATGATGGCGGGCACCGCCACGATCGGCTTGCCGCCGGTGATAATCGGCAGGGAGACCTGCGCACCGACGATCCAGGCGATACCGACGGCCATGCCGCAGGCCGCGCCGGCGAAGGGGAAGGCAAAAAGCCGGTGCTTGGTGTGCCCCTCGCCGAAGGCGCCCTCGGGATAGGGCGTGCTGCTGAGGATTTCAATGTCATTGTCGTCGAATCCCGCGCTTTGCAGGCGCTCGACGGCGTCGGCGGCCTGGTCCGGCTCTTCGTATAGGGCCAGCAGTTCGCGTTTGGCTTGGGACTGCATTGCCATAGACCTCACTCCCGCATGGCGGCCGGCACGTTGGCCCGACCGACTCTAATGCGGTCGGCCAGGATCTGGCCTTCCTTGATATCCGCGGCCGGCATGATCGGCAGCAGTTTCGAGAACGTCAGGAACCCGAGAATCACCAGGGCAAAGGATGCGGCTACCAGGATGAACTCGGATAACGAGGGGGCGTAGTCGCCGTACGTGAAGGTAAGCCCGCTCTTCCGCTCCAGCGCGGGCACCACCACCATGTAGCGCTCCAGCCACATGCCGACGTTCACCAGGATGGTCGTCACAAACATCCAGAAGAAGTTGCGGCGGATGGCGCGGAACATCCACATCGGCACCGGGATGATGTAGGCGCAGATGATGAAGGTGATTGCGATTATGACCCAGGGCGGTTCGACTAGTCGCCGCTGCCAGGTGTCGACCTCGGCGGGCTCAGTCCCGTAGAGGCCGAAGAAGAAGTCCAGCAGGAAGAAGAACAGCCAGACGGTGGCGACCACGATCAGCAGGCGGGCCAGCGAGTCAATGTGGTCGCGAGTGATGAAGCGCTTCAGCCCAAAGGCGTAGCGCATCACGATCATCACCGTCACAACGGCCGACACGCCGGAGTGCACGGCCCCGATCACGAAGTATGGGGCAAAGATGGTGTTGTGCCAGCCGGGGACCGACGTGACCGCGAAGTCCCAGGACACGATGGAGTGCACCGAGACGAAGATCGGCAGGATGATGGCGGAAAGCAGCAGGCCGGCCACGGTCTGGATCCGCCACTGACGCGTCGTACCTCGGAAACCCATGGCCAGCACGCCGTAGATCGCGCGGCTGACCGGGTTGGGGGCGCGGTCGCGCGCCAGCGCCAGGTCGGGCAGCAGCGCGACGTAGACGAAGAGGATCGTCGACGTGAGGTAGGTGAAGATCGCCGACGGGTCCCAGACCAGCGGCGACCGGGGATTGGGCCAGGCGCCGCGGTTCCAGTCGTACGGGAACGTCCAGTACATCGTGCGCCAGGGGCGGCCGGAGTGGATCAGCGGGAACTGCACGGCCGTCAGCAGGGAGAAGATTGTCAGCACCTCGGCGGCGCGGGTGACCGGACGTCGCCACTCAGCCTGGGTGAGCCGCAGGATGGCCGAGACCATGATTCCGGCGTGGCTGACCCCGATCCAGAACACGAAGTTCACGATCAGGAAGCCCCAGTAGACCGGGTGCGAGTAGCCCAGGAACTGGAGGCCGAACATCAACATCAGGATGACGACCACGAAGGCCGCCACCAGCAGGCCGTTGAGCGCTCCGCCGACAGCGAAGAACCAGGCCGGCCAGGCGAAGACGAAGTCCAGCAGCTCGCGGTTCGAGGTCTTGGTGTCGGCGACGACCGGTTCTTGCATTAGTCCGGCTTTCCGATCACGAGAACGTGGGCCTTCATGTATGTGCGCTCTTTACGCAGCATCGAGCCCTGGCGCATCTCCCAACCGTTGAGCACCGGGATGCGGGAGGCGGCATAGACGAATACGGCAAACATCAGTCCGATGAAGCCGATGATGAAGAGCACGTCCAGTGCGTTGGGCCAATACGGCGCGGGCAACTCGTGCATGGCGTGTCCGAACGGCGACGGGTTGGCCATCGGCGCTACGAAGAATCGGATACGGTCAAACAGGATGCCCACCACAATTAGGGCCGAAACCCCGGCGATTAGAGACAGTGACTGGCGGACCTTGTTGAAGATGAGCAAGCCAAGGGGCAGTGCAAACATCAGCACCGCCGTGAGCACGAAGGGCAGGATGTAGGTGATGGCCACAGTGACCTGCATGGCGGCGACCTCGCTGGGGAGCCGGGCATACCAGATCAGCAGGAAGTCGGACCAGAAGAAGTAGAACCACATCAGCGTGGCGGCCACCAGAATCTTGCCAAGCGCCGCCGCTTGCTCATCGCCGATAAAGCGTCCGGCTTCGGGTGAAAACCGGCGCATCAACGCCGCCGTCAGCAGCGTGATGGCGATGCCGGCCTGAATGCCGGTCACGGCGCTGTACACGGGAAAGATGCCCGACCGCCAGCCTGGCAACAGACTTTGGCCCAGATCGGTGGTCAGCAGCATGTGCACGAAGGCGTAGCCCATCAGGTAGAAGGCTCCGAGCGCCAGGTTGGCGGCGCGCAGGACCTTCCACTGGCGCGCCGTTCCCGACCAATTCAGGAAGAGCAGTCGCTGCCAGCGGCTCATGGCCCGTACGCGGCTCGGCGGTCCGGCAAGATCCGGCACCGCCGAAAACCACAGTAGCGCCATCCCGGTCAGCAGCAGGATCGCCAGCGCCAGTGCGTCGGTCAGAAATGGAGCGCCGGCGCTGAATCCGAACCAGAGATTTGAGCGCCCTTCCAGCGGCGGGAGCGAGGCCATGATCGGAATCAGCAACACGAAGCTGAGCAGCGACGGCACGGCGTACAGCGCTGCGACGCGGCGCAGGGGGAGGGCCCAATACCCCTTGGCCATCCGCGAGGCGTAGGCGATCAACGGCGCCGAGGTCGCGGTGGACAGGATGAACATAAGAACCACGGTCGGATAGGCCCATTCCGCACGGTCGCCCCAGGCGGTGATCAGCTTGACCACGTACATCACGATGCCCAACGCGCCCAACGCCGCCAGCAGCGCGATTCCCGCCTGGTTGAGCGAGATCTTCAGCGCCTGCGGCCGGTAGGGCGGGCGCAGAGACAGCTTCAGGCCGGCGGCTTCGGGAGCAATCATGCGTGCGCCTCGGCCGGGACGCCATGGTCGTCCTCTTCCAGGACCGCATGGGGGTCGACCTTCTTCAGGTAGACGACGCCTGGATCGGTCCCGAAGTGCTCGAGCAGCGTGAAGTTGCGGTCGGCTTCGGCTTCGGCCAGCTTCGCCGGATAGCTCTCCGGGTTGTTGAGGTCGGCGAATACCAGCGCGCTGGTCGGGCACGACTGCGCGCAGGCGGGCTGGACTTCGTCCAAGCCAACCTCGCGTCCTTCAGTCTTGGCCGTGACCTGAACGCGGTTGATTCGCTGCACGCAGAAGGTGCATTTTTCGATGATGCCCTTCGTCCGCACCGTCACGTCCGGATTGAGCTGGTTGTTCATCGGCTCCGGCCACTCGGGGTTCCAGAAGTTGAAGTAGCGCACCGAGTAGGGGCAGCCGTTGGCGCAGAAGCGTGTGCCGATGCAGCGGTTGTAAACCTGGACGTTCAGTCCCTCGCGATTGTGATAGGTGGCCCAAACCGGGCAGACCGTCTCGCAGGGCGCGTTGCCGCAGTGCTGGCAGAGCACTGGGATGAAGCGGGCCTTGGCGTTGGGGAACTCGCCTTCCCAGTAGCGCTCGATGCGGATCCAGGTCTTGGCGCGGCGTTCCAGGACCCGCTGTTCTTCGTTGAGAGCGATGTTGTTCTCGGCCTGGCAGGCCACGACGCAGGCCTGGCAGCCGGTGCAGCGGTCCAGGTCCACCACCATGCCCCAGCGCACGCCCTCGGAATGAGGAACTTCCGCATCGGTGGGGATCGTCCGCCCCATCTCGGAGACGGCGCTCGCGCGGGCGGCGGCTTCGTTGGCTGAGCTAGTCATTGGTGACCTGCACGATTACTTCCTCGACGTCGTTGCGGGCGTTCGGCAAGACCTCGATGGTCGGGAGTTGCCGGTAGTCCCCGGTGGGCCGCACGCGGGCCCGGGTAGCCGCCCACGCAAGGCCGCCGGCGCCGGCCACGGTCAGCGGCGCCAGGCTGGCCAGCACGTTCGAGCCGCGCTCCTCGCGCCAGCGGCCTCCAAAGTCATGGCCCTGGCCGATCGGCACGCCCAGCACGCCCGGCGCGGCGGCCGGCGAGATGTAGACCCCTGCCTCGAACTCGCCGTGTGCCGTCTCGATCCGCACCACGTCGCCGCGGGAAACGTTCAACGCCGCCGCGGTTGACGGATTCATCTCGACCCACGTAGTCCAGGTTGCCGTGGAGATCGGATCCGGCGTGGCCTGCAGCCAGGGGTTGGCCGTCTCGTCGCCCCCGCCCAGCGCCACGCCCTCGAATGGAATCAGGTGCAACGGGTACTCGATCCCGTTATCGCTAAAGGCCGGCTCGGCCAACAGGTTGATGTGCCAGTTCAGCGTGCTGCTGAACTCGGGCGCCCAGTCGTCATTCCAGCCGCCGCCGTTCTTCAGCAGCTCCACCCAGCGTTCCTCGAAGTCGCCGCCCCTGAAAACTTCGGCGGCGTTGGCTGGAACCGCGTCGCGCATGGTGTCCCAGGGCGGCGCCAGGT